>JAILNV010000142.1 GCA_024691125.1 Lachnospiraceae bacterium | reverse complement strand
AACTGTGGTTCAGCAGAAGGTTATATTCAGATACTTACAGGCTTCTATGATAGTATTGAAGATAAGGCAGATGAGATAAGGAGTCTGTATGACGGGGGAAATTATAAGGATTATACGATAAAGGTACATGCTCTTAAGTCCTCAGCCAGGATAGTCGGGCTGCCGGAGCTGTCGCAGATGGCGGCTAAGCTGGAGGCAGCAGGCGATGCGGATGATATTGATACGATCCGCAAGGGTACACAGCCGTTGCTTATTAAGCTTCTGTCCTATAAGGAGATACTGAAGGGACTTGGCAGTGATAGCAATGATGAGGATCTTCCGGAGGCACTGCAGACGATGATAGAGGATGCATATGCCGGTATCGGTGAGTTCGCGCAGATCCAGGATTACGATCTTACGAAGATGGTACTTGATTCCCTGAATGAATATCGACTTGACGGCAGGGACAGGGAAAACTTTGACAGGATAGGGGATATGCTCAATAAGCTTGACTGGGAAGGGATCCTGGAAGTTACAAATTCAGTTTGACACTTTAGCCATAGTTATCTACGATGGATATAAGATACAGATGGTGAACGAACCGGTTCGTCATACAGGAAAAGCATGACCGGGTAAAGAAGTAACTGAAATAACATTAAAACAGAAGCAGAAGTAAATGAGACAGGACAGAAGCATAAACCGTAAACAGATATAAGAGAGCAAGAGGAAACAAGATGGCTGATAAGGCACTGGTCGTATGCTCATCAGAGACCTTCACGGTAAGGGGTCTTGAGATGAAGCTTAATAGCATAGGAGTGGAGGCTGCAAACGTTAGACCGAAGATAAAGGAGATAACCGCAGCGATCGAAGAAACCGGGCTCGTGATCCTTTATACGGACGATACCTTCAGTGAAGCATCGGAAGTTCTCGTCTACATTAAGGACAGGTGCCTGGGACAGGACAGAAAAGTAGCAGTGATCGGAAACGAAGCGGAGTACAGGGAAGTAAAGCAGTTCATACCCGATGAATGTATGCTGGCTTTCTATGAGAGGCCGCTTAAAATGGATAAATTCCTCGATGATATATCAGAATACTTCGATGAGGAGGCTGTGTTTAAGAGGCGTAAGAGTATCCTTATAGTGGATGATGATATATCGTATCTTAAGATGGTATATGACTGGCTCAAGGATAAATACCATGTATCGATGGCAGGCTCCGGGATGCAGGCTATTACCTGGCTTGCGACCAATCATGCAGACCTTATTCTCCTTGATTATGAGATGCCGGTGACCAGCGGGCCGCAGGTACTTGAAATGATCAAATCGGAACCGTCAACGGAAGCGATCCCCGTTATGTTCCTGACGGGGAAGAACGACCGTGCGAGCATAATGAAGGTATTGGAGCTAAAGCCTGCCGATTATCTGCTTAAGACCATAACAAAAGATGCGCTGCGCGGGAAGCTGGAGCAGTTCTTCTTAATACATGATGCAGATGTGTGAGGTGAAATTAATTACCCGGGTATTGGTTTTTCTTCGTATAACTATCCTTCTGATTCTTAGAACGCATGGAGGTGTAAGTGAATAAGGCGAAGATAAGATACTGTAAGAAATATTGTGATAATAAAGGCATTACTTTGGTGGAACTGATAGTGGTTCTGGTGGTTCTTGCTGTTCTTGCATCCATCATCATTCCGCAATTACTTGGTTTTATTGCCAGGGCAAGAGGATCGAAACTGCTGATCAGGGGAAAGAGCCTTATGAATGCGGTCCAGACACAATATCTTACCTTATATGCTCAGGCACCGCCTGCGGATGTCGACGGTAATCCTTACACGATTGAGACTGCATATAACGGTGAGATAAACGGTACGGAAACACCATATCTTAAGAAGGCCGCCACTCTGGCGGAAATGCCGGAATCGAATGCCGGATTTTTCTTCATGACAGCACAACCACAGCAAACAGGGGATATGGAATATATTACAGCTAAACATGAGTCCTGGAAGATAAAGTATTTTATGTATTTCGAAGGGGATAATGCGGTTTATTACAACGGTAATTCATGGGAAGATGGACTTAGTTTCTACACCGCATATAATAAGATAAAAGAGCTGTCTGAAAGTAAATCTGTTCCGCATGGAACGCTGTTCAGATATCCCAAACTATAAAATAAAAGGAGAAGCACAATGAAGATCACAGATGACATTAAGTACATAGGAGTGGATGATCATGACATTGACCTGTTCGAGGGGCAGTATGATGTTCCTGAGGGTATGGCGTATAATTCGTATATCATAATCGATGATAAGATTGCCGTCATGGATTCGGTGGACGGGAACTTTACGGCAGAGTGGATGGACAACATAGCCGATGCTCTTGGAGAAAGAGAGCCGGATTATCTGGTAGTTCATCATATGGAGCCTGATCATTCAGGTGGAATCCAAACCTTTATGGATAAATATACCGGTGCTAAGATCGTTTCGGGGAAAGCTGCATTCAATATGATGAAGAACTTCTTTGGAACCGATTATGCCGACAGACAGGTGGTGGTATCGGAGGGCTCCACGTTCGGGCTTGGAAGCCATGAGCTTCAGTTCATATCTGCGCCCATGGTTCACTGGCCTGAGGTCATAATGAGCTATGACACAAGGGATAAGGTACTCTTCTCTGCAGATGCCTTCGGCAAGTTTGGAGCCAATGATGAGGATGATGAAGAAGGCTGGGCATGTGAAGCAAGACGCTATTACTTCGGTATAGTAGGTAAGTTCGGACAGCAGGTTCAGGCACTTCTTAAGAAGGTATCTGTATTGGATATATCCGTTATCTGCCCTCTGCATGGTCCTGTTCTTAATGAGAACCTCGGGTATTATCTGGATCTGTATGATAAGTGGTCGGCATATAATGCCGAAGACAGTGGAGTGACCATCGCCTATACATCAGTATACGGAAATACCAAGATGGCAGCCATGATGCTGCATGACATGCTTAAGGATAAGGGTGTTGAGCATATTGAGATCTTCGACCTTGCAAGGGATGATATGGCAGAGGCTGTTGAAGCGGCTTTCAGATATGACAGGATAGTGCTTGCAACGACCACATATAACGGAGATATCTTCCCGTTTATGAAGAACTTCATAGATCACCTTAAGGATCATAATTACTGTGGCAGAAAGATTGCACTTATCGAGAACGGTGCATGGGCACCAATGGCTGTAAAGAAGATGAAGGAATATATGGAAGGCATGAAAGATATAACCTTCTGTGACACGGTTGTTAAGATCACAGGTTCGCTTAACGAAGTGAGTAAGTCACAGATAAGCACGCTGGTCGATGAGCTTGCAGGAAGACAAGGGTAAGACAAGAGAAGACAAGACAAGGCAAGGCAAGGGGATGTGTCTGGTGTCTTATGGTTTTCTTTGGAACTGTAAAGGAGCAGCCCGGGATGTATCAGTTCTTCACAGACCCCGGAAATATATGCGGTAAAGACATATATATTGAAGGCCGGGATTACAACCATATAAGGAATGTATTAAGACTTCGTATCGGCGAAGAGGTGTCTGTGATAGCGTCTGACAAAGATGACGGCTCGGAAGGCACCGTAACTACAGTGCCCGGAGTAGCTGACGCCCGCAGTGCCATGGATAGCACTATGTGTGGTAATAAGGAATACCGCTGCGAGATCGCGGATTATGAGGATGACAGGGTGCATCTTAAGCTGCGGTTTGTTAAGGAGGACAATGTCGAGCTTCCGAACAGGATTTACCTCTTTCAGGGGCTTCCCAAGAGCGATAAGATGGAGCTTATCATACAGAAAGCCGTGGAACTGGGTGCGTATGAGATTATTCCGGTTCAAATGGCAAGGTCGGTGGTTAAGTACGATAAGAAAAAGGAAGCGGCTAAGATCACCAGGTTCAACGGAATATCGGAGGCGGCCGCAAAACAGAGTAAGAGACGTATAATTCCTGAGGTAAAGCCGGTTATGAGCTTTAAGGAAGCGGTGGAATACAGTAAGGATATGGATCTAAAGCTCCTGCCGTATGAGCTTGCGGACATGGATTCCATGGATAAGACACGGAATGCGCTTGGAAGCATTAAACCGGGACAGGATATAGCGGTATTTATCGGACCGGAGGGTGGCTTCGATGAGCCTGAGGTGTCACTTGCCGTTGATGCGGGATTTAAGGCCATAACTCTCGGACGCCGGATCCTGCGTACAGAAACGGCCGGAATGACCGTCATGTCGTGGCTGGTTTATATATGTGAGCAGTCCTGATGAGCATCCGTTTTATCCTGACATAACCTGTTTGGAATAGTTACATTTCAGACAGGCTCCAGGCAGCGGAGTCTGAGAATTTTTGGGCAGTTGTGAGATCCGTGCTTTTGTGGTAGGATTGTGGGAGTGCTGAGCATGAAATTGAAATACAATGGTAAATAAGGAAACTGTTAAATGACAATATATCTGGATAATTCCGCAACGACGAGATGCTTCGATGAGGTAAGGGAGCTTATGTCCGATATCATGGACAGACATTACGGGAATCCGTCGAGCATGCACATGGCCGGTGTGGAGGCTGAAAAATATATAAAGAACGCTGCCGATACCTTCGCAAAGCTGTTAAAGGTAAATGCGAAAGAAATACTGTTTACCTCCGGCGGAACGGAATCGGACAATATGGCGCTTATAGGCTGCGCTAGAGCCAATCAGAGAGCAGGAAAGCATATCATAACCACTAAGATCGAGCATCCCGCGGTATTGGAACCCTGTGCATATCTTGAGAAAGAGGGCTTCGAGGTCACATATCTTGATGTTGATGAGAAGGGATGTGTAAGACCGGATGATCTTCGGGCGGCGCTGCGTGATGATACAATACTGGTATCAATTATGTACGTAAACAATGAGATAGGATCTCTTCAGCCGATAGCAGAGCTTGGAAGCATAATTAAAGAGCATAATCCCGGTACACTGTTCCATGTTGATGCCGTACAGGGCTTTGGCAAGGTCAGGATCAATCCAAAGAGGGAACATATTGATCTTCTGTCTGTAAGCGGGCATAAGATTCACGGACCCAAAGGTATCGGTGTATTGTATATAAATGATAAGATCAAGATCCAGCCGGTTATCTTCGGCGGGGGACAGCAGAGAGGACTGCGCTCAGGAACCGAAAACGTTCCGGGAATAGCGGGAATGGCAAAGGCGGCAGAGCTGTTATATGATGATTTTGATAAAAAGATTGATAAGCTGTATGAGCTTAAAACATATTTTATTGGTGAACTGATGCAGCTTGACGGGGTGAGTGTGAACGGAATTCCGGATATAAGTGATACCGCGGATAACCTGTATGAAGCTGTAAGGACAACGGCACCGCACATTGTAAGCGCTTCGGTAGAAGAGATCCGCGCAGAGGTTCTGCTCCATGCACTTGAGGATAAGGGGATTTATGTTTCGTCAGGCTCAGCCTGCGCGAGCAATAAGCCGGCAATAAGCGCAACACTTAAGGCAATAGGAGTAAAACGCGAACTGCTTGACTCGACCATAAGGTTCAGCATGAGCGTGGAGACAACACGGGATGAGATAGATACAGCATTGGAAGCGCTAAGAGAACTTCTTCCGCACCTGAGAAGATTTACAAGAAGATGAACGGATGAAGGCAGGCCGGAAGAAGATGAATGGAAGCAGATGAGCGGATGAAGGCAGGCAAAAGAAGACAGAAGAAGACAGAAGAAGTCAGAAGAAGCCGGGCTGAGTTCGGGAGTTCGTCGACTGGCATAAAGAGAGGAAATACAGATGACATATACATCATTTTTGATAAAATACGCAGAAATAGCCATAAAGGGCAAGAACAGATATGTTTTTGAGGATGCTCTTATTAAGCAGATGAGATACGCTCTTAAGAAGGTAGAAGGAGAATTCGAAGTAAGCAAGACCCAGGGCAGGGTGCATGTTGAATGCCTGAGTGAATATGACTATGATGAAGTCGTGGAAGCACTTTCGAGGGTGTTTGGGATCACTGGTATCTGTCCGGTTGTGCATGTTAAGGACGAGGGATTTGACAAGCTGGCAGAGGATGTGATCAGGTATCTTGAGGACGAATATAAGGTTAAGCCCATCTGCTCAGGTGCGGATATAAGCGAGAGCACAGGCAAGGATATAAGTGAGAATATAGGTGAGAATGATAAGAAGCTCACGTTCAAAGTGAACTGCCGTCGGGCAAGGAAGAACTATCCCATGGATTCACAGGAAGTGAACATGGCAATGGGTGAACGCATACTTGACGCATTTCCCGATATGAAGGTGGATGTGCATAATCCTGAGGTCCTTCTTACGATCGAAATAAGGGATGAGTGCATCTATATTTATTCAAAGGTTATCCCCGGACCCGGAGGAATGCCTGTAGGAACGGGCGGTAAGGCCATGCTGCTTCTCTCGGGAGGTATCGATTCGCCGGTTGCGGGCTATATGATTGCAAAGAGAGGCGTCAAGCTGGATGCTGTATATTTCCATGCTCCGCCCTATACAAGCGAACGGGCTAAGCAGAAGGTTGTGGATCTGGCCAGGCTTGTTGCAAGATATTCAGGTCCCATACATCTGCACGTTATTAATTTTACGGATATACAGCTTGAGATTTATGAGAAATGCCCGCATGATGAGCTTACGATAATCATGAGGCGTTACATGATGAGGATAGCGGAGCATATTGCTGGGGAAAGTGAATGCCTGGGGCTTATAACAGGTGAAAGTCTCGGACAGGTGGCATCCCAGACCATGCAGTCGCTGGCGGCGACCAATGAGGTGTGTACGATGCCTGTATACCGCCCGCTTATAGGCTTTGACAAGAATGAGATAATAAAGATTTCGGAAAAAATAGATACCTATGAGACTTCCATACTTCCTTTCGAGGACTGCTGCACGATCTTTGTGGCCAAGCATCCCGTGACCAAGCCGAATGTAAATATAATAAAGCGTTCGGAGACCAGACTTACGGAGACAATAGATGAGCTCTTCAGAAAAGCAATCGAGACAGACGAGGTCATCGTCGTTTCATAAGGACAGGCTTATATTGCTCCTTACAGGCTGCGCATTGGGTGTGGCCTGTTTTTTATGGGTATACGGAGCTGCGATAGTTAACCCTCTGTATGATGGGTGGCTGTTCAACACGGATATGGATCTTAAGCAGCACTATATAGGCTGGTGCCATTATCGTATGAGTGACTGGCATTTCCCTGTGGGTCTTATCGATACCCTGAGCTATCCGACGAGCGTATCCGTGATATATACGGATTCAATACCTCTCGTTGCTTTCGTATTTAAGCTGTTCAGTAATATACTGCCGTTAAGATTCCAGTATTTTGGGATGTTCGGTCTGCTAAGCTTCATGCTCATGGGAGGGATTTCGTCGTTGCTTATTTATGAGATGATCTGCGGGACCGGGGGACGGTGCGGGACCGGGGGACGGTTTGTTGGGACCAGGGGACGGTTCTCTGGTCTCATTGTTTCGGGACCAGAGAACCGTCCCCTGGTCCCAAACCGTCCCCTGGTCCCAAACCGTCCCCCGGTCCCGCACCGTCCCCCGGTCCCTCCTGAATATACAGTCAGCGCGGCGGCTTCACTAGTCTATATCCTTAGCTTCACCGTGCTGCAGCGTATGTTCTATCATACAGCACTCGGAGCCCAGTGGATCATTGTCCTGGCATTATATATATGGGTTAAGCGAAGGAAACAGGAGGACTACCGGTGCCTGTCTTCTGTATTGGTATATGCACTGATGGGGATCCTGTGCGTGGGCATACATACCTACTATGTTCCCATGGTCGGAAGCATACTGCTTGCCGCATCTGTAGAGAAGATCATAAAATTAAATAGAGATTTAATAAATCTCGAAACGCAGAAAACGCGCGCTTCCGGCGGATTCGGGAGGTTAATACTATATGAGATCGTTAACCTTGCCGCCTTCTGTGTGGCCGGTATCCTTACGCTCTATGTATTCGGCGGTTTTTACGGGGCATCATCCGGATATGGTGAAGGCTTCGGCAGCTTCATAAGTAACCTTAATACTTTCATTAATCCTCTATACGGAAGTATAGTCCTAAAGCCCATGAAGCTTTATTACGACTGGCAGTATGAGGGATACGGATATCTGGGTATGGGAATACTTATCTGTATTTTGATCATTATAGGGGGCTGTGTATACAATATACATATTAAGAGCATCAGTGAGTCGAAGAAACCGTTTGATATTATAAAAGCCTTTATTACCGGACATTCGGGGTTATTCATCGGAGCCATACTTCTGGCTCTGGATCTTTTACTTGCCACGCTTCCTACGCTGACTTTTTCCGATAAAAAGATCATCGGAATCCCGATGCCGCAGTTTATAAGGAATGCTTTCGGCGTATTCAGGTCAAACGGAAGGTTTATCTGGGTACCGGTCTATCTTGTAATAACCGGTGCGATAGTATATACATACCGGATTCTTCAGCCTTTGACAGATAGATTAAGAAAGGGTAAAAGCATTCTGTTAAAGACTATGCTGCTTCTTGCGCTGCTGCAGGTTCTTGATACGACAAAGGTAGTGAGCGGGAAACAGGAATATTTCAAGAAGCCGCAGATTTATACCATTATATGGACAAAAGCCCCGTTTCCGGCAGGAGACATTAAATACAGGGATTTCGCCTTCCTTTATAATGATAACGACATAATGATGGATACGGCGTTTTATGCCTATCTTACCGGAAAGAGACTTAACAACTATTATTATGCCCGAAATATCGACAATGAGATCAATGCAAACATAAGGCAATGGCGGAGCGAGCTTCTCTCGGGTTTTATAAGGGATGATGTAATATATATATGTAAGAAGAGTGATCCTCTTGCGGAGTTCCTTGAGTCAGGCAGTAAGGAAAGCGGACTCTCGGCATATGTTTTGGATGAAGAGCATGTAGTATTTGCAAGGTAGGTTATTGGTTATTGCAAGGCAGGCAACAAAAAAAGGACCTCTGTCTGGTGACAAATAGCCCTTTTGGTTGTTTAACTACCATCTTGAACTGAACAAAATTAGATCATGTATGGCTTAATAACAGCCAAAACGTCATCAGCATTGTCCTCAGCATGGATGTTAAGATCGATAGGCTTAGAAAGGTCTAAGCTGAAAATACCCATGATAGATTTCGCATCAATTACGTACCTTCCGGATACAAGATCGAAATCATAATCGAACTTGGTGATGTCATTAACAAATGACTTTACCTTATCGATGGAGTTAAGTGAGATCTGTACTGTCTTCATGTTGACTCCTCCTTCTTTATTATATTTGTTTAACCCCTTGGTCTAAACACAATCCTATGATAATTCCGCTTTTTATAAAAGTCAACCGAAAATATGCTGAAAAAAAGAGAGGTAAAATATGCAAACAGTCGCATTTCACAATCTTGGCTGTAAGGTGAATGCTTACGAGATGGAACTAATGCAACAAAAATTCCGTGATAACGGTTATGAAATTGTACCATTTAGTGAAAAGGCAGATATTTATATAGTAAACACATGTACGGTAACCAATATAGCGGACAGAAAGTCGCGACAGATGCTTCACAGAGCCAAGGCGCTTAATCCCGAAGCACTTGTGGTAGCAGCGGGATGTTATGTTGAGACCGACCGCGAGGGCGCCGTGAACGACGAGTGTATCGATATTGTGGTGGGGAATAAGGAAAAGCCGGATATTTTAGAGATAATAAGAGAGTATATCGCGGGGACCAGGGTACGGTTCTCGGGGACCGGGGGACGGTTCTCTGGTCCCATTGTTTCGGGACCAGAGAACCGTCCCCCGGTCCCAGAGAACCGTCCCCCGGTCCCCGTCCCCACGGCTCCAAACTTTCTCACTACCCTGACAGAGCATACCCGGGCCTATATAAAGATACAGGACGGATGTGACCAGTACTGCAGCTACTGTATCATACCTTATTCGCGGGGGCATGTAACCAGCAGGCCGGAAGAAGAGACCTTACGGGAGATAGCTGCTCTTGCGCAGAGGGGCTGCAGGGAATTCGTTATTACCGGGATACATCTTAGCTCATACGGTCTTGACAGACCATACAATATGGCAACGAAGGACGGGAGCTTCCATAACAGGGGACTTACAGACATTATTAAGAGGATAGACAGAGTGGAGGGGGTTAAGCGTATACGCCTGGGATCACTCGAACCGCAAATAATAACAGATGATTTTCTTGAAGAAATGACTGAAATACGATCGTTCTGCCCACATTTTCATTTATCTCTTCAGAGTGGGAGCGATTCGGTGCTTAAGAGGATGAACCGCCGTTATACCACAGAAGAATACTACGAGAAGGTACAGCTGATCAGGGAATATTTTGAGCATCCGGCAATAACAACAGATGTTATTGTTGGATTTCCGGGTGAAACAGAGGATGAATTCCGGCAGACAAGACAGTTTCTTGACAGAGTTGATTTCTATGAAACACATATCTTTGCCTATTCAAGAAGGAAGGGTACTGTGGCAGACAGAATGCCTGGGCAGCTTACACGCAGGGAGAAGAATGAAAGGTCGCAGATACTTATTGCTGATTCGGCAGCAAGAGCCCGTCGCTTCCGCGATTACTATATAGGAAGGCCGGAGGAAATCCTTATTGAAGAGACTGTAACACTTGACGGTGAGCTGTATCAGACAGGATATAACAGGGAATATGTAAAATACGCATGTAAACCGATGCCTGATGATTCCGGAAAGAGTCCTGCGGGGAATACGGCAGTGCTTACCTCCGAAGCTATTGGAGAAAGTCCGGTAAATAATAATGAGGATTGTCCGGGAAGGCTTATTAAAGGCAGGGCAGAAGGTTTTCTGAATGATGAGTTATTGCTGATGCAGTTTTCCCACTGATGTGTTCAGGCAGAATTTTAATTGACGTTTTAATAAACGGTGGTGTTGTCTTTTTTGGTTATTTAGAGTAGAATATAGATAATTGTATGTAGAGACAGGAGAGAGAAAATGCAGGATTTTGGAAATACTCAGCATTTTAATGTTCAGGTAGAGCCTGAAACCGGGGTTAAAGTAGTGCTGTCATCGGTATATGAAGCACTGAATGAGAAGGGTTATAATCCCGTAAACCAGATAGTGGGATACATAATGTCAGGTGATCCGACTTACATTACCAGTCATAATAATGCAAGAAGCCTGATAATGAAGGTCGAGAGAGATGAACTGGTTGAAGAACTGTTAACACAGTATATCAGGAATAACGGCTGGGCTTGATATGAGAATACTCGGTCTTGATTATGGAACCAAAACTGTGGGGGTAGCTGTGAGCGATCCTCTGTTTCTTACTGCCCAGGGAATTGAAATAATCCGGCGTGAGCATGAGAATAAGCTAAGAAGAACCTATGCCCGCATAGAAGAGCTGTGCAGAGAGAATGAAGTCGGGAAAATAGTACTCGGTTACCCGAGGAATATGAACAATACCGAGGGTGAACGTTGCGAGCGGACGAAGGAATTCAAGGTCGCGCTCGAGAGAAGGACAGGTCTTCCGGTCATTCTCTGGGATGAGAGGCTTACAACGGTCGCGGCTGACAAGACTATGATGGAGAGCGGTATACGCAGAGAGAACCGTAAGGATTATGTTGATGAGATCGCGGCCATGCTGATCTTACAGGGGTATCTGGAATATCTCCGTAATACGGGAGGCTGAGGTATATATGGAAGAGACGAAGACAAAGGCAGCGGATAAGCAGAGCCTTAAGATAGTATTTGAAACAGACGAAGGGCCGTCTGAATGGTATGTGGTTGATGAAACGAGAATAAGCGGCTGTAACTATATCCTTGTGGCTGATGCGCCGGATGGAGATGCGGAATGCATGATCCTTAAGGATACTGCTGCATCGGAGGATAAAGAAAGTATTTACGAAGAGATAGAGGATGAGAATGAGCTTAGAATAGTTGCCGCAATGTTTGAAGAATCCCTATCCGATACGAGTATCGTAGAATGATCGGTAAGAACCGGTGGAGGAATAGAATTGGCAAGAAGGAAAAGCGGAGGTAAGACGCTTAAGATAATCCCTTTGGGAGGGCTTGAGCAGATAGGAATGAACATTACCGCCTTTGAATACGGAAACAGTATCGTGGTTGTGGACTGCGGACTGTCATTTCCCGAAGACAGTATGCTCGGGATAGATCTGGTAATACCGGATATTACTTATTTGCAGGATAATGCAGATAAGGTGGAAGCTATTGTGATCACTCACGGTCACGAGGATCATATCGGAGCGCTCCCATATGTTTTGAAGGAATTAAATGTACCTGTTTATGCGACGAGACTGACGACGGCTCTTATAGAGGGAAAGCTTAAGGAGCATGGTTTGCTGGATGTTGTCAGCAGAAATGTTGTTTCGGCCGGAGACGTAATAACACTGGGAGCTTTTAAGGTTGAATTTATAAGGACAAATCACAGTATCGCCGATGCCTGTGCCCTGGCCATTACATCGCCTGCCGGCACGGTTGTGCATACGGGTGATTTTAAGGTCGATTACACCCCTGTTTATGGCGATGCCATAGATCTTCAGCGCTTTGCCGAACTGGGACGCAAGGGTGTTCTGGCTCTTATGTGTGATTCAACCAATGCCGAAAGACCCGGATTCACCAACTCGGAGAAAACTGTCGGCAAGAAGATAGATGCACTGTTCTCAGAGCATGAGGATTCAAGGATAATAGTTTCGACCTTTGCAAGCAATGTTGACAGGGTACAGCAGATAATCGACGCGGCATACAGGCACGGACGTAAGGTAGTGCTTGAAGGGCGGAGCATGGTAAATATAATCCAGGCCGCTACGGAACTCGGTTATATAGATGCCCATGAGAATACGCTGATAGATATAGAGGATCTTAAGAATTATCCCGACAAGAAGACGGTAATAATAACTACCGGCTCGCAGGGCGAGACAATGGCTGCGCTTAACAGGATAGCCAACAGCACTCATAAGATATTACAGATAAAGCCGGGAGATACGGTAATCTTTTCGTCAAACCCGATTCCCGGAAATGAGAAGGCCGTTGCCAGGCTTATAAATGAGCTGAGTATGAAGGGAGCCGATGTTATATTTCAGGATGCCCATGTATCGGGACATGCCTGTCAGGAAGAGATCAAGCTCATATATACGCTTGTTAAGCCTAAGTATGCTATACCGGTTCATGGCGAATACAGACATCTTAAGGCTCAGGCCGGTATAGCAAGGGAGCTTGGCATATCTAAGGAAAATATAATAATGATGGCAGCCGGTAAGGTTCTTTCCATAAATAAGAACGGCGCAAGGATAACGGATGAGGTGCAGACGGGCGCCGTTTTTGTGGATGGACTCGGTGTCGGGGATGTCGGTAATGTGGTCATTCATGACAGACAGCAGCTGGCGGAAGACGGTATACTTATGGCTGTCATGACCCTTGAGCATGGAACCAATATAGTAGTATCCGGCCCTGATATAGTTACGCGTGGGTTTATATATGTTAAGGAATCCGATGAGGTAATGGATGAAATGCGGGATGTCCTGCTTAATGCCATAGATAAGATACAGGATAAAAACATAATGGATTGGGGCAGGATGAGAAATATTATCAAGGATGCTCTGTCAGGATATGTTTGGAAGAAAATGAAGAGACGCCCCATGATAATGCCAATAATAATGGAAACGGATCAGGAGTAGATTATGTCTAATGAACGCTTTGAAAGTGCGCTTGACAACCTTCTTGAAGTTTTAAGGAATACTGAGGAATATGTAAACTACAGGAATACATTTTCAGCCATCAGGGATGATGAGCGGGCAATGGAATGCGTTGACAGGATAAGAGAGCTTAACGTGTCCGTACAGGAAATGAGTGAGGATGAGTACGAGCGCGAATCAGAGAATATTTCAGCAAAGATGGAAGAACTGTGCAGTGATTCCAAGGTATCGGAGTTCATACTGGCAGAGGTGGATTTCTCCAGACTGTATCAATATATTACAGACCGTATCGTAAGTACCCTGGATGAAGAAACATCATCCTATAAGGTAGTGTAAAGAATTGGCAGGAGGACTTAAACAGGGGTTAATATGAAAGCAGTAGATTTAACAGTCAGTTTTATGGGAACCGTGGTGCGCGGAGTATTGTTGGTGGTCTGCGCGGTTGTTGTCATTAATGTCGGAAAGAAAGCATATGATTTTGGGTTCAGGATATTCACCGAGGGACCGGTTGCAGAAGCTCCCGGCAGGGATATAATCATGTCGGTAGATAAGGGCGAAGGTCTGACGGATGTATCAAAGAAGCTTGAGGAGAAGGGAATAACCAGTGACTGGATGCTCTTCTTCATCCAGGCCAAGCTGTCCGAATACAAGGGTAAAATAGAGCCGGGAACCTATACGCTTAATAATTCTCTGACAACAGATGAGCTCATGGCTATACTGACTAAGGCCGAGACGGAGAAAAAGGACGGAGAATCGGATGAATACATACCCGATGAACTTACCGAGAACTTAAATGAAGCAGATCAGGTATATGACAGTACCATGCCTGTCCAGTCAGGATCGGATCTTGTCGAAGGCGACCTGGAGGAAGGCGAGACGCCTTACGAGGGTGAAGACGGAGAGATAGACATAGAGATAATGACAGATGATCCCACAGAGCCTGCCGAAGAGACGGGAGAGTGACACGGTGGGAGACGGATTTATTGAAGAAGAAAGAGTCGCTGCCTATATAGAATCGCTGAATGCCGGAAACAAAGGCTTTCTTGCAGAGCTTGAGAAAAGAGCAAAGCAGGACCGTATTCCTATAATAAGGCCACAGGTGCAGAATCTTCTTAAGACGATAATCACGGGACTTAAGCCGGGGAAGATCCTTGAGGTCGGAACGGCAGTAGGCTTCTCGGCAATACTGATGGCACAGAGCTCTCCTTCCGATTGCAGGATAACAACGATAGAGAATTATGAGAAACGTATACCCTTAGCCAGGGAGAATTTCAAAGCATCGGGATATTCGGACAGAATAACGCTTATAGAGGGTGATGCGGCTAAGGTACTGAAAGATATTAAGGATATAACATATGACCTTGTTTTTATGGACGCAGCCAAGGGTCAGTATCTTAACTTCTTCGAAGACGTCATGAGAGTGTTAAGACCCGGGGGTATACTGGTTTCCGATAATGTGCTCCAGGACGGTGATATCATACAGTCGAGATTTGCGGTACGAAGACGTGACAGGACCATACATTCAAGAATGAGGGAATATCTCTATGTACTTACACATGATGAACGGCTGAGCACTACGATATTACCGATGGGAGACGGCGTCACGGTCAGCGCTAAACGACACGATTGCTCTGTCCTGACCGGATAAGCTGTTTGAATAGCGTCAAAACAAGCCAAAGCAAGGCAAAAGAAAAAATCAAAGCAGGATTAAACAAATCATGATTAAATAAATCGGGAAAATACATCAATAAGGCAGTGGAGTGAGTTGAAGGAATGTTAAGAAACGGAAAGCCGGAGCTTTTAGTACCTGCCAGCAGTCTCGAAGTACTGAAAACAGCAGTGATATTCGGAGCTGATGCGGTATATATAGGCGGAGAGGCATTTGGCCTCAGAGCCAAGGCGAAGAATTTCACGGCACAGGAAATGGCCGCCGGGATCGATTTTGCCCATGAACATGGGGTCAGGGTGCATGTAACAGCCAATATTCTGGCACATAATGCGGATCTTGGGGGAGCAGAGGATTATTTCAGAGAGCTTAAAGAGTTAAAGCCGGATGCTCTTATAATAGCAGACCCGGGTATGTTTACGATAGCGAGGGAGATATGTCCGGAGATTGATATACACATAAGCACTCAGGCGAACAATACCAACTATCTTACGTATGATTTCTGGTACAGACAGGGTGCGAAGAGGGTCGTGTCAGCCAGGGAGCTGTCCCTTAAGGAAATAAAGGAAATAAGAGAGCATATCCCTGAGGACATGGAGATAGAGAGCTTCATTCACGGAGCAATGTGCATATCCTATTCCGGAAGATGCCTGTTAAGCAGCTATCTTACGGGAAGAGATGCAAACAGAGGAGCGTGCACCCATCCGTGCAGATGGAAGTACACCCTTATGGAAGAGACAAGGCCGGGTGAATATATGCCGGTATTTGAGAATGACAGAGGCACCTTTATTTTTAATTCCAAGGATCTGTGCATGATAGAGCATATCCCGGAAATGACAGATGCCGGAATTGACAGCTTCAAGATAGAAGGCCGGATGAAGACGGCTCTGTATGTTGCCACAGTGGCCAGGACTTACAGGAAGGCTATAGACGATTATTTTGAATCGGAGCAGAAATATCGTGATAATATGGACTGGTACAGACATGAAATTGGCCAGTGTACCTACAGACAGTTCACGACAGGATTCTATTTCGGCAAGCCGGATGAGAATACTCAGATCTATGATAACAGCACATATGTGAGGGAATCCGTATATCTGGGTATGATAGAGGGTGTATCGGAGAGCGGTTCGGAAGGAAACGGCAGGCAGACAGTCTCCTTAAAGCAAAAGAATAAATTCTGCACAGGGGATGAGATAGAGGTTATGAAGCCCGACGGGCGTGATATCAGGGCAAAAGTCATCTGTATAACGGATGAGGAGGGAAAGCCGCAGGAATCAGCTCCTCATGCAGGACAGAAGCTGTCCGTAACCCTTGAGCCACAGGAAGACAGGAATGATTACGGTTCGGATGGCTTCCTGTCGGAATATGATATTTTAAGGACATCAAAACCCTGACTTTAACAGTAAACCGGATACCGCCGCATATGCCGGCAATCCTGTAAATGGAGTGCAGCATACAATGAGTTTATTAACAATAGTCGTACCCTGCTTTAACGAAGAAGCAGCGCTTCCGCTGTTTTATAAAGAGATAAGCAGGACGATGGATGAGTTTAAAAATACAGACCCGGAGCTGTCCTTTGAGCTGCTGTTTATAGATGACGGATCCAAAGACAGAACGATTGAGATCATAAAGGAACTGAGGGCTAAAGACGAAAGAGTGCATTATGTTTCTTTCTCAAGGAATTTCGGCAAGGAAGCGGGTATTTATGCCGGCCTTGAGAATGCGTCCGGAGATTATGTCGTGATAATGGATGCCGACCTCCAGGATCCGCCTTCGCTTTTGCCTGAAATGTACAATGCTGTTACAAAGGAAGGCTATGATACGGCGGCGACAAGGAGAGTCACAAGAAAGGGTGAACCTCCTGTGCGTTCGTTCTTTGCAAGGCAGTTCTATAAGATAATGAACCGGATGACCGACCTTGAGATAATGGACGGTGCGAGAGACTACAGGATCATGACCCGGACTATGGTGAATGCGGTACTCGGCATGAAGGAATACAACCGTTTCACCAAGGGAATATACAGCTGGGTCGGGTTTAAGACCAAATGGATAGATTACGAGAACAGGGAGCGCGTAGCCGGAGAGACCAAGTGGAATTTCTGGAAGCTTCTGCTGTATTCGATAGAAGGCTTTGTGGGATTCACCACAGCCCCGCTTACTTTTGCGGTTGTGATAGGAATGATCTTTACCCTTGCTGCCTTTATAATGATAGTCTTCATTATTATAAGGACGCTTATTTACGGGGATCCTACAAGCGGCTGGCCGTCGATGATCTGTATAATGGTCTTTATGGGTGGAGTACAGCTGTTCTGCATAGGACTTGTAGGCGAATATCTGGCCAAGACCTATCTTGAGACAAAGAAAAGACCGATATATATAGCCCGTGAAAAAGAATGAAAAGATTTTACAGGAGATGATGGATGAAGCTTATAATCCAGATCCCGTGTCTTAATGAGGCAGAAACCCTGGAGATCGCACTTAACGATCTTCCGAAGCACATTGACGGGATAGATGAAATAGAAATCTTAATAATCAATGACGGAAGCGTGGATAATACGGTTGAGGTAGCCAGAAACTGGGGAGTTAACCATATAGTCAGCTTCACAAAGAACAAGGGTCTTGCCAAGGGATTTATGGCGGGAATAGATGCCTGCCTTCGAAACGGAGCAGACATAATCGTCAATACCGATGCCGATAATCAGTATTGCGGAGACGATATTGAGAAGCTGGTACGTCCGATACTTGATAAGAAGGCAGATGTTGTCATAGGTGAGAGGCCGATAGATGCAACGGAACATTTCTCACCTCTTAAGAAGAAGCTCCAGCATTTCGGCAGTTATGTCGTAAGGGTGGCATCAAAGACCGATATACCGGATGCTCCCAGCGGCTTCAGGGCATTTTCGAGAGATGCGGCAATGCACCTTAACGTGATGAACAATTATACATATACGCTTGAAACAATTGTTCAGGCAGGCCGGACCAGCATGGCTATAACCTCCGTTCCGATAAGGACCAACGGAGAGTTAAGGAAATCAAGGCTGTTCCACTCCATGTTCGGATATGTCAAGAGATCGATGCTTACCATAGTCCGTGCATTCATGATGTACAGACCGCTTACATTTTTCTCAATATTGGGACTTATCCCCTTTACGATCGGGTTTGCGGTTGCCGTGCGTTTCCTGATCTATTTTGTCAGTGGTGCGGGAAACGGCCATATCCAGTCACTGGTGCTTTCATCAACGCTCATGCTGCTTGGATTTGTTACCTTTGTTATGGGTATGCAGGCCGATCTTATAGCCAATAACCGCAAGCTTCTCGAAGATATACAGTACAGGGTGAGAAGACTGGATTACAACGAAGAGGCAAGAGAAGCACTGAAAGAAGCTGAAGAAGCTGCGTCTGATAATCCGGGAACATATAATGATGAATGATCAAAACAGGATTTCGGAAACAAATAAGTGGGTGCTCATAGGCCCGGTTTATCCGTACAAAGGGGGGATATCCCATTATACCGGTCTTATGTACAGGGCGTTGAGCAAGGTTCATGATACCGTGATGATATCATATAAGATGCAGTATCCAAGGATCCTGTTTAAGAAGGAACAGAGGGACTATGATAATGATACCTTCAGAGTTGAGGATACTCAGTTCCTTATAAATACGGCAAATCCGTTTAACATACTTGCAACTGCCCGCCGGATAGTTAAGCTTAAGCCCGAAAAAGTCATAATACAATGGTGGCATCCTTATTTCGCGCCTTGTTATGTATTACTTGCGGGGAGGCTTAAGAAGGCAGGGATACAGGTTATTTATATCTGCCATAATGTTTTTCCGCATGAGAGATTTCCGCTTGATAAGCAGCTTACGAGAATGGCGCTTAAGAGAGGAAATAAATATATACTTCATGCTCAGGGTGAGGTTAAGGAGCTTCTTTCCATACGTCCTGATGCGGACTACAGAGTAACGGTCCATCCTACCTACAGTGCTTTTAATTTCGAGAACATGGATATCCGTACGGCCAGGAATAAGCTGGGAATTCCCGAGAATGAGCAGATGATGCTTTTTTTCGGTTTTGTCAGGGAATATAAGGGACTAAGGCATCTTATCAATGCAGAAGCCATACTGAAGGATCGATACAATAAAAGTACACAGACTTTGATTCCGAAATTATATATCGTCGGAGATTTTGACGGAAACAAGGATGAGTATCTTGAACTTATAAATAAGAAGGGGATAGCAGACCGGGTAACCGTGATAGACGGGTATGTGCCGGATAAAGAAGTGGAAAAATATTTTTCAGCAGCAGATCTTGTTGTGCTTCCATATGAATCCGCAACACAGAGCGGTATCGTCCAGATAGCATATGGTTTTAGGAAACCTGTGATCGTTACCAATGTGGGAGGGCTTCCCGAGGTGGTTGATAACGGGGTTACAGGCGATATTATAGAGCCATTTGATGATAATGCACTTGCCGGAGCAATATATCGCTATTTTGCCGAGGGGAGGAAGGAAGCATATACACAGGGGATTATAGAAAGAGAACACAGATTCTCATGGGACAGAATGGCAGAACTTCTGTCCGAAATATAGTTACCCCGGATTCGGATTTATGCTATAATTCTATTTCACCGGCTTTGAAACAGGAGACATAACGTGTATTACCTTGATATGCACAACCACATAATCCCGGGGGTCGATGACGGATCCAGAAATATGGAGACGTCGCTTCAGATGCTCGACCACGCATATAAAGAAGGGATAAGAGCTCTTATACTTACGCCTCATTACCACGGTGGCTATGTGGAGACGGAAAGATCCAGGATAGATGAGGTATTTGCCCGTCTTAGGGAATTGTCCGTAAAGGAGCATCCGGATCTTAAGCTTTTTATAGGAAGTGAGATTTATTACTATCCCAGTGTGCCCGAATGGATTGAGGAGGGCAGAGTACATACTTTGGCTGATTCAAGCTATGTACTTATAGAATTTTCGCCGGCGGTTGAGAAAAGAGAGCTGAACGATGCGGTCAAGAATATCAGCAGCTTCGGATATCGTCCGGTACTCGCACATGTTGAGCGATACGACTGTCTGGTTCATGATTCCGATCTTATAGAAGATCTTATACGAAGAGGAGCTTATATTCAGGTTAATTCAAGATCCATAACCGGAGAAGGCGGTATGAGGATCAAACGTTTTATAAAAAAGCTTCTTAAGGAAGAGTGGATACATTTTATCGGAACAGATGCGCACAGCATGGGTTCAAGAAGGCCGGATATGGCTGAATGTGCCGAATATATACTGAAGAAATGTGATGAGGAATATGCATCGGCCATACTGTTCGGAAACGCCGTAAATATAGTAAATAACAAGCCTGTAAGAAGGCTTTAAGGTATTTAGAAAGGGTTTTAATGGAGACCAGTAATCAGATACAATCAGAAGAGATAGAAATAGACCTTGTGGAGCTTATAGGGGTCATAGTCAGTAAACTGTGGATAATAGTTATCTGTGCCGCTCTTGCGGGCACGATAGCATTTCTTTTGTCGGAATATGTGATGACACCCCAGTATATATCGACTACCAAGATGTATATCATAAACAGGCAGAGTAATGAGCAGCTTACATATTCCGATCTGCAGACAGGTACTCAGCTGACTAAGGATTATCAGGAGCTTGTAACCAGCCGGCCCGTGCTTGATGAGGTACGCGAAGAGCTGGCGCTTGCCATGGATAATAAAGAGCTTAAGAGCAAGATCACGGTAAGTGTTCCCACGGATACCCGTATTGTTACGATAACGGTCCAGGATTCAAGCCCCGATCTGGCAAGGGCGATAGCGGATGAGATCAGGAATTCGGCATCAAAGCATATATCTGCAGTTATGAACACGGAAGCTGTAAATGTAGTTGAAGAAGCAGATCTTCCTCTTGAACCATCATCGCCAAAGATAGTTAAAAATACAGTTATAGGCGGCGCGATCGGTGCATTTATTTCCATGGCCTTTATAATTCTTGTTTATATAATGGATGATTCTGTTAAGAATCCGGATGACGTAGAACATTATCTTAAGGTAAGCGTACTGGGCTCCATACCATATGAGGAGGAGAATGAGGAAGAAGATACTCCGGCAACAGAGAAGAAGAAAAAGAAAAGCAGCAAACATAAGCGGAGCAGCTACGGCAGACGAAGTCAGACACCGGTAAATATGGATGTACTCACGTCAGGGAAGGAGATGAACAGAAGTGGATACTAAGGTCATAACAATAAACAGAAGAAACAAGCTAAGCTTCCAGACCAATGAAGCATACAAGTCGCTTAGATCCAATATGGAATTCTGCGGAAATAATGTGAAGGTTATAGCAATAACAAGCTGTGTACCCAATGAGGGCAAATCATCCGTATCCTTCAATCTTGCGATCTCAATGGCGGAAGCCGGTAAGCATGTGCTCTTTATTGACGGTGATATGAGAAAATCGGTTATTCTCGGACGATATCAGATAACAAGGATAACATCCGGTCTCAGCCATTTCCTGGCAGGAAAAAGAGATATTCAGGATGTTATCTATTCAACCAACGTTAAAGGTCTGCATATCATTCCTACAGGACCTGTTCCGCCCAATCCCTCCGAGCTTCTTGGAACGTCAAGATTCAAGCTTGTATTAAGCAAGTTCAGAGATATATATGATTATGTGATCATAGACACGCCCCCTATCGGAAGCGTTATAGACGGTGCCATAATAGCTCAGAGCTGTGACGGCGTGGCTCTTGTACTTGAAGCAAGATCGATAAGCCGTAAATTTGCCGAACGTGTACTGGATCAGATTAAGAAAACAGGCTGTCCGGTATTGGGAGTTATTCTTAATAAGGTGGATATGGGCGGCAAATACGGCAAGTACTACGGTAAATATTACGGCAAGTATTATGGCAAATACTACGGTAAGTATTACGGTAATTATTACGGTAAGGAAGAGTAACCATAAATGGCAAACAATCAGCTGTTCAATGAAATAGGAGATGAAATAAAGGAAGCGCTAAAGGTTGGTCTTACAAAGGGTGATTTCTCCGGACTGAACGACGCCATTATGGGTTCGGTAAACAGGGTGATCGATGATGCCACCGATCAGCTTGAGAGAAGCACCGGTATTAAATCAGGCAGAGCGCAGAATGTCTCTACCCATACCTACAGTACCTATTCTCAGGGAGCCGCAACGAGGGAAAGACAGAAGCAGCTTGAGAGGGAACGTAAGGAAAGGCAGCAGCGGCTTGAAAGAGAACGTGAAGAAAGACAGAAAAGACGCGAGCTGGAGAGAGAGCAAAAGCGTCAGCGGCAGGCTGTATTTTCAACAAGACCTGATGCGACGGCGGAAAGAAGGAAGAGCCTTGAGGAACGAAGGGCACAGAATGAGCTTGCAAAAAGGATGAAGAGTCCCAATGCGATAGTAGTGGGAGGTAAGCTCCTGCCTACGAAATTTGTGGCTCTGGAAGATACGAAGAGCATTCTCTATATAGTATTCGGCGTGATAGGTGTGATGCTGTTTTTCACGCTTGCCCTTGTACTTGGAGTAGTAAAGGGTTTTGTTCCGGGACTTGCCTTTTCATTGCTTACTGCGGCAAGCGCCGGGCTGGGTATTCTGGGAATTCAGAAAAGAAAGCTTACAGAACGGGCCAAACGTTACGCAAGGATCTGCGGAGAGAAGATGTACGCTAAGCTTTCACAGATATCCTCAGCCACCGGAATGAATGAGAAGGCTCTTAAGAAGGATATAAAGAAGATGCTCAGAAAGGGCTATTATCCTGAAGGTTATATGGATGAGGAGGAGACCACCCTGATGCTTTCCGATGATGTATACAGGGAGTATTCATCCATGAAGAACAGGATGAAAGCCGAGGAAGAGGAGAAGAGAAAAGAGGCTGAGAGCAGGCTTACCGGTGAAGAGAAGTCGGAGCTTGATGTTATGGTCGGTGAAGGAATGGATGCCATAAACAAGCTTCATAAGCTCAATGATGATATTCCGGGTGAGGTGATAAGTGCCAAGCTTGATCTTCTTGAGGACCTTCTTAAGCAGATATTCAACCGTGTAAGCGAACATCCGGAGCAGATGGACAGAATGCATAAGCTCATGGATTACTATCTGCCAACAATGCTTAAGCTGGTTGAAGCCTATGCGGAATATGATAAGGTAAGCGCCCCCGGCAGGGAGCTTATACAGGCGAAATCAGAAATAGAGAACACACTTGATACGATAAATGAAGCATTCGTGCAGCTGCTTAACAACCTGTTCCAGGATTCGGTATGGGATGTTACGAGTGATGCACAGGTGCTCACAACCATGCTTACTCAGGAAGGACTTGCGCAGGAAGCGGCGCTTAAGACACAGTAAAGACAAAGAGGAGGGTTACAAAAATGGATGAAAACATGAATGCAGCAGTATTGGAAGGAAATCAGGCAGCGGTTGCGGCAGAACCTGATACAGCAGCCATACCGGAAGCGACTCTGTATGAGTCACCTTTTGCACCGATCGAGGAAGCCAAGCCTGCCAATGCCGGCATCAATTTCGGAACAGAGCTTGCAGATATTAAGACAAAGACAGATCTGTCGCCTGAGGAGCAGAAGGTTGTTGACAGCTATGTTTCCCAGATAGATCTTAACAATACGCAGCTGGTGATCCAGTATGGCGCGGGAGCTCAGAAGAAGATAGCCGATTTCTCGGAAGGAGCTCTTAACAATGTCCGTACCAAGGATATGGGAGAGATCGGAGAGATGCTTACAGGTCTTGTCGCTGAGCTTAAGGGCTTCAACAGTGAGGAGGAGAAGAAAGGATTCCTCGGCATATTTAAGAAGGGTCAGGCCAAGGTTAACGATCTGGTGGCAAGATATGACAAGACAGAGGCCAATGTAAATAAGGTTGTCAAGATAATGGAAGGACATCAGGTGACTCTGCTTAAGGATGTTGCCATGCTTGATAAGATGTATGAGACCAATCTTACATATTACAAGAATCTTACCCTGTATATAATCGCAGGCAAGGAGAAGCTCGCCATAGCCAAGCAGCAGGAGCTGCCCAGGCTTCTTAAGAAAGCTGAGGAGTCGGGACTTCCCGAGGATTCACAGGCTGCTTCGGATTACGCTTCAATGATAGAGCGTTTCGAGAAGAAGATTTATGACCTCGAGCTTACCAGGAATATTTCCATGCAGATGGCACCGCAGATAAGGCTCATCCAGAATAATGATACGATGATGTCAGAGAAGATCCAGAGTACGCTGGTTAATACCATTCCGCTGTGGAAGAGCCAGATGGTAATTGCCATAGGACTTAATCATTCGACAGAGGCTGCAAAGGCACAGAAGGATGTGACGGATATGACTAATGAGCTGCTTAAGAAGAACGCAGAGGCACTTAAGATCGCAACTGTTGCATCGGCAAAGGAGGCAGAGAGAGGAATCGTGGATATCGAGACTCTTACACATACAAACCAGACTCTTATCGATACGCTCAATGAGGTTGTGCAGATACAGGCAGACGGCCGCACCAAGAGAGCAGAGGCTGAGAAGGAGCTTTCAAGGATCGAGACTGAGATGCATAATAAGCTCATAGAGCTCAGTAAGGTCAGCCTTCAGTAGTAGAAGATATTCAGCACTAGATTGTTCAACGGCAGAGATATTTGGCAGATAAGGATTCAACAGAAGCTTTTAATAGCAGAGATATTTATGACAGAAGAAGAGAACCCCGGCATTAACTGTATCCGGGGTTCTCTTTATTATTTCTGCAGTGTATAGAATAGCGAATTTCATCAGAAATTCGGCATTCGTACTGGAAAGTCATAGATTAATGACAGAGCATTGTAAAAATCGGTTTATTTAATATGGTTATACTGCAGGTTGCTTCTGTAGGAAAGTACATCCGCACGACTGCTTACGAACTCTTTAAGCTCTTCATAGCTGAGTTCATTTTTTCTTCGTATATGTATATTATATTCTATTGTCCCATCTTCATTAACGCACACATCGTTCTCAACGACCTTGACATCCCACATATCCATTTGCTCCAAGAGGTCATGGTAGAATATGTCATCCTCACCATCCTTAACCTTGAAATGCAGTTCATTGTCATAGTAGGAATCAAGACCCTTCAGAGCCCTGCGTATTGTAAGCTGCATAACGCAGAGTAAAAGAAGTGAGAAAATGCCGATAACGTACATTCCGGCACCGAAACAGAGTCCAAGCGCTCCCGTCAGCCACAGGCCGGCTGCCGTTGTAAGTCCTCTTACATTGCTTCCCGTCTTGAAGATAACACCGGCACACAGGAAGGATATACCGCTTACCGCCTGTGCAGCGACACGTGCCGCATCCACTCCTCTGGTTCCGTTAAAGTTACTGCCATCTGCCAGGGTAAGATCAGCGAAACCGTATTTTGAAATGATCATAACCACTGCGGTTGTAACGCATACTATTACATGAGTCCTTACGCCTGCCTCTTTGAAACGGTGGCTTCGTTCATAGCCGATAATGCCGCCGGCAAGAGCAGATACTACTATCCGGATGCAGAAATCCAGATTCTGCATGAGATCAAACTGGCTGTTTAAATATGTTGATAAATTCATGGAAAACCTCCTTTAATATAATTATATGGCATGTGTTTTGAGGGTGCAAGAGAAGAAAACAAATAGCTGAAACAGGCTGTCACGGAGAGGTTTGATAATTGATAATTATATCGGTATATGGTATCTTAAATATATCAAAAGTAAATGAAATAAGCATAAAGAAAATAAACGTGAAAGCGAGATTAAAAAGGAGAAATACGATGAATGATAAGATAAAGGTTGCATTCTTTGATGCCAAGGATTACGATATTGCTTCATTTGACGAGGCAAACAGTGAAGGAAAGTTCAAGATAAAGTATTTTGAAACCAAGCTGGATGAAGATACGGTGAAGCTTGCCAAGGGTTATGATGTTGTCTGCGTATTTGTAAATGATACGGTTGATGCCAAGGTTATAAACGCGTTAAATAAGAAGGATGTTAAGCTGGTAGCTTTACGATGTGCGGGATTTAACAATGTTGATGCAGAAGCAGCCAAGGATAAGATAGGCGTTGTAAGAGTGCCGGCATATTCGCCATATGCTGTTGCCGAGCATGCAATGTCTCTCCTGCTTACTTCCGTAAGACGCATACATAAGGCTTATATAAGGACCAAGGATTTTAATTTCTCACTTAACGGACTCATGGGCTTTGACCTTCACGGCAAGACTGTGGGTGTGGTCGGAACCGGTAAGATAGGACGCGTATTTATTGACATATGCAGGGGCTTTGGAATGAATGTTATCGCATATGACAAATTTCCTGCAAAGGATGCTGATTTTGAATACGTGGAGCTTAAGGAAATATGGAAGAGAAGTGATATAATATCCTTCCACTGTCCTCTGACCGAGGAAACCTATCATATGGTGGATGCCAAGAGTATTAAAAGCATGAAGAAGGGTGTTGTGCTTATAAATACTTCAAGAGGGGCTCTGATCGATGCAGAAGCACTTCTTGAGGGTATCAGAAAACGTCATATCGGCGCAGCATGTCTTGATGTGTATGAAGAGGAGGCCGATGTTTTCTTCGAGGACAGATCCGGACATATCTTTGAGGATGATACACTGGCAAGACTCATTTCAATGCCCAATGTGATAGTAACTTCACACCAGGCATTCCTTACGAAGGAAGCACTTACGAATATTGCTCATACGACTCTTTGCAATATAAGCGAGTATCTGGAAACAGGAAAATGCGCGAATGAAGTAACCGTGTAAATAATACTTGTCAGTTATGTATGGCAAGAAGCTTGTCAATAAGGATATCAATATCCTCCTGGGACATGATGGCCTGGTTGCTTACAAGGTCTGCATTAAGTTCATCCAGCTGTCCGTATTCTTTATAGGTATTAAGAGCATCAATAAGTGAATCAATCTCGGCCTGAGACAGTACGGCATTGGCTTTGGGCTTATAGGCCGGAAGTCCCTTGGCATTGTTAAGAGATTCGATCAGCTTATCAATCTCGCTCTGGGAAAGGACAACCTGACTGTTTAGTACATCCTCGGAAATAACTTCATCATCCGAGTAACCTTTAATGGCTCTTAATGCATCAACTAATGAATCAACTTCAGCCTGAGATAATACTTTTTCCATGATCAAATGCTCCTTTATGTGAAATGCTGACCGGAATGGTTCTATTTACAGTATATCACAGATTTATGACAGAGAAAAACAAATAATGAAAATTAAACAATACACAACCCGGGAAAAGTGTGATATAATCCTTATTGTGTTGCACGGTTAGTACATCGGTAGTATATCAGCTTCCCAAGCTGAGGAGGCGGGTTCGATTCCCGTACCGTGCTTTACAGGTTACTATTCGTAAGATACAGAAAGAGAGAGGCAGCAACCCTCGTGCTTGTACGGAAAGGTTGCTGTCCCTCTCTTTCTTCGGTTCATGCGAAGCAGGACACTACCACATTTATTCATTTGTTGAGGAACATGGTTCAATATGGTACAATCCTTAGATGTAAATAAAATGTAGACAAAGAGAGGTAAATACAATGGCGAATTATTCATACACGCCCAAGGGTGTATGCGCAAGAAACATATCTTTTGACATTGATGATGAGGGAAGGATCCATAACCTGAGCTTTCTCGGAGGATGTAACGGGAATCTTAAGGCTATAGGCAAGCTCCTTGAGGGAGCCGATGCTAAGCAGTCGGCAGATATCCTTAAGGGAAACGAATGTGGCACAAGAGGAACATCCTGTGCAGATCAGTTATCCAAGGCTATATATGAGGCCATCGGAATCTGAGCAGGTTTTATATAAGTTGATTTATAGGCATGAATAAACTATAATCAACTTATATATCGTGCAGAAACTGAGAGGGAATCTGGTATATGAACTCTTTAAAGAAGACAAGGATATGGACATATTCAGTCATAGCTTTTTTCTTTATTATCGCTTTTGGCATAATAGTTTACGCTTACACAGGTACGGACGGAGATACGGTCGCCTCTACAGGTGATACGGTCGATTCAGCTGAGCCTACGATGACGCCCACGCCTACACCTACGCAGAAACCCGATTCTCCTAAGGAGGAAAAGGAAGAAAAAGGTGACGATAAAAAGGACGACGGACTAAAAGAAGGCCAGATGAGGAGCTACCTGTCAGGACTTCCCGTGAAGGAGGAAATAGCGCAGAGAAGACCAATTGCGGTAATGCTTAATAATCTGAAGGCAGCACAGCCTATGTGCAGTGTGTCAAGGGCTGATGTTGTATATGAATATGTGGTAGAGGGAGCCATAACACGTCTTATGGCTCTATTTGATGAGTATGAGGATCTTAACAAGATTGGATCGGTCAGAAGCTGTCGTGAGTATTTTGTATACACGGCACTTGAATTCGATGCGATCTATTGTCACTATGGTCAGGCAGCCTATGCCGTGGATCTGCTTAACAGCGATTATGTGGATAATCTTAACGGTCTTGGTAAGGAGGGCGATATCGTGTATTATCGTACCTCTGACAGAAAAGCACCGCATAATGCATACACCAGTGCTGCCGGTATAGATGCAGGAATAGAAATGATGGGTTACAGAAGGAATCATTATGAGAATTTTCAACGTAAGTTCAAGTTCTGTGATCTCGGTGATACCGTAACCAATGAAAACGGTCTTGAAGTGACCCACATGGAACCGAATTATAAAATAAACAAACCGTGGTTTGACTATGATCCCGACAGAGAACAATACGGCCGTTTCCAGTATGACGGGCCGCAGATAGATGAACTTACGGGAGAGCAGCTGTTTTACGATAATGTAATTTTCCAGTATAACAAATGGGCTCAGCTTGATGAGAAGGACTATCTTGCCTTTGACTGTCATTCGGGTGGCGTAATCCAGTATTTTACCAAGGGTAAGATGGTGGTAGGAACATGGAAGAGAGAAGGCCAGCTGGCTCATGACGGAAATTACGATCTTTGTCCCATCAGATATTATGACCTTCAGGGAAATGAGATAACAATAAACAACGGAAAGACATTTATCTGTGTTATTCAGGATACGGCAATCCAGGATATAGTTATTAAGTAGTCATGCAGGCTGACATCAGTATGATTCATCAGTAAACAGCAAAAATGCGTTTACAGATGAGTTGCTTCAGAGTATATGTTCATTCATACGTATAAAGGAGATATATTATAAATGAAGATTACGGCTCTTATCATGGCCGGCGGACGCGGCGAGCGTTTCTGGCCAAGAAGCAGAAAGAAGCTTCCCAAGCAGTTCCTGTCACTGACTGATGATGACAGGACAATGATACAGCTTACTGTTGACAGGATACTTCCGCTTGTTGATATGGAAGACATCTATATAGCAACCAATAAGGATTATAAACCGCTGGTCAGAGAACAGCTGCCGGGGATTCCCGAGGAAAACATTCTGTGTGAACCTGTAGGCAGGAATACGGCACCCTGCATAGGACTCGGAGCCACTCATATTTCGAAAAAGTATGAGGATGCGGTAATGATGGTGCTGCCGTCGGATTCGCTGATCAAGGATGCCGGCAGATACCGTGAATTGGCAGGTGAAGCCTGCAGCATAGCTGATGACGGCAGTAATCTCGTGACGATGGGCATAAGACCGTCGTATCCCGAAACCGGATACGGATACATTAAGTTCATTAAAGAGGAAAAAAGAGGAAACGCATATAAGGTAGACCGGTTTGTGGAGAAGCCTTCGGCGGATAAGGCAAGAGAGTATCTTGATACCGGAGAATATCTGTGGAATGCCGGAATGTTTGTCTGGAAAGTATCCACTATACTTGAACTGTTTAACCGGTATCTTCCCGATATGAAAGAGGGACTTGACCGGATAGGAGGTGCGATCGGAACCGGAGCACAGGATGAGATCCTTGAAAGCGTTTTCCCGGAGCTTGAATCCATATCCGTTGATTACGGGATTATGGAGAAGGCACAGAGCATATATACCATTCCCGGTGATTTCGGCTGGGATGATGTCGGCTCTTGGCTTGCGGTTGAACGTATTAAGACTTCGAATGAAGAGAATAATGTAGTAAGCGGAAATGTCGTGACGATAGATACAAAAGACTGTATAATAGAAGGCAGTAATAAGCTGATCGCAGCTGTCGGACTTAAGGATACAGTCATAGTTGATACCGATGATGCCATACTTATCTGTGATAAAAGCAGCACTGCAGACATAAAGAAGGTACTGGCTTCACTAAGAGACAGCGGCCATGATGAGGTTCTGTAACAGATGAAATATAATAAATATACGATCACAACTACAACCGAAGCTGAAGATGTGATAAGCGCATCGCTTATGGAACTTGGTATAGAGGGAGTTGAGATAGAGGATAAGACTCCGCTCTCCGAGCAGGACAAGGCTGCTATGTTTGTTGACATCCTTCCTCAGACAGAAGAGGATAACGGTGTAGCGTATCTCAGCTTTTACCTTGACGCAGCGGAGGATAATAAGCAGCTTCTTGAAAGTGTCAGGGAAGAACTTGAAGATATTAAGAGTTATATGGATGCGGGAGACTGTACCATTACCTGCACTGAGCTTCAGGATACGGATTATCTTAATAATTGGAAGCAGTATTTCCATCAGTTCTGTATAGGCGATGATATACTGATAGTTCCATCGTGGGAAGAAGTAGAGGATATAGATAAGAATAAGATTATCATACATATAGATCCCGGAACGGCTTTTGGCACGGGAATGCATGAAACCACGCAATTGTGCATAAGAGCACTTCGTAAATATGTTAATGCGGATACAAAACTGCTGGATGTGGGAACAGGAAGCGGTATACTCTCGATCATGGCTTATAAATTCGGGGCAGCGTCGGCAACGGGAACGGATCTTGATCCATGTACGATAGAAGCCGTGCAGGATAATATGGAGAGTAACGGGCTTGCGGAAGCGGGATTTAACCTTATCATAGGAAATATTATCGACAGTACGGAGATTCAGGATGAGGTCGGATATAAGTGTTATGATATCGTAACTGCGAATATCCTTGCAGAGGTGCTCATCCCTCTCACGCCTGTAATAGTAAATCATATTAAACCGGGTGGAATATATATTACTTCCGGTATAATTGATGATAAGGAACAGGCGGTAACCGATGCGGTTAAGAAAGCCGGATTTGAGATCCTTGATGTAGATCATCAGGGTGAATGGGTAGGGATTACGGCAAGGAAGCTTTGATCATCAAATGGATTGGATACTTCATAATTGTGTTTCATAAGGGAGAAGAGGATGCCGATCGATATAGCGGAAGATATGAAGACTCTTCCCGTATTTATAAGAAGATATAACGACTCCAAGAGCTTCGCGGACATGATAAACGGCTACAGGGAGCTTACAGGCGGGTATAATTATACGATCGAAAACCTGACAGAGCTACCGGCCGATGAGAGGTTTATGCGTATAAGCTCAGTTATTATAGCTAAGAAGAAGGCAATATATCCGGCATATAAAATGTCCGAGGTATGTCCTGTTAACTGTAATGCATATCTGGTGGAGAAGAATAATTATATTGTTGTACTTTCAACGGATGCCAATCATATATATGGCAAGAGAGTGCTTAAGGCAACCTTCAGGACCACAGAGCATGAACCGATCGGGGTACTGGGAAAGAAGAAGGTACATGTATATCTCACCACAAGGTTCTATCAGGGTATACTGCCTAAGATAGGTTCTGATATAGCAAGATTCAAGGATGAACGAAACAAGAATCGCAGTAATGTGAGAACCGAAGCAAGCTTTACTGTCAGTCCCGAGCTTGCAAAGGCAATGATGGAATATAATAAAAGAGGTCCCGACAGTCTTAAATCATGTGTGGTTGTAACTCTCGGAAAGATTGTCTGCAGGATTGTAAACAGAGATGCAATAATAATAAAGACCAGACATGAAGGAGGCATGCTCAGATGGGTGCCGATGATATTTAACAGTGATGATGATTACAGTGAGCAGTATAACGATATCAAGGATCTGTATGAAAAAGCAGAGACCTTCGACAGCTGCAGCGTTGATATATTAAATGCGGAGTTGAGATATGATTGTGAGGAGTATTCGACTCTATCATATGAATTTCTGACAGATGATACATATAATGACTTTATAAGAAGGGTGGAGAGCGGTACGACTTATTTCATTGATGCATACGGAAGAGAGGCAGCACCGATTTCCGTCCGCCTTGAAATAAACCGGGATTCAATGAGTATAATCTATTCCTGTGATAAGGGATATCTTGGAAATATGGATCTAAGTAAGATAAACGATATGTTTACCGTACTTATTTCAAGGGTAGTAGCACCTAAATCATAGGATCTGAAGCTTAAGCAGGCTGTAAATAACGGGTATACGTAGACGCAAGGAGTATTGTGTCTACGTATCTGTTTACAGATCCATCATTTCGATATCGCTGTCATTGGCTATATCTGAATCATCTGTTTTCTCTTTGTCCTTTTTTATCTCGTTATTCCTGTTACTTCCGTTATTTTCATCCTTAGATTTCTTACGAATATTACGGTCTTTGTTTTTCTTATTGTTCCTGCTCCCTGCTTTTCTGTTCTTATTCCGGTGCAATAATATCATTACAAGGATTGCCAGCAGGACAGCTCCCCCTGCGGTTTCATATTTTGCATATTTTTCAATAGGACTTACATAAGCATTTTCAACGAGGAATTTAACATTATATCCCGGAGCTTTGAATGTATAGTATTTGCCCATGGGCTGACATTCCGCCTCGGTCTTTTCATCTCCGTTCACGAGCCATATTTTTACATCGCTTATATTTTCGGGAGGACAGTATCTTATAAGATGTTCATCCGAGAAATCCTCCGGTATGGTCAGTTCCCAGCTTTCAAAGATATCAGGGTCTTCGTTTTCGCCTGTAACCCTTGAATCGAGAGTATCCTCCGATATGAATTTGCCATCTGCAAGAACTGCCGACTGTCCGCTTTCCCGAAGCTGTGATCCGGCAAGTGTTGTTATATACCGAGCTTTCGTTCCTGACAGTTCGGTATCGGCGTGCAGATTAAGGAGATTGGCATTATCCCAGTCCCAGAGGATGTATTCGTCATCCGTAAGTTCTACAGGAAGAGAGGTAATACTGTCTCCGTAATTATACTCCTTAACGGAAATAGTCTCATCATCTACAACAAAGCTTACCTTTATCGATCTGAATTCGGATGGTATGCTGTCAGAACTGAGCAGCTGATCATATGTAATGGGTTCTGCCTTGCCACTGTAGCTGACCCTGTCAATTCCGGCATAGTCATCACTGACAAAATAATTTGACTTAAGGCGTCCCTTCTGGCTGTTGTCACCTGCAATGGCTCCGAGATAGGAACCTTCACTGTTTATGGAAGGAAGGCTGTAGCAGCCGCTTATATCATATCCGAGACCGGTTATTCCTCCGATATTATCTTTGCCCTGCATTATGCATTTTGTTTGACAATCTTTGATGGTAGAGAGTGATTTGCCGCTGATCCCCCCTATATAATCACCTGATTTGCTCACCAGCTTGCCATAGTTCTGGCACCTTAATATTGTACCCATTTCCTGGAGTCCGCAGGTTCCGCCGATGTAACTCTTCAGCCCTTCTATACGTCCATTGTTTTTGTTGTTTCTAAGTACGCACTTGGAACGGTAGGTTGTTCCGGCGGCGGCATCCTTGATACCTGTAATGTCACTCTCTAAGTCAAAATCATATTCTATTGCCATTGTTCCGGCTATTCCGGCTGTGTTTATGTCTCCGTGGACTGAACCGTTATTAAGAGAGTCAGCTATGGTAGCATCCGTGGAACTGTCGGCAACGGACAGTGAATCATCCTCATAAAGATCTGTGTAATCCTCATCCAGCACGCCATCTATCGCATCTGCAATAAGAAGCATGATGACATTAAACTGATCGTTCACCTTTATCATGTCATCTACCAGCTGCTGATTGGATGAGTTCATTTCGTTGTTAAGACATCCGAGGTTGTCACTCATTCCCTGAATGTTTGCTATAAGTGAATTGGAGCGGTTTCTGTACTCGTCCGAAAGCTTCGGGAAAGTAATATTACCTCTTGAATTAATGTCCGATACTATGGACTTAATATCTCCGACTGCACTACCGAGATTATTGACTGACTGTTTTGTGCTGTCGACGGCATAACGGACATCCCTGCGGATGTTATCAGCCATATCAGGCTCATGAGACAACAGGATACCTGTCATTGTTTCCACATTTCTCTCAAGCCATTCGGGATAGCTCATTCCATGCTCATTTTTGAATTCTTCGTTTGTCAGTTCCTCTACTGCAATATCGGCCTGAGTGGAGGCTATACTGTTAAGAGATTTATCCTTGGAAGCATATTCTCCATCATCCGAAGGGAAATCTGTATATGTCGGAGGATCCGTGCTTGTATCCTCGTGGACTATACACGATATGTTATCATATTCTTCCTTTGTTCCCGTACCGGAAGAGGGCCAGTCTATTCTGTTTCCGGATAGATCCAGAGGAACAAGATTTGAGCTTATTCCATAATAAGCAGGATCATTATGGTGGTGATCGATATATTTATAATAATTGTATTTATAATCGGTTTCATAGTATTTTTCCCGAAGATTGCGATATTCCTCCGTGCCATTCTCAATATTCTGTTTTGCGGCATTATAGCTCAGACTTTCCTCTGCAGAGAGATATTTCTTTATATCAAGATCATTAACTGCATTTGTCAGATTGCTTATCGCCTTTGAAGCATTATCTGTGGCCTGCCTTGTATGATCAAGTGCGCCACCGCTTTTTGCCGCTTCTTCAAGAGCATAGTCTATCCGCCCCATGATCTCGGTTCCGCTGTCCATCACACCATTTATCCAGGTCTCTGTTTCATTGCTTAAATATGAAGTGTCGGTAAGAGCCTTGTCGGTAAAGCTCTTAACCATGTTGAGGCGGGCGCTTATTATGTCTGATTCACTGCCTGCATCATTCAGAGTTACATTGACAAGATCATGAAGCGTGTTCATGTTTGTTGTGAGCTGTCCTACGATATCCTTGGTGATGTCTATGATCACAAAGGGTTCAGCCTGTCCTGCGATACCGCCTACATCCTTACGCCCGAATACTTCACCGTTGTTGACACACATCTGAACATAACCGTTCTGGCGTCCTACAATACCTCCTACATTGTATCCTACGTGTTCATATCCTACGAGAGATTCATTGGTACAGCTGACTATCACGCCCTGTGAATAACCACAGATACCTCCCACATCTACCGTGCTGTTTATTACGCTGGTAGAATCCTGCTTGTTATTATCTCCGAATATATTGAGAAGATTGTTGGTATACTTGCTGACATCAATATCCTTAATGGAGATGGTTTCATCCATACTGGTTATATTTATACGGGCTTCGTTGGTGCAGCCGTTTATTATACCAAGGTTGTATCCTGTTATTCCCCCGGTGAAGTGACGTCCTATTACATGTCCTTTACCAGTGCAGCTGCTTATGGTGCCGGTCTGCTCATTATATCCTGCGATCCCCCCGGTATAATCATAGCCTTCCACTCTGCCGTCAAAACTGCAGTTGCTTATAAGGCCATAATTATCTCCGACTATACCTCCGGTGGCAAGCTGCTTATCCAAAGGCATAATGGTTCCTTTAACGGTAAGATTTTTGATTATGGCACTTGCCTGCGTTATACAGAATAAACCTGTATAGCTTTCCTCTGATGATATGTCAAGTCCCGATATGGTATGTCCGTTACCGTCAAAGATACCTCCGAAGATCGGTATGTATTTAAAGCTGCTTCCGTTTAGGTCTATATCAGCATTAAGAATTACATTCTTATCCCTTGACCAGGTATCAAGCCTGCAGTTATCGGCAAGGGTAATAAGATCCTCGGCAGATGATATGTAAACATCGGTGAGTTCTGTGACATCCGTTGCTGATACCGTGCCACGGATGTCGCTTTCATAGGTTCCGGCTTTGGAAACAGGAAGCTCCTTCTGTTTTCTGCCGTAAGGATCGTTTGCACTTCCGCTATCGGAATCCTCAGAGCTATCATCCTGAGTGTTTTCGTCATACTCATCGTCCGGAATAATTTCATTTCCGTTTTCGTCAGTACGAATGATTTGTATATCGGGAGCCATACCCGTTCCTTCGGTCACGGTCAGTCTGGTACTGGCCAGGGTTCTTACCGTAAAAAGCGGATCTGATAAAAACGAAATGATCATAAGTATGGTAAGAAGGGCAGCTGCATGCTGTTTATTCCTCATTGCCGCTCACCTCCGTTCCGTTTACTGTCTGTATTGCAGATGTGTCCGGGTTTTTGCTGGTATCTGCTATTCGTGTGGGCATACTGTCTATCAGAGCATCCGCCTCTTCCTGAGACAGGGGAATGATATTGCCGGCTTCCACAAAAGCGCTTACGCTGCCTCGGACAATAGCATGCATAGTTCCCGTGACCACGCCGTTCACATGACCGCGGACAATACCGTTTACACGTATAAGACCCGAGGCTTCCCTCGTCCTTATCGGCATATTCATTACGAAGGCCGTCTTACTGATTATGGTGTCGCCAACCAACAGGATCTGCGGAAGAACGAACATGGTTATACCTATGGATATTATTGTACCGCGGCCTATACACTGTCCGATACCGTAGATCGCACCGTCGGATGTAAGGCGTCCTATCAGCATTCCCGCAACGGCAAGCATTGTTCCGGATGTGACTATGGTAGGGAAGGAAGCGTTCATGGTTTCTATTATCGAATCACGACGTCCCTTGGTTTCACGAAGTTCGGTATACCGGCCTGCGATAACTATCGCATAGTCTATATTGGCACCCATCTGTATGGAGCTTACGATAAGCTGACTCAGGAAGAATATGTTATCCTTTTCAAGAGCCGGAACAGCGAAGTTGATCCATATGCTTCCCTGTATGACAGCTATAAGAAGTACAGGCATTCCGGCTGACTTAAATGTAAACAGGAGGACAACCAGCACGACAAGGATGGAAACAATGTTAACCACCAGATTATCTCTTGAGAAGGTATTCTTAAGATCATACTGGCTCATTGATTCTCCGACCGTGTATATTTTTCCGCTGTAAATTTCCCCTGCCATCTCGTGTATCTTATCGATAAAGTCAAAGGTCTCCTGACTTTCCTCGGGAAGATTTAAATATACAAGCATTCTGGAGTAATCTTCACCCTGGAGCTGTTCCTTAGCGAAGTTCATAAGCTTATACGCATCATCAAGCTTCTCCATGGCGTCTTCATCAAGGGTAACATAGCCTTCCTCCACTTCGTTATGGATAAACATGAACATATCGATTAGGGGAACCTTATAGGAAGAAAGTCCGTTGACAGCCTTCGCATAATCCTCATCATTTACCGCATAGGCGGTGTATATAAGTTCCGCTATCTCATAATCGAGATCTATAAGCTCGGAGAACTGTCTCGGACTCAGTCTGTCGGTCAGTGTGTATCCGTTCATTGCTTCTGTATTCGCAAGACCGGTGCATGATTTTACCTCAGGGGAGTTCTCAAGCTTTCTTAAGAGACGTGCTTCCTTATCGTAATTACCTGCCGGCACAACGATGGCAAGAAGGTTTTCATCCCCGAAGTTCTCCGTAAGCATATCATCAGCTATCTGGACATCATTCTTTATGGGGGTTTTCAGAGTGGAGTATCCGAATACATAAGGGGTATCACGCTGAATTACGTATGCGCCTATTATAGCCAGCAGAAACAGAGGCGCAATAATAAACCTTGTGGCGTAATCGAATTTGCCGACAAAGGGAATGTCAGGTATGAAGCTCTTATGCTTTGTCTTCTCCATAAGAGGAGCGAACAGCATTATGATTCCGGGCATAAGGAGGAACACGGCAATAAGGCTTAAGATAATGGCTTTGATAAGTACGATACCAAGATCGGGTCCTATCCCGTACTGCATGAAGGTCATGGCTATAAGACCGCCTATGGTTGTCAAGGAGCTGCCGCATATTTCCGGTATTGCTTTGGTAAGGGCGGTAATGATCGCTTCGCGGACGTCCTTATCCCTGTGCTCTTCCTTATAACGGTTAAGGAAGATGACTGCGTAATCCACGGACAGTGCGAGCTGCAGCACTATCGTTACCGAATCGGATACGAAGGAGATGGTGCCTAAAAGGAAGTTGGTACCCATCTGAAGTACCGCGCCTGCTCCGAAGGTTATAAGCAGTACGGGTATCTCGGCATACGCTTCGGTGGTAATAAGCAAAACCGTAAGAACGACGATCACAACCAAAATGGAAATGACCTTCATTTCTTCATCGATAAGTTCTGCCTGAATGTTGCCGAGTGTTGTTGACAGATATGAGTCGTAGGGCGCTATCAGAGCTTTGACATCATCAAGATAGGTAAGGCACAGATCGTCTTTTTCGTCCCGGTCGAAGGTTATGTCGAACCGTGCCGATCCGTTGTTATAATGCTCATCCGAATCGTCGAAGTCAACCATAAATACGCCGGTGATATTTTCGAGCTTTTCCTTTATTTCCTCTGCCTGTTCATAGGATATATTGGCGATCATAACCTTACAGGAGCCATAGGTTACGAACTGCTCTTCCATAAGATCCAGTCCCTGTTTTGTTTCGGTGGATTGAGGCAGGTAGGCTGCCAGGGAATTCTCGACACTCACCCAGTTACGTGAGAAGGCTGAGAATACTGATAACAATATAAAGATAAGAAAGAACAGATTACGTTTATCAACTATAAATCCACAGACCTTGAGCAATGCTCCGCTGCCGCTCTTTGGCTTGGTTTCCGGTTCCATATTTTACACCTCTATAAAATATATCCCCTTACTGTACATGCTCCCCGTTGCATGTTATTGCTTACATCCCCTAAGCTATAGGATGTTCCTATATTTTAACACTTAAAAAAAATAATACAAGTCCCATTTAAAGTGACTAAGAGTGATAATAAGGGTGCGTAATTACTTTAATGCTTTTTTTATGGAGATATGGTATGATGTTATATTATGAATGAAAAAGTACTTAAGACACTTGAATATGACAAGATAATATCGATGCTTGCTGAAAGGGCAGGTTCAGAACCGGGACGGAAGCTGTGTCTTGAGCTAAGGCCGGTATCACAGATAGATGAGGTTAAGAGGCTTCAGCAGGAAACCTTCGATGCAGTGGGAAGACTGCTTCGCAACGGAAGCATAAGCTTCGGAGGCAACAGGATGGTTGAAGCAAGCCTCATGCGCCTTGACAAGGGGAGCAGTATTAATACTGAAGAACTTCTGAACATTGCTTCTTTGCTGGAGAATGCCGCAAGGGTCAAGGCATACGGGGGTACCGGGGGACGGTTCTCGGGTACCGGGGGACGGTTCTCTGGTTCCCCAAAGGAGGGACCAGAGAACCGTCCCCCGGTACCTCCCCCGGTCCCCACTCCTCTGGCTCCGCTGTTCGAAGGTCTTACACCATTAAATTCAGTATCAACAGAGATACGAAGATGTATACCTGCAATAGATGAGATAGCCGATGATGCAAGCCCGGGACTTAAGAATGTAAGGAGGCTTATCAAGGTCACACAGGACAGGATACATTCAAGGCTTAACAGCATGGTAAACAGTACATATAAGGCGTATCTGCAGGACAGTGTTGTGACAATGCGTGAGGGAAGATACTGTATTCCGGTTAAGGCAGAGTATAAAGGAAACGTTCCCGGGATGATACATGACAGATCCTCTACCGCGTCAACCTTTTTCATAGAGCCGTCTGAGATAGTTAATCTTAATAATGAGATAAGGGAGCTTGAAATAAAAGAAGCAAAGGAGATAGAGATAATTCTGGCTTCCCTGTCCGCATCATGCGCAGAACATTCGGATGAGATACGGACAGATCAGAGTATCCTTACGCAGCTTGATCATATATTCGCAAGAGGCAGGCTGGCTCTTGATATGAATGCAAGCAGTCCCGAGTATAACGAAGACGGTATCATAAACCTTAGGAAAGCAAGACATCCGCTTATTGATAAGGATAAGGTGGTGCCCATAGACATAGCACTTGGAAGCGATTATGACCTGCTGGTGATAACGGGTCCCAATACAGGCGGTAAGACAGTATCCCTTAAGACGCTGGGACTGCTGACACTTATGGGACAGGCCGGACTTATGATACCTGCTCTCGATCACTCCTCCCTGAGTATATTTGATGAAGTATTTGCGGACATAGGTGATGAACAGAGCATAGAACAGAGTCTGTCGACTTTCTCATCACATATGAAAACGATCGTTAATATACTTGACAATGCGGATGAGCATTCGCTGTGCCTCTTTGACGAGCTGGGAGCCGGAACCGATCCGACCGAGGGAGCTGCACTGGCAGAGGCTATCCTTGACAATCTCCACAAGCAGGGAATAAGGACAGCGGCCACCACTCATTACAGTGAGCTTAAGGTATATGCACTTCGGGAGGAAGGCGTGTGCAATGCCAGCTGTGAGTTTAATGTGGAAACACTGGCCCCTACATATCGTCTGTTAATCGGTGTTCCCGGTAAGAGTAATGCCTTTGCCATAGCCGGGAAGCTGGGACTCCCTTCTTATATAATAGAGAATGCAAAAGAAAGGATAGGCGAGGCCGATGAGAGCTTCGAAGATGTGATCGCACAGCTTGAAGAGAACCGCGTGATCATGGAACAGGAGAAGCTTACGATAGCCCGGCTTAAGGAAGAGACGCAGCGGCTTAAGGCCGATTATGATGAAAAGAAGAATAAGTTAAATGAACAGAGGGAGAAAATATTAGACGAAGCCAGAGAGGAAGCGCTGGCTATTTTATCCGAAGCCAAGGAAAGTGCGGATGAAGCAATCCGTAATTTCAGGAAATACGGCACCATTCAGGAAATGGAAAATGAGCGTACAAAGCTCAGGAATAAACGCGACAAGATCCGGGGAGAAACAGGGACAGGACACGGGGACGGTTCTTCTGTCATATCATCCCATTCCCGTCCGAAACCTTCGGATTTCAGACTTGGAGAGAGCGTCAGGATAATTTCCATGGGACTTAAGGGTACCATCAGTTCACTGCCGGACAATAAGGGTAACCTGTTTGTGCAGTGCGGCATAATGCGGATGCAGGCTCACATGGATGACATAGAGTTCATTATGACAGATGATATAACCGGTCCCGGAATAGCAATGGGAACAGGAAAGAAAAAAGGACGCGGAAACGGCGGAAATAACGGCAGGGGAACAGGCGGAAGCGGATATGCAGGCAGCGGCCTGAGCAAGGCATCTACAATATCCATAGAGCTTAACCTGATCGGATGTACAACGGATGAGGCGATCCCTAAGCTGGAAAAATATCTTGATGACGCATATCTGTCTCATCTTGAGACTGTGAGAATAGTTCATGGAAAAGGAACCGGAGCACTGCGTAAGGCCGTATGGGACAGGCTAAAGAAAATAAAGTACGTTAAATCGTACCGATTAGCCGAGTACGGCGAGGGCGATGCGGGTGTAACGGTTGTGACGTTTAAGTAAATGAAACCAGGACCCTTAAGGAGAGAAAATAATGGCTAATAAACAGAAGATACTTATAGTAGATGATGATAATAATATAGCGGAGCTTATATCCCTGTATCTTACGAAGGAATGCTTCGATACACAGATAGTAAATGACGGAGAGGCGGCACTTAAGGCATTCGATACATATAAGCCCAATCTCATTCTGCTCGATCTGATGCTCCCCGGCATAGACGGATATCAGGTATGCAGGGAGATAAGGGCAAGGGAACAGACACCTATAATAATGCTGTCGGCTAAGGGCGAGATATTTGACAAGGTACTTGGCCTTGAGCTTGGTGCTGACGATTACATGGAGAAGCCTTTTGACAGTAAGGAGCTTGTAGCAAGGGTTAAGGCGGTATTAAGAAGGACTACTACCGCCAAGCCTGCAGAGGTTCCTTCAGATGTTAAATGTGTGGAATATCCGGATCTTGTTATCAATCAGACCAATTACTCCGTAATGTATTTCGGACGGCCAGTGGAGATGCCGCCGAAGGAGCTTGAGCTGTTATATTTCCTTGCATCATCGCCCAATCAGGTATTCACAAGAGAGCAGCTTCTGGATCATATATGGGGCTATGAATACATAGGCGATACGAGGACTGTGGATGTCCATATCAAGCGTCTGCGTGAAAAGATCAAGGATCATGATATGTGGAGACTGTCCACGGTATGGGGTATAGGATACAAATTCGAAGTAAAGTAAGCTTCAGGGATCGGACTGACATGATCCAAAGAGCAGAACGGAACAGCAGTGGATGAAATACAGAAAGACTTTATATCTTAAATTAATACTGGCATATCTTGCTTTCGGACTTGTAAGCTTTGTGCTTATTTCGACTCTGTTTTCGAAGCTTACCTTCGAGCATCTTCTTAATGATAAGGCAGCGGCACTTTACAAAGAGGCTACTCTTATTTCGACCAGGTATGCGGACAGTTTCTACCGTGCTTCGCTTGAAGCTGAGGATGTAAGAGACCAGCTCGAAGCAATAGACACATTTACTCAGGCCGCCATATGGATAATCAATCCGGATGGTGAATTACTGTACAATTCAACGGACACATCTGTTGACGAGGAGAATACCGTAGAGATACAGAGCTTTAACCCGACGGATACCGGAAATGATTATTATATGGTTGGAAGGTTCTATAATTCTTTTGATGAGGATGTTCTGAGCGTTTTCTCACCGATCAATTCCAACTTCAGGGTTCAGGGCTACGTTGTCATGCATTACAGCATAGAGAATATAGAGAGAAGCCGTGACAGCCTTATGAATATCTATTATCTGGCGCTTGGAATAATGTTTATACTGTCATTGCTTGTTCTGCTTGTGTTCACATTGGCTGTTTACAGACCGCTTAAGAAGATAACAAGAGCGACAGAGGAATATGCGGACGGTAATCTTACCCATACCATAGAGGTAAACAAGGATGATGAGATAGGCCATCTTGCGGCATCGCTTAATTACATGGCATCCGAGCTGTCTAAGGGTGAGGATAACCAGAAGCAGTTCATAGCCAACGTCTCGCATGATTTTCGCTCTCCTCTTACCTCCATCAAGGGCTATATTGAGGCAATGGAGGATGGGACGATACCTCCCGAGATGATGGATAAATATCTTAAGATAGTGCTCAATGAGACAGAACGACTTACGAAGCTTACCAATTCACTTCTCTCGCTCAATAACCTGAATACCAGAGGGATGCATCTTGATATAAGTGATTTTGACATCAATGCAGTAATAAAGAATACGGCGGCGACCTTCGAAGGTACCTGCAAGGCTAAGCGTATCAGATTTAAGCTTGTGCTGTGCGGGGAGAGGCTGTTCGTTACGGCGGATATGGGTAAGATACAGCAGGTTCTGTATAATCTTATTGACAATGCGATCAAGTTCAGCGAACAGGGCTCGGATATTAAGCTTGAGACGTCGGAGAAAAATGATACGGTTTTCGTATCCGTCAAGGACAGCGGAATAGGTATTCCGAAAGAAAGCCAGAAGCTGGTATTCGACCGCTTCTATAAGACCGATCTGTCAAGGGGTAAGGACAAGAAAGGGACGGGTCTGGGACTGGCGATCACGAAGGAAATTATAAATGCCCATCATGAGAATATAAATGTAATAAGTACTGTCGGAGTGGGTACGGAGTTTATTTTCACACTGCCAAAGAGCAGGGTTGAAGAGTGAGGGGGCGTCACCCGCAGGAGGTTGGAAATGCCGATCAACATCATATTACACGAACCTGAAATACCTGCCAATACCGGAAATATCGGACGTACCTGCGTTGCGACGGGGTCGGTCCTTCATCTTATCGAACCGCTGGGATTTCAGCTGACGGAGAAGAACATCAAACGAGCAGGGCTTGACTATTGGGATAAGCTGGATGTGAGAAGATATATAGATTACAGACAGTTTCTCGAGCTTAACAATAATCCGCGCATTTATATGGCAACGACCAAGGCGCACAGGATATATTCCGAGGTTTCTTATGAAGAGAATGCATATATCATGTTTGGGAAGGAAAGCGCAGGGATACCGGAAGAGATACTGGTAGATAATGAAGAGACCTGTATCAGGATACCGATGTTTAAGGATATAAGATCACTGAATCTTTCCAATTCGGTTGCGATAGTGCTTTACGAAGCGCTCAGGCAGCAGGGATTTGGATCCTTACAGACGGAGGGAGAGCTGCACAGACTTTCATGGAACAGGTAGGAAAGTATATTACAGGAGACAGAGCATGGATGATATAAATGAAGAGATCAGGAATGAAAACAGACAGTCTGCAAACAGCAGCGAACAGAACTTTGAATTTATAACCGAAACCATAAAAGAAAAGCCGGTCAGTAAAAGGAAGATAATACTAAAGACCATATTTACCTGTATTCTTGCATTGGCCTTTGGAGCTATCGCCTGCTTTACCTTTGTATCGCTGTATCCTGTTTTCAACGAATGGCTGCATCCCATGGACGATACCAAGGTAGTGAGCCTCGGACAGTCTGATGAAGAAACCGGAACAGAGGATGTTTCAGCTCATGACGGTAAGGATGAGACTGTTAATGGGACATCTGATGATACGGATGGAACGGAAATAAATCCTCAGGATGATGAAGGCTCCGGGAACTCCGTGCAGCCGGAAGAAAACAGTACACAGGATACATCTGAGAGTAAGCCGGAAAATGATGAAAACACTAATCTTGAAGAAGCATTACCGGCACCGGAAGTCATAACGCAGGTGGTTGAAACAGTTGAAAAGGAATTGGAGCTTGATGATTATGCACAGCTGTACCAGCAGATAAGTGATGTCGCTGCCGAGGCAAGGAGAGCTGTGGTAACCGTAACCGGAGTCAGCGCCAATACAGACTGGTTTATGAATGTTTATGAGAATAAGCATACAAGCTCCGGACTCATACTTGCGGAGAACGGTAAGGAGATGCTGATACTTACCAAGTCTACTCCGTTAAACGGGTCGGATAAAATAGCAGTTACCTTCTGTGATGGAGCAAGATACAACGCAGCGATGAAGAAATCGGATCCCAATACGGATTTGTCGGTAATAGCGGTAGATCTTGAGGATATGAGTGAGGGAACCAAGGATGCATGCAAGCTTGCAGAGCTTGGAAGCTCGAAGAATTCCTCGATCGACGGAACGCCTGTCATAGCGGTAGGCGATCCACTGGGCGCAACAGAGTCAATGGCAATGGGGCAGATAACCTCACATACCATTAAGCGTGATATGACTGATACCAATGTATCAATCCTCACAACCGATATTTACGGAAGCTCAAATGCCAGCGGCGTTATCATTAATCTTGCCGGCAGGGTTCTCGGGATCATAACACAGGACGGGGCATCACCGGATGCCAAGAATCTGATACGCGGATACGCGATATCGGATATGAAGGATAAGCTGGAGAAGTTAAGCAACGGTCAGGAGCTAGCTTATCTTGGCATAGTGGGCATGGATGTTACCCAAGAAGCTGCGGATGAATACGGAGTACCCATGGGTGCGTATGTTAAACAGGTTGTGATCGATTCACCGGCGATGGAGGCAGGAATCCAGAACGGAGATGTTATCGTTAAGCTCGGAACAACGGATATAACATCCTTCACAGATTATAAAGATGCTATGCTCAAATGTCAGCCCGAGGATCTGATGATGGTAACCGTCAAGCGCATGGGCCGTGACGAATATGTTGAACTGTCATATGAAATCACGCTCGGGAAATTAAGTGAGTAAGAAGCGGGTATGATACAGTATAAGTATTAAAATATATATTAAATTCGTTCACAGTAAATGATAAGGTGGCGGACAAATATAAGGGAAGATATCAGATAAGATGTCAGGCATTATAGTACAGTTAATTGAAAGAGAGGATACAGATTTGAAATATATAGAGGCATACAGGGAAAGCGACAACATAATGGATATCTATCTGATCAAGCACAAGCAGTCAGCGGTGACGAAGAACGGCAAGCCGTACGAGAATGTTGTGCTTCAGGATAAGACAGGTACGCTCGACGGAAAGATATGGGATGTGAATTCCGGTGGCATAGAGGATTTCGAAGCAATGGATTACTGTCTTGTCGGTGGCAGTGTAACCAGCTTCAACGGTCAGCTTCAGGCCAATATCAAGAGGATACGGAAGGTTCATGAAGGTGAATATGATCCGGCCGATTATCTGCCTGTGTCATCCCACAATATAGAAGAGATGTATAAAGAACTGCTGGGTATGGTAGGAAGTATTAAATCAGGGTATTTAAAGAAGTTGTGTGAAGCGTTCTTTGCAGACGATGAAGATTTTATAAAGAGATTCAAGAAAAATTCGGCAGCAAAGAGTGTACATCACGGTTTTGTGGGTGGTCTGCTGGAGCATACACTCAGTGTTACGAAACTGTGTGATTTCTATTCAAAAAGATATCCGATGCTTAAGCGGGATCTGCTTATATCAGCCGCAATGCTTCATGATATAGGTAAGGTAAAGGAGATAAGCCTCTTTCCTGAAAATGATTATACCGATGACGGTCAGCTGCTTGGACATATAGTGATGGGTTGTGAAATGGTCGGTGAGAAGATAAAGAATATAGAGGGCTTTCCTCACAGGCTTGAAGCAGAGATAAAGCACTGCATCCTGGCACATCACGGAGAGTACGAATTCGGTTCACCCAAGAAGCCTGCTCTTATGGAAGCACTGGCACTTAATATGGCAGATAACCTTGATGCCAAGATGGAGACTCTGACGGAGCTCTTTAATTCAACAACAGACACCGGCTGGCTTGGCTTCAACCGTCTTATTGATTCAAATGTCAGAAAGACCGGAGAAACAGAATGAAATTTAAAAAGAATGATATAGTAAGGCTTGAAATAACAGACATGACAGCTGAGGGTATGGGAGTCGGCAAGTCCGGCGGCTATGCCCTTTTTGTTAAGGACGCGATCATAGGCGATTTGATAGATGCGCGTATTGTAAAAGTCAAAAAGAATTACGGATACGGGCGTGTCGAGAAGATCATAAGTCCGTCATCTGAGCGTGTGAAATCCCGCTGCCCGATCGCGAGACAATGCGGCGGCTGTCAGATACAGGAATTAAAGTATGAGAGCCAGCTGGATATTAAACAGAATAAGGTCAGGAATAATCTTATACGATTGGGAGGATTTACTCCCGAACTGATCGATTCGGTTATGGAACCTATAATGGGAATGGATGATCCGTGGAGGTACAGAAATAAGGCTCAATATCCCATAGGTGTGGATAAGGAAGGTAATCCTGTTACGGGATTCTATGCAGGAAGAACGCACAGTATAATCCCATGTACGGACTGTGTACTTGTGCCTGAAGAAAATGGTACAATACTTGAGACTGTTTTGCAGCATATGAAGAAATATGATATTGCTGCATATAACGAATCGGACGGCAGCGGTATCATGCGCCATGTTATGATCCGGAAGGGATTTACTACAGGTGAGATAATGGTGTGCCTTGTGATAACGTATAAGGGTGCAGGAGAAAAAATTTCCGACATAACCGGTACCGATCGTGAGAATCTTTCCGAAACCACAGAGTATATACCGGGACAGAAGGAACTGACGGCCAGGCTCTGTGAAATACCGGGTATGAAATCCATCTGCGTCTCGATAAATAATGATAACACGAATGTGATCATGGGAAATGAGATACACATTCTTTATGGCAGTGACAGGATAAATGATATCCTGCTCGGTAAGAGATTTGAGATATCTCCCCTTTCGTTCTATCAGGTTAATCCGGTACAGGTAGAGAAGCTCTACGGAATGGCTATTGAATATGCGGGCCTTACCGGCAATGAAGAGGTATGGGATGTGTGCTGCGGGATAGGTACCATATCGTTATGTATGGCGGATAAGGCAAAGAGGGTTCATGGCCTTGAAATAGTTCCGGAAGCTATAGAAGATGCGAGACGAAATGCTCAGTTAAACGGAACGGATAATACGGATTTCGTTTGTGAGGCTGCCGAAGATTATCTTCCTTCGCATAAGAATGAGATAAGGGCGGATGTGGTCGTACTTGATCCGCCTCGTAAGGGTATGGACGAAGCGGCACTTGCAGCCATTGCCGATATAACGCCTGAGCGAATCGTATATGTAAGCTGCGACAGTGCAACCCTGGCCCGTGACCTTAAATACTTAACAGGTTGCGGCTATGAACTTAAAAAAGTCCGATGCACTGATATGTTCAGCCAGACTGTTCATGTGGAGACTGTATGTTTATTGTCCAAACTTCATGAAGCAAAGCACCATATCAATGTAAAAGTGGATATGGATGAACTTGATCTAACAAGTGTGGAGGCTAAGGCAACATACAAAGAGATTGAGGAGTGGGTGCAGGAACACTATGGATTTCATGTGACAAATCTGAACATTGCGCAGGTAAAGCAAAAGCATGGAATCATAGAACGTGAAAACTATAATAAGCCAAAATCTGAGGATAGCAGACAGCCGGGATGCCCGGAGGAAAAAGTGAAGGCGATTGAGGATGCCATGAGACATTTTCAGATGATATGACGAAAATGCTTTATATACGTGTAATTGCTTAATAATGAGGAGTGATAAAGAATGGCGACGGATGTAAAGAAACAAATTGCCGATGTGTTCATAAAA
>JAILNV010000125.1 GCA_024691125.1 Lachnospiraceae bacterium | reverse complement strand
AAGCTACACGACAGACAGTGACGGAAGGATCTATGTAGGCGACCTGCCGTGGGATGATTACTACTTCATCGAGACAGAGGCACCGGAAGGATATGATATCAACCGTGATACGAACGGAGATCCTATAGTATACACCTTCACTATCGATGAGCAGAGCGCGGGAACGGTAACTGTAAACTTAGGCGAGATAAGCGATCCTAAGAAGGAGAGCGGAGTAGCCGGAGTAAGGGCACCCGTGGCAGAGAAGGTATCGGGAGTGCTGGGAGTAAGGAGCGCACCGAAGAAGGGGGTGCTCGGAACGAGAGTAGGCCCGGCAACGGGAGATGCAAGTGCGATAGCACTGTGGCTCGGACTGCTGATAGCATGCATCGGAACCATAGTATGGCTTATAGCAGGCAAGAAGAGCAGGAAGAAATCCTGACGGAAATATAAGAGTTATAAATACGGGCCGGCGGTAATGTAAACCGCCGGTCTGTTTGCTTTGACAAGCTGTTGGTAATTGAGTTATATTATATAATAATGTGTATTATTTTGGTCGGGGGCATATATGAATAACAGGCTCAGAATTGCAGCGATCATATTGGCATCGCTCGGTGTTATAATAACCTCCGGAATGCTCATAAGAACATATTCCGAATACAGGAAGGGTGAAGAGGAATATGCCGGTCTTGAAAGCTATGTGGCAGAAGATACACAGAAGACTGATGAGAAACCGGATATCGAAGAGATAACAGAGAAAAACGAAGAAGAGGAAGAAAAAAGGGAATTCAAGCGCAATTACAACCGCAGTGACTTTCCTGATATGGAGATAGACCATAAAGCGCTTAAAGAGATAAACAGAGATTATATAGGTTGGCTGTATATGGGAGCGGCGGAGATAAACTATCCGGTCGTGCAGGGTGCTGATAATGAGTATTATCTGCATAACACCTTTGAGCATAAGGCCAATTTTGCCGGATGTATCTTTATAGACTGTGAAGATAAACCGGATATGACGATGTTCAATACATTTGTTTACGGACATGCCATGAAGAACGGCTCGATGTTCGGCAATCTTAGGAAGATAAGAAAGGATGCTTCCCTTGTTAAGAATGATCCGTATATATATATGTTTCTTGAGGACGGGATATACAGATACCAGATTTATTCATACTATATAGATAAAAAAGACAGCGAAATGTATTACAGCTCAGATACAATAAAGGAATACCGGCAGTATATAAGAAATGCGATGGATAAATCGATGGCAGAATGTGAAGCAAAGCCTGATGAGGATAATAATTCCATAACATTGGTGACATGCCAGGGAAGCGGCTCGCAGAAGCAGAGGTTTTTTGTTCATGGGATATTCAGGGACAGATATCTGTACGCGGATTAAAGATATTTAAATTGCAGGCTGAGAGGTGAGAAAATGGCTACTGATTTTGAAATATATTTTTGCCCCGTATGTGGAAAGAAATACAAGGTTAAGTCCGGCCTTGGCAGAATTAAGTGCTCAAGCTGTAAGGATGTTTTCCTTACAAAGAAGAGCCTGACATTTCTTCATACGGCCGATCTTCATTTGGGAAGGACCCTGTGTGATGTTGCTCTGATAGACGACCAGAAATATATATTGAGACAGATTATTGATATAGTAAAGGAAAAGGCGATAGACGGGGTTATTATAGCCGGAGATATTTATGACAGACCCGATCCGGGTGAGAAGGCCATGAGCCTGTTCGGCGATTTTCTAGCAGAGCTTGCCAAGCTTAAGATTAAGGTTTTTATAATAAAAGGAAACCACGATTCGGAAGAAAGACTTGACTACGGAAGCGCACTGTTCGAAACCAACAAGATATTTATATCGGCAAAGTATAACGGGACTCTTGAAAAGCATACCATGAAAGACGGTGACGGTGAACTGGATATATATCTGCTGCCGTATATTAAGTTATCGCAGATAAAGAAATGCCATCCCGAGGAAAATATAAAGAGTTATGACGATGCTCTCAGAGTGGTGCTGTCAAAGGCCGGAATAGATCCCGGGAAGCGCAATATCCTTGTGGCACATCAGTTCGTTACAGGAAGAAGCAGTGTACCCGTAATGTCCGGTTCCGAAGGAATAGCCGCAAAGAATGTAAGCCCGTCTGAAATGATAGGAGCAGATGCTTTCGGGGCATTTGATTATGTGGCGCTCGGACATATCCATGCTTCCCAGTCTGTTGATCGATATGAGATCCGCTATGCCGGTTCACCGATCAAGTATTCATTCAGCGATGAGGACAGAACGAAGTCCGTGACCTTGGTTACAGCGGGCAGAAAAGGTGATTTTGTCATTGAAACGGTTCCCCTGAAGCCGCTGAGAGATTTGAGGCATATTAAAGGAGAGATGTCCGTTCTTCTTCGAAAGGAGAATAAAGCGGATAACAAAGACTATATATATGTGACACTGACCGATGAGGAGACTCAGCCGGATGCCATCGGTATATTCAGACAGACTTATCCATACACAGTAAGACTTGATTATGATAATGCACATACCAAAGAACGGAAGAGCATCAATACCGATACCAAAGTCAGGAATAAGTCCTTTGGTGAGCTTGTTACGGAATTCTATGAAGCGGCGTACGGTTATAGGATAAGCAACGATGAAATGAAGGTAATGGAAGAAATAGCCAGGGAAGCAGGTGCAATAGATGAAGCCGGTTAAGCTTGTGATCAGCGCATTTGGTCCGTATGCGGACAGAATGCCGGATATTGATTTCGACAAATTCAGTGAAAACAGCCTGTTTCTCATATCGGGAGATACGGGAGCAGGTAAAACCATAATTTTTGATGCCATCTGTTATGCTCTGTACGGTACGGTCAGCGGAGAGTACAGGGGTGTCGGGTATTTAAGAAGCGAGTATGCCGTTGAGCAGACCGAGAGCTTTGTTGACTTCTATTTTTCACATAATGGAAAAGATTATCACATTTTAAGAAAGCCCGGATATAAGCGGATCAACAGAAACGGAAAAATAACAGAGGAGACGGAGAGGGTAATATTCTATTATCCTGACGGGAGGACAGAAGAAGGAAAGAGTAAGGTGAATGCTCTTGTCCAGGAGCTTCTCAAGATAGACGCAAGGCAGTTCATGCAGATAGTCATGATCGCGCAGGGTGAGTTTTTGGCGTTGCTTAACGCAAACACGGAAAGAAGAACAGAAATACTTCGTGCAATCTTTCGTACTGATGAATACAAGATCATTGAGAACAAGCTTTCTGAACGAATGAATGCTGCCAGAATCGTCAAGGAAAAAACGGAAAGCAGTATTATACAATATCTGAACGATGTTATTCCGGTAGACGATTATGAAATGGCCGGAGAATTGAAAAGACTCAGGGACAATGCCGCAGAATTTGAGAAAACGTATAATCTGGACGATTTTATAAATATAATCGTCAGGATGATAAGATGGGATGAGAATAAGCTAAGACGTGTAAAATGGGAGCTCGAGGCAGCTGAAGAGCAATATAGTAAGACAGTCAATACCTTATCGGCGGCAGAAGCGACCAACAAACTTCTTGAGCGGTTTGATGAGCTTAAGGAGGAGCGTGCACAACTTGATGACGAATGGTATGATATTGAGGAATTAAGCCAGAAGTTAAAAAAGCAGAAAGAAGCTGTGGGCAAGGCGTATCCTCTTTATGTCAAATGGAAGTCAAAGGTAAGCGAAGTAGAAAAGTGTGAGAAGGATTTAGCAGATAAGAAGAAAGCCTTCATAGCGGCAAACGATGGATTAAGGGATGCTGAAGTAGCACTTGCCAAAGTGGAGGAAGAAAAGGATAAGGCAGAGAAGCTTAAGAAAATTGCCGAAAAGATAAATGATGACAAAGAAAAATATTCAGAGCGGGACGAACTTACAGAATATATAAAAAAGCTGCAGGATGTATATGCAAAGCTGGAGGAAGAAGACAAAGAGCTTGCAAAGGAGGAAGAGGCTCATAAGAAGAAGGTTGACGAACTGAAGTCAGAGGTGGATGAGCTTAAGGATAAACCGGGTGAGCTCATGGCAATGCAGAATGAAGGTGAAAGACTAAGGCGGCTTTCTGACAGGATTAAGACATTTAATGAAAACTGGATACCCACAAGGTCTGAAATGAAAAAGGAGCTGGTGCTTAAGCAGGAAGCCTTTGAAAAAGCCAGGGAGGAATATGACAGTATAAGTGATAAGCGCATTGCTGCAGAGAGAATAGTAGAAGATTCAAGAGCAGGACTTTTGGCAAAGGAACTGAAAGAAGGCGGGAAATGCCCGGTATGCGGATCTACTCATCATCCTGAGCCCGCTTCTCTTCCCGAGGTTACTGTTGATGAGGATGAACTTAAGGAATTAAAGAATGCAGAGAAGATAAAGGAGAAATTAAAGTCAGACGCCCTGATACAGGTCGAGACTGAAAGGTCTGCACTTGCCCAGTTCGAGGAGCATCTTTATGAGGATTTAAAGGAATGCATTAAGGCGTTTTCGCTCATTAAGGCATCAGGCGATACCGATAACCGGGCCGCAGAGGAGAAGCTGCCGGAGGAGCTTGATAAACTGTTGGAATTATTGACTGAAACCGCATCCAGAGTGGAGAAGGGTTTGGAAGATAACCACAGGCAGACAGAAGAGCTGGAGAAAGTATGCGAGGCTTTCAGGGAAACAGAGGATAAGCTTGAGCATACCAGGACAGTGGAAGAGGATGAGATCAAGCATCGCCGTGAAGACCTGAATGAAAGAAAAAGAACGGTTGAAACCGAAACAGCAGGCAAAATGGCTACATACAGGACTCTGGATGAGCTGAGCTTTGAGAACTGGGAGTCGGCAGAAGCCGAGATGAATAAAAATGCAAAAGAAGCAAATGAAATTCTGGAAAGGATTGACGGAGTAGAAGAGAAACGTGATAATGAGGCTTCAAATGTTACGATAATAGGAGCTCAGATGAAGGCGCTTACAGATAATATGAAGAGGCTTACGGAAGAAGAGGAATCATCACGCAAAGAACTGGACAAATCAATAAAGGATTACAGCTTCTCCACGATCAAGGATATGCTGGAACACGTGGTTGATACGAACGAAATATCCGCACTCGAAGAGAAGATTAAGGAATACCTGAGAGCAGATGCCGCAAATGAGAGGCAGCTTAAGCAGGTTGCAGAGGAAGCCGAGGGCAAAGAAACGGTAGATGTTGAGCAGCTTAAGGCGGCAGCCTCTGAGCAGAACCATAGTGTTATTGAAAAGAGAAAGTCTGTCAATGAAATGGAACACAGACTTAAGGTCAACAGGGATAAACAGGTAAATATATCAGAGCAGAAGCAGAAGCTTGATGAGTCGTCAAAGGAGTGTATGATCTGCGAAAAGTTATATAAGCTTGTGAGCGGACAGACAAAAGGAGGAAAGATTACTCTTGAGCAGTTTGTACAGTCTGAGGGATTTGACAGTATAGTCGCTGCGGCAAATAAACGTCTCCGTCCGATGAGCGATGACCGTTTTGAACTGCACAGGAGGGAAGATGCATCCGGCAGAATGAGCGAAAACTTCCTCGAACTGGAGGTGCTTGACAATTATACGGGACACCGAAGGCCTGTTGGATCTCTGTCAGGTGGTGAAAGCTTTAAAGCATCACTGGCGCTGGCTTTGGGCCTTTCGGATACTGTTTCTTCAAACAAGGGCGGTATCCAGATGGATGCACTCTTCATTGATGAAGGCTTCGGAACCCTTGATAAGCGTTCCATAGACAGTGCGCTTGAGATACTGAAGACTCTGTCGGGAACAAATAAACTGGTCGGTATAATAAGTCATCGTGATGAGCTTAAGGAGAATATCCCGCAACAGATACGTGTAGAGAAAACACGGGGTGGAAGCAGGTTCACAGTTGATGCCGGATTATAAAGAGTGGAGACAGGATGGCAAAGAATAAGGATGTAAAGCGGGTCATCATCCTTGATGGGAAGAATAGCGAATCCCGGAATAAAAAGGGAAATATGGACTCGGCCGGGAATGCCAAAGGTATCACAAGTGATACAGAAACCGATCCTGGATACATAGATGCTCTGACCGGAGCAGCACTTCAAAAGATAGCCGAGTTTGAAAATGATCCGGGAGACGGGAGTCCGTATGAAACCATAGCAGGCAATGGAGCAGGGCGGTCTGCAAAGGTGAGAAAAAAGAAGAGATCAACCAAGACAAAGCTTCTGCTGTTTCTGGCGGTTTCGGTTGTTGTTCTAATAGCAGCGGTGATCGGTTCGGTAAAGACAGTCAAAAACAATTTCAGAACACCTGTCAGAATATACGAGGAGTATCTGAATAAGCCGGAATATACCGGTGAGGAGCTGAGTAGGGCATACGCTAATCACGTTGCCGATAAGCAATTTGACAGGCTGAGGGAGCTGCTTGGTGCCAATGAGGATTATAAAGCATCTCTGGATTCATCACTTTTAAAAAGCAGGGAATTATACAGGGATAATTGTGAACGGTACGGAGATGATTTTCATTATACGGTATCAATAGACGGTATGGAGAAGCTTGATTCCATACAGGCTGCGGCTCTGCAGACCGAGCTTAACGGGATACTTAATGATATTGATGCGTCCGGTATGGTCGAATCTGCTGATCCGGCGCTTAAGGATGCGGTGCATAACGTTACACGGACGCTAAAAACCCCCGGTATTACCCGGGGCTACAGGGTATTCTGTACTCAGAGAGTTACCGGCAGTAAAGAAGACGGTCCGGTGTCGGGTAAGCAGGAATATACCGAGATTATTGTTGTCAGGCTAAACGGCAGATGGATAATGTGGGACGGTATCTATGATATATTAAAGATGTTTTACTAAAGAAACGTTAAAAGTTTATAAACGCACTTAAGTATGGTAAAATAAATGTCGATATATAATTGAATTGATTTTTTAAGAGGTTACTGATGAATATTGCGGTTCAAATTTGCGGACTGATGAATATTTTAGTGCTTCTGGTTTTTTATTCGGGGGCAAAGCAGCTTGATCTGTACAAGCGCAGGGTATTCTTTTATATCCTGCTTATAAGTGTTGCTAACCTCTGTTTTGACATCGGCTCTGTTATAGCCATTCATTATAAGGACACCTTACCGACGTGGCTTGTACTGCTTATATGCCGTCTGTATCTGTGTATGCTTGACTTAGAGGGTATCGCGGCGATCGTTTATACTATAGCTGATGTCTTCTCCAAGCAGATACACAGGATCATTACAGGTGCGTTTGCAGTAGTATGTATGGCTGAGTGTATTGCGGTATTCTTCTATCCGGTTCATATCTTCTCAAGCGGCAGGGAGGTATATACATACGGTCCTGCAGTAAATCTGATGTATGTTTTTTCAGCCATCAATATATGTATTATATGGATAAGTTCTTTCGCTTTCGGAGAAAAGGTAAGGCTTAGAAGGAAACAGTCGGTGCGGCTGTGGATGGTCATATGGCTTCTTGGAATGGGAGTTCAGGCATTTGATCATTCGCTTCTGGTGATCGGATTTGCCACATCTCTCGGGATCATGGTTGTGTTTTTTATGCTTGAGAACCCCGAAGGCTTTATCGACAGTCAGTATGACTGCCTGAATAATGTTGCCTTAAGTGAGTATGTTGATGAGCTTATACAGAACGATGAGTTCTTTGTACTGTGCAGTATAAATCTTGATAACGCTTCCCACAGACAGCGTAACAATGAGAAGGAAGAGAAGCGTATTGCCAAATACATAGAATATTTTGAAAGGATGAAAAAGGCAAATGTTTTCAAAACACCTGATAACAGTATAGTTCTTGTTTCCGATAATACTCCCGATATGAAGTTTTTGATGGATGATTTCCTGGATGAATTCAGTTCACCTGTCAGCGGAAGCCAGGATCATTGTATCATTTGGGTTGAAAACAGCTATAATCTGTCATCCTTCGTAGAGATCAAGAAGCTGGTACGATTCTTCAGGAATAAGCGCAGGGTAGATGAGAAGCAGTTCATACATGTCACCCGGGAGATGGTAGAGGATTATCAGAGTCAGGATAAGATCAAGAAGGAAATAAAGAGTGCGCTTAAGGAAGACAGGGTAGAGGTATTCCTCCAGCCGATATATAATACTGAGGAGAAGCGTTATACATCTGCCGAGGCGCTTGTAAGGATCAGAAATACGGACGGTTCTCTCATGCCGCCCGGTCTGTTCGTTCCTGTTGCCGAGGCTACAGGTCAGATCAATGCGCTCGGTCGGAGAGTATTGGAAAAAACATGCGATTTTCTGGCAAATACCGAGGCAATATCGTTGGGTATAGAATACATAGAGGTGAACCTTTCTGTAGTGCAGGCTGAGAAGACATCATTGTTTGATGAGATCATGAACACGGTAAGGTATTATAAGGTTTCACCTAAGAGGATAAATCTTGAAATAACCGAAAGTGCTCTGATACATAGCAAGGAAGTTATTATAAATAATATGAACCAGCTGAAAAAAGTGGGCTTTACTTTTGCGCTTGATGATTTCGGAAAAGGTGAATCCAATCTTATGTATCTTGTGGAAATGCCGTTTGATATCTTAAAGCTCGATATGGATATGACCAAGGCCTTCCATGTTAACAGAAAGGCTAAGAGTGCGGTTAAGACTGTAAGATATATGGCGAAGGAGATGAATCTTAAGATTGTGGCAGAGGGTATTGAAAACAGGGATGAACTGTTTGCCTTCCTGAAGTATGATATTGAGTACATACAGGGTTATTATTTCAGTAAACCGCTTCCGATGCCGGAGTTTATAGATTTTGTAAGGAATTTTAATGAGGTTCATAATATAAGTCTTTGATCCTTCAAACAGAAGACAGTTATAAGTGACTGAGAAGATCCTGATCATAGGGTCTTCTTTTTTGTGTCGAGAGAGCACCTTGGATAAAGAGGATTATCCGTGTTGGGAAATTTAAGCACTTTGTAACAGTTTTTAGTGGATGAAACCTGTAAAGTATGATATATTAAATCTGCTGTGCAAAATAAGGTTTATTAAGGATCGTGAACATGGAAAAGACAAACACTATAATCAAAATGAATAATGTCAGGAAGTCCTTTGACGGAAAGGTTAATGTCATAGAGAACTTAAGCCTTGATATAAATGAAGGAGAATTCGTCACGTTACTCGGTCCTTCGGGCTGCGGAAAAACAACGATACTGCGGATGATCGGCGGATTCGACAAGCCGACTGAGGGGGAGATACTGCTTGACGGCAGTGATATTTCCATGCTTGCACCCAATGATAGGCCGGTTAATACCGTATTCCAGAAATACGCTCTTTTCCCGCATCTTAATGTATATGACAATATTGCTTTCGGGCTTAAGCTTAAGCAGCTTCCCAAGGCTGAAATAGACAAGAAGGTCTCCGAGGTGCTCGAATTGGTTGACCTTGAGGGCTTTGAGAAGAGGAGTATAACTACCTTGTCAGGAGGTCAGCAGCAGCGTATTGCGATCGCAAGAGCGGTAGTTAATGAACCGAGGGTACTGCTGTTGGATGAATCCCTAAGCGCGCTTGATTATAAAATGCGTAAGGAGATGCAGCTTGAGCTTAAGAGTATGCATAAGCGTCTCGGTATCACCTTCATTTTTGTAACCCACGATCAGGAGGAGGCGCTTACAATGTCTGACAAGATCGTGGTACTTGCGGACGGCAAGGTACAGCAGATTGGGACTCCCGAGGAGATATATAATGAGCCGGCCAATGTGTTTGTGGCTGACTTTATCGGTGAGAGCAATATATTCAACGGAGTTATGACCGGAAAGATGAAAGCTGCCTTTGCGGGTACGGAATTCAGCTGTGTGGACGATTATGAAACGGGTAAGAAAATAGAGGCTGTGATCAGACCTGAGGATGTTTCCGTGGTAAAGCCGGGGGAGGGTCAGCTTACGGGTGAGGTTACCAGTACTGATTTCAAGGGTACATTTTATATTACCTTCGTACAGTGCGGACAGTATGAGATGGAGGTTCACTGCCTTGAGAATTACAGGCCGGGAGATACTGTGGGGCTCTATATTCTTCCTGATAATATACATATAATTCCTTATGATACTTCGATCAATAATTTCGAGGGTATGATAGACGGTTTCGTGGATGGCAAGGGACTGTTTATCGTATTCAGGGATTTTTCGCTGTTTGTTGATGCCGAATGTCTGTATCCGGATTCCAGGATATCCAAAGGAAGGCTTATCGGAAAGGACGGAGAACATATAGATTACCAGGGGAAGAAGGTAATGGCTTTCTTCCAGCCTGAGGACGGCGATATGTCCGATGATGCCAAGAAGGGTGATGTTGTGGGAAATATTGTATCGTTCTATTATATAGGCGATCATTACAGCTATACGATAAGAACGGATAATGAGATTGATTACGTGGTGGATGATGAGGATCTTTGGAATTATGGAGACAAGGTAAGCGTAATTCTTCCAAAGAAGAAAATGAAGTACAGGCTGTTGGAGGAGCAGAAGCAGGAGGTAACGGATTGAGAAATTTCCATTTAGACAGAAGACAGCTGTCAATTCCTTATCTGATCTATCTTATACTGTTTGTTGTAATGCCGCTTTTAGTGGTACTTTATTACGGTTTTACCGATGAAAACGGTAACATATCGTTTGCCAATTTTATTATCTTTTTTACAAACAGCAAGACTATGGGTACACTTGTTTATTCGGTTGCCATTGCGGTGGTCGTTACAGTCATATGTCTTTTGCTGGCATATCCTGTCGCATATATACTGGCTAAGGGTAAGTATGCAAGAAAGCACTCGTTTCTTATGATATTTGTACTTCCGATGTGGATCAATTTTACGCTCAGGATAACAGCGCTTAAGGAAATCCTTACGATGCTTGAAGGCAACCTTGCATATCATCCCTTTGTTAATACGGTGATATGTATGGTCTATGATTTTCTTCCCTTTATGATCATGCCTCTGTTTAATGCTCTGACCAAGCTTGACAGCTCGATAATAGAAGCCGGTTATGATCTGGGAGCTGATTTTCCTCAGGTTCTGAAACGGGTTATCCTGCCTCTGACCGTTCCCGGTATAATAAGCGGCATAACCATGGTATTTCTCCCGGCTATGACCAATTATGTTGTTCTTGATATGGTTTATAACAGTACCTACATCATGGGAAGCCTGATAGGCAGCTACTTCAGCTCCTATGATTGGAATAACGGATCTATCATCTCCGCTATCCTGCTTATGCTCATAGGATTTTTTGCAATATTTACGGAACGGATAATGAACAGGGTTGAAAAGGAGGAGCAGCGGATATGAAGAAATACGGACAGCATATTATAATCTGGCTAGTGCTTGCCTTTTTATATCTTCCGATACTTATATTGTCTTTCTACAGCTTTACCGATTCAACAATGATCGGCTCGGTAAGAGGTTTTTCCATACATAATTATATCACGCTGTTCACGGAACCGGCGCTTATCAGGATGATGTTCGGTACTCTTTCCCTTGCTGTGGTAGTGGCTGTTCTATCGGTGTTGCTTGGAACTACGGGAGCTGTGGGGGCATATTATGGGAAGAAAGGTATCCGCAGGACTATAGAAATATTCAATCAGGTTCCTATAGTGAACGCTGATGTTGTAACGGGTTTCTCAATTTGTGTATTCATGATAGTTCTGCTTCATATGGATAAGAATACTTATATTCCCCTTATAATAGCCCAGACAGCGCTGTGTACACCGTTTGTTTATCTTTCGGTCACACCAAGGCTTAAGATGATGGATGATTCACTGTATGAAGCTGCTATGGATCTTGGATGCAATCCGTCGCAGGCGCTCAGGAAGGCGGTGCTGCCGCAGATCGCTCCCGGTATCGTATCGGGCTTTATGACGGCCATTACCCTGTCGCTTGACGACTATTTCGTAGCCACCTACACCAAACCCGCGACCTTTGATACGATAAGCACCTATGTTGTAAATGCGACCCGTGGTGCACAGACAAGCATTAAGACTGCTCTGTGGGCTTTGTCGGCAGTGCTCTTTGTAATAGTTGTACTGGCTGTGGTTATTGCCAATTTAAGAGCGCAGAATGAGGAAGAGGAGAGTGCAAGGCTATGATCGTAAGGAAAATGATTTTTGCTGCATTTGCTGCCATACCTTTTATGCTCGCAGGCTGTAGTTCAGAAAAGACATCCGATGCCATCATCTTAAGGGTCAGCAACTGGGAAGAGTATATAGATGAGGGTGATTGGGACGAGGCCATAGAGCTTGAAGACGGTACGGAAATATGCGGTGAGAATAATATCATTACCGATTTCGAGGACTGGTACTTCGAAACATATGGCAAGAGAGTCAAAGTAGAGTATTCGACCTTCGGTACCAATGAAGAACTGTATAACCAGATAACGATAGGGGATGTTTACGATCTGGTATGTCCTTCCGATTATATGATGGAGAAGCTCCTGAGAGAAGATAAGCTGGTGCCGTATTCAAAGAGTTTTTTTGATGTCTCGGCGGAAAATAATTATTATGCCAAAGGAGTATCGCCGTATATAGATTCCGTATTTGAGAAGCTGTCCGTAAACGGTGAGCCGATTTCCGATTATGCAGCCGGATATATGTGGGGAACCATGGGCGTTGTATATAATCCTGAAGAGATACCCAAGGAAGCTGCCTCTCACTGGGATGTAATACTCAACAAAGACTATTTTAGGAGAATAACTGTTAAAGACAGTGTCAGAGATACATTTTTTACGGCTCTGGGTATTGAATATTATGATGAGATAACAGCAGATGATTTCGTTAATTCGGCTGATTACGGGGAAAAGCTTTCTGAGGTGCTGAACCGTACGGATGAGGCAACGGTTATGGGCGCGGAAGATATCCTCTCAAGGGCAAAGGACAATGTGTACTCATTCGAAACAGACAGCGGTAAGGCAGATATGGTGACCGGTAAGGTGGTAGCCAATATACAGTGGTCCGGAGATGCCGTATATACGCTCGATCAGGCTGAAGAAGATGGTATGGAGCTTTATTATGTTATTCCGGAGGAAGGGACCAATCTGTGGTTTGACGGATGGGTGATGCTTAAGGAAGGATTGGAACAGGATCCGGATAAGCAGCAGGCAGCCGAAGCCTTTGTGAATTATCTGAGCCGTCCCGACAATGCGATCCGTAATATGTATTATATCGGTTATACATCTGTCATTTCGGGAGGAGAATCGGATCTTATGTACCAATACATGAATTACTGCTATGCAGCCGATCCGGATGAAGCAGAGGATTCCGAAGATACCGAAGGCACGGAAGAGGAAGAGGGTACGGTGGAATACAGTGAAATAGGATATTTCTTTGAGGCGGATACGGATGAGGCCAATGAGAAATACAGTATTATCACTACTCCCGATCAGCTTGATCGACAGCTGTTTGCCCAGTATCCGCCCAAATCGGTAGTGGATCATGCAGTGGTTATGGACTGCTTTGATGATGAAGCAAATGAAAGGATCAACCGTGCATGGACTAATGTCAGATGTTTTGATCTCGATAAGCTGTTTTTCTGGAAATAAGGTGGTTACTGTTCGGAAAAGCAAAGTATTTTGAACAGTACAATATTATGAATATGAACCGATGGGATAGACGGTTGACATAATATGTAAAAGCTCTGATATATGGATTATCAGGGCTTTTGCGTTTGTGAGTTCGCAGATTGTTCACAGATGAAACAAATTTGTAACACAATTTATATGTTATATTTAACCCATCAATTTTTCGGAGGGAATCATGAAGAGTGAAGAGCTTAAATTCAGACATGAAATGAAGCATATCATTACTCCGGCTGACAGGCTGATCCTCAGACAAAGACTGAATGCCGTGGCAAAGCCCGATCTGCACGCCAGGGACGGAGTATATGAGATACGCAGTTTATATTTCGACAATATATATGATAAAGCGCTTGTTGAGAAGGTTAACGGAATAAGCAGGCGGGAGAAATTCAGGATCAGATATTATAATGGCGATACCGGGTTCATACATCTGGAAAAGAAGAGTAAGATAGTTAATCTCTGTAATAAGCAGAGCGCAATGATCACGGCAGAAGAGGCTCAGCGTATAGTGGATAACGATCTTGACTGGATGATGGACAGTGACAGACCGCTTGTCAGAGAGCTGTATACCAAGATGAGAGGTCAGGGGCTTAAGCCAAGGACAATTGTCGATTACACGCGTGAACCCTACATATTCGGACCGGGAAATGTCAGGGTAACGCTGGATTACAATTTGCGCACGGGGATGAGCTGTACGGATTTTCTCAATCCCGGATGTGTAACGGTACCGGCAGGTGATCCTGTGGTTATACTGGAGGTGAAATGGGATGAATACCTCCCTGATATTATAAGGGATATTGTGCAGCTTAAGAACAGAAGGACAGGAGGCTTCTCTAAATATGCCGCCTGCCGGATATATGGATAGGAAATCATGTAAGGGATTCTGTTAAGAGAAAGGAGAGAAAATTATGACATTCAGTGATATTTTCAAATCAAGCTTTATTGAAAACGTAACAAGCGTAAGTATTCTGGACATGGTGATCGCCATGGCACTGGCATTCTGCCTGGGACTGTTTATCTTCTTCGTTTATAAGAAGACTTATTCGGGTGTGATGTATTCTGCGGGCTTTGGTACAACACTTATAGCTCTGACGATGATCACAACACTGGTTATCCTGGCAGTAACTTCCAATGTAGTACTTTCCTTAGGTATGGTCGGTGCTTTGTCGATCGTACGTTTCCGAACAGCCATAAAGGAGCCTCTTGATATAGCTTTCCTGTTCTGGTCTATAGCCGCGGGAATAGTTCTGGCGGCAGGAATGATACCTCTTGCAGTATTTGGAAGCATTCTGATAGGTATTATTCTCCTTGTGTTTGTCAATAAAAAGGAGAAGACCAATCCTTATATTCTGGTGGTTTCGTGCAGGGACTCCGGTTCCGAGAAGGCCGTAAAGGAATTCCTTGATAAGAGATCCACAAGAAGCATTGTAAAGTCTAAGACAGTGCAGAAGGGTAATGTTGAGCTGAACCTTGAGGTTAGGATCAAGGATGATAATACTGATTTTGTGAATGAAATAGCTGATATGAACGGTGTGAACAGTGCTGTTCTCGTAAGCTATAACGGCGAGTATATGGGTTAAGGCTAAGGATTCCTTATGTCAGGAGGGATGTGAAATGACGGCACATAAGAATATAGATAAGATATGCATTGCCGTTATGCTGGCAGCCCTTGTTATAACAGTGCTGTTTATTAACGGAAAGAAGCTTGGAATCGAGTCTGTTGTGGATATGGATTCAGAAACCTATATGGGTAATGAGTATATAACAGCCAATGATCTGAACGGTTCATGGGATACAGAGGATGCTTCCGTGATAACACTGAATGGTGATATGGCAAAGCTAAGCGGTAATGGTGCATATGTTAACGGATCGGATATCGTTATCTCAAACGGGGGCAAATATGTTATAACGGGAAACCTTAATAACGGCAGGCTGATCGTGGATGCTTATGCAAGCTCCAAGGTATGGATCATGCTTGATAATGTGACTCTTTACAATGAAGAGGATGCCTGCATAAGGGTTGAAGAAGCAGATAAGGTATTTATTACACTTAAAGAGGGCAGTACCAATGCTCTGTCCGGAGGTGAAGCTTATTCGGAGAAAGCCATAGAGGACGGAGCAGAGGCGGTCATATTCTCACGTGATGATCTTACCATAAACGGAAGCGGTTCATTAACGGTGAAAGCAGATTATAAACACGGCATCAAGGCAAATGACGATCTTGCTATTACAGGAGCTGTGGTTGACATAACTTCAAAGCAGGATGCAATTCATGTGAATGAGGATATTGCTCTGGTTAATGCGGATCTGACAATAAGCGCAGGCGATGATGCAGTCACGACGGAAGGAACCATTCACGTAGATAACTCTGATATTCTCATCAATGAATGTTATGAGGGTTTGGAAGCTGAGAATATAAATGTGTATAGCGGAAATATCGAGATTTATTCTACGGATGATGGCTTTAATGCTGCCGGGGGATCAACATCAGGCTTCGGAATGCAGGGCGGAATTCCGGGTGGAATGCAGGGCGAAATGCCGGAAGGGCAGGACGGAATGCCCGCAGAAGCACCTGACGGACAGAGCGGTATGCCCCCTGAAATGCCTGACGGACAGAGCGGTATGGCTCCTGAAATTCCGGATGGACAGAGTGACAATATGGGTGGCCGGCAGGAGACGGAAAAAGAGAGCGGGGATGTGATTCCCTATATAAAAATATATGACGGAAATATCAGGATAATAAATTCAACAGCACGTGATGCGGATGGACTTGACAGCAACGGTGATGTTTATATCTACGGTGGTAATATCTTTATAAGCCTTACCGGCGACGGATCCAATAATGCCATTGATTACGGGAGCGAGAGCGGAGGAGTATGTGTTATAGAAGGCGGTACGGTGATCGCCTGCGGAAGCAGTAACATGGCTGAGGGATTCGATGCAGCTTCTACACAGGCTTCGTTATTATATAATATCAGCGAAGGCGTAGATGCAGGTTCAGTAATATCTGTGAAAACGGAAGACGGGAAAACTATCATGAATGCTGAGATTCCCAACGGATTTACATGTGCTGTCCTCAGCTGCCCCGAAATGAAGGTGGGGAACCGATATAATATAGTCCTGGGTGATAAATCCGACAGTATAACTCTGGAGGAGATATCATCTTCATTAGGAGACGCACAGAGCTCCGGTTTCGGAGGACCAGTGAGTTTCAGAGGAATGCATTCGGAGAACGGTATGTCAGGGAACGGTATGTCAGGTAACAGTATGTCAGGGAACAGCATAAGACGGAAAAGGGATAATGCAATGTTGTCTGATAATGTGGCAATGGGGCAGAAAGGTCCCGGAGGCTTTAACCATGGTGGCGGAAGTACTGCAGAGGATTCTCGGATAGGAGAAGGATCGCAGACATCAGAGGAGCTTCAGGAGGTTTCGAAAGGATTGCTGCTGACAGAATATGATTCGGAAACTCTGCTAGAGCTTGCCCTGTCTGTAGTGGCAATTGCCGCAGGTATTGCTCTTGTCTCGGTATACAGAAGAAGATGACACCGGGCAATTGGAAACAGGAGTGTATTACTGTAAAGCCTGACAACTGAGTTCACCTCAGTATAATTATGATGTACATACACATATATTTACATACATCTATGTACATGAATATACATAGATATGCGTTGGGAACAAAGGTATATATTAAAAGAAAAAATATATGGAGAAGGGGTGAATGAAAACACAGAGAAATTCATATATCTGCAAAGGAATCGTCAAAGAAATTAATAGACTTGACACATACTGCAAAGCATTAGATAATTAATGTGGATGGTCGGAATTGCGCAGACACGGATTTGGGGATTCGATCGAATACGTAAAGGCGGATGATGAAGGACCATATACAGGTACGGTATATCTAATGAAAGCATGAGGTGTATGGAATGGCGCAGGTTACTGACCTTGTCGTTTTGATATCTTCAAACGAGGGAGTAATTGTTAAAGGTATGGAGCGCAAGCTTCAGGACGTAGGAATAATGGTTGAACATTGCATGCCGGTCGTCAATTTAGTGAAACGGTATGACAATAAGTCGGCAGTTTATGTGGTCTATCTTTCCGGTGACGCCGATATGATGCTAGACACCCTGGTTTATATAAATGATATAGTCAGAGAAGAAGAGAAGGATCTTATTATAATAGGTGAGAATGCTGAAAAGCAGGAGCTTCAGAGAAACCATCCGTATCTACGTATTACCGAATGGGTTCTACGGCCTCTTGATATGGAATTATTTGCAGATAAGATATCTACTCTGCTTAAACAACGCGCTGTCAGGATGACAGAGAAAAGCATACTCGTGGTGGATGACGACCCATCCTTTGCAAGGATTGTAAGGGAATGGCTTAAGGACGATTACCAGGTATTTATTGTAACTTCTGGGATGCAGGCAATAAGCTTTCTTATGAAAAAAAACGTGGATCTTGTCCTGCTTGACTATGAGATGCCGGTAACGACAGGTCCCCAGGTCTTAAGGATGCTCAGGAGCGAGCCGGACACGGCAGGTATTCCCATAGTTTTTCTTACCGGAATAGGAGATGCAGAGAGTGTTAAACAGGTAATAGCTCTTAAACCGGACGGTTACATACTTAAATCCACGCCGAAGCCCGAGCTTCTTAAATGGCTCAAGCTGTTTTTTGGAAAAAGAGCGTAACGAAAAAATGTAACGTAAATAAAGATACTGAGAAAAGTTCACAAAAAATTTACAATTAAGAATAAAGGGTAGAATAACACTATATATCGAACGGCATTCCGCTTCAGACCCCAGATATAGATGTTATGTCTACCTTTTTTGATTTGAAAAAGATGAGGTATACACCATGTGTGTCATGAGAAGCCTCAAAAGTACTGGAAAAACAGTTTGGTTTTTGTTAAAATACTATGTGGTATTTTATCTTACTATGCAAAAGTGTAAATTTATGTTAACTCGATGCTGCCGGATGTGAAAAGATCCGGACAAAACAGATCCGAATAAATACAGGAATAACTGAGGATCTGATGAATAAATATAAAACATATCAGAGGGAGAAATGATGAAAAGGGATAATTCTAAGCTGTTAAAGATGACGTTTTGCGCACTTGCGATCCTTGTTGCGGTACTCTGCGCATGTACTGATAAAACATATGCGTCGGGGAAGAGCGATCCGGGGGCTTTGAAAGAAAAAAATGAGAAGACAGAAAGAACTGCAGAGGATTATAAGGACATGCTCGTAGTCCTGTGCTCAAAGGCTGACAGTGGTGATGCTTCCGTGCCTGAGAAGGTGGAAGCGCTCAGAAAGTATTTCGAAGGGCTCGAGGCTGAGGTCATAACGGTAGAGGTTGAACATGATGATAACGGAGACGCAGAAGTTAATGTTACGGGCGATATAAAATCTCTTATCAAGAGCCTTGGAAATGGAAATGAAATGCAGGGACTCTGGGCTAAAATAGTAGAGAAGGGGTTCTCCAATGTAGAGATAGTAGTTATTGATGAACATACACATGTGGAGGATTATTATGTTGAAGGCAGCGCTGCGGCAGAAGACAGTGATAAGACCGCTGATAAGGACGGAGAAGAAAGCGGAATAAAAGAAGATAACGAACAGGATGCAGCGGATGGTTTGGAAAAGGAAGATGAGATAGAGGGAGAAGATAAGGCGGCAGAAGAAGATAATAAAGAAGACGCTGCAAAGGAAGATGCAGCAGAAGAAGAGAAATCAGCTGAAGAGGAAAATAAGGAAGAGATAAAAGAAGAGGGTGAGCAGGAAACCGAAGAAACAGCAGAAAAAGCTGAAGAAACGGAGAGTGACACAGAGGAGACTGTAGAAGAAGCTGAGATAACCGGAGAAAACGAAAAGAACACGGCAGACGATATTGTAGAAAAGGCCATGAAAGAGGCCGAGGAGATCATTAAGAAGGCCGATGAAATAAGAAAAGCTGCTGAGGAAGAGGCGGATGAGATAAAGAAAAACGCTGCCGAAGATGCAGATGCAAGCAAAAAGAAAGCGGAAGAAGAGGCTGACAGGATAATCCGTGAAGCAAAAAGCGTGGCTGCGGATATGACTCAGAATGCTGACGGACAGCAAGAAAAAGATGAGAAAAAAGAAGAGGTTAAGGATAACGAGCCGGACAGTGGCGAAGATGGTGCGGCCGGGGATTCAGGCAGTCAGACAAGTGCCGAGAAGGAAGAGATAATCAACAGAGCCAAAGAAGAAGCTGAACTTACTGCCAACAAAGCGAAGGAAGATGCTGAGGCTACAACAAATAAAGCTAAAGAAGAGGCTGATGAAATAAAGAAGATCGCAGAGGAAGAGGCTGCGAAGATAATAGAAGAAGCAAAGCTTGAGGCCGCAGATACATTGCAGAAAGCTAAAGAAGAGGCTGCTGAAAAGGCAAAGACTGCGGAAACAGAGGCTAATGACAGGATAAAAGCTGCCGAAGACGAGGCAGAGAAGAAGCTGAAAAAAGCTGAAACAGAGGCTGCAGAGAAGGTGCAGAAAGCCGAGGAAGAGTCGGCAGGCATAGTAGAGGAAGCGAGGGAAAAGGCAGAGACGATCGCGCAGAATACAGAGGAAGCAACAGTAGGGACGATAGAGAAAAAAGACAGTAAAGAAAGCAAAGAAGAGAAGACGATCGCTTCCGGTGGTACATATGAGGTCGTAAAGGGAGACTGCCTGTGGAATATTGCAAAGAAAGCATATGGAGACGGATCCAAGTGGGTTGAGATATACTCCGCAAATGCGGACAATATCTCGAGCCCCGATTTGATAGATATTGGTCAGATATTCGTAATTCCGGATTTAAACACAGCTGCATAAATCCGTAAATACGGTCATTTAACGTAAATACGAATCAGAAATTCATTCTCTTCTGTATTTCGTTTGAAACCTTCCTGCCTTTGAAAATAATAATACCTATAAGACATACAAGGCTAATCATAAGACAAATAGTCCATATGAGTCCGGGCTGGATGTGCCTTGCTTTTAAAACAGCATAAATAATAAAGACTAGCAGAATATTTTCAAGCAGATATACCATTGCGTTTTCTTTGGTGTCTATCATCGCAAATGTCATATTGGCCAACAGAGCGGTTCCTGTAAGTATCGGAACTATCATAAATGCAGCTATGTCATAGAAGTTGTAAAACCATGCCGTGAGCAGCAGAAGAAGGCTCAAGTGAAGAATGGTTATGCTTACCGTCTTCGATATGATGAAGACCTTCTTTATATTACTCCACAGATCCAGTTCAAATATGATCAGCCAGAGCGAAAAGATCAGGCTGTAATGTGTGCCGTTGTTCAAATTCAGCAGAAAATCAAGAGATAATCCCACAACTATGGCAGCAAGCACAATGAAAAGCTGCAGTTTATATAAAAAAGCCTGTTTCCTTAACCGCGTAGGCGAAGGCCAGTTGTTTGGAGATGCGGTTCCGGGCAGGGAATTCTGACATAATGGACAGGTATCCGCATTTCCCCCTACATTTATATTGCAATTCATACATGTTTTCATTTTATAATCTCCGTTGCGTAAAGACTTATATCGGAGCCGGTCTCTTTTATCGAGCTTAAAAGTCGCCTTATGGCTCCTGTTCCCGAATAAGCGGTTGCTATTCCGAGAACCAGATCGTTACCGTAACTTGTTATGGTTATAAATATATTGTCAGTACTGCAGAAATCCGTAAATCCACTGATGAATGGTGCGGTTTCGGCCGGCATATCAATCCTTCCGAGATTGGAGAGGATTGCTGTTACTCTTCCGGTTTCTCTTTTGGAAAAGAATCGTACGACCGGCTGCTTTATAAACAGAGGGACCATTCTTGCAAGAAAAAGCTGTTCTATATTCTGGTATCTGTTCATCTGTTCTTTGATACGCTCCGGTGTGGTATTCTCTTTCAGCTCTCTGTCAAATTCGCTGGCAAGCGATTCCAGAGTTTCCGTCCCGTTCATCTTATGTGATACATCTATATTATTGAAGAAATTCCTCAGGGTATCCGAAGGGAAGAAGTTCCTCAGATTTACAGGTATTGAGATCGTTATAGGTCTTTTTCGCTGCCTCGTAGGCATGTCGGCCGATATGGCAAGGATAAGCATTGCTCCCAGAAGCGATGTGAGGCTTACCTGTAATTCCTTGGCTTTCTTCAGAAGCCTGTCCGCTTCAGCATGAGCTTCAATATATTGGAGCTGATTATACGGAAGCTTGCGGCTCTGGATCTGAAAAGCCCTTTCCTTTTTGTTCAGGATCTGTTTTGGCAGAATCGTTGACGATCCGTTGTCGTCATAGAAATGGTCGTAACTGTTGCGAAAACGGTCATCCGCTGAAGCTGTATCCTGAAGAGAGGCATCTGCCATTTCTTCGGGATATTTAAGCTTGAGATAATTGAACACAAGGAGCTTGAGCAGGGTAAAGGCACCCGTTCCGTCACTTATCGCATGTGACATATCTATGTTTATCCTGTTGTTGTAGTAGGATACAAGGTAATGCAGAACGCCTTTGTATGATTCGCCATAGAGTGAGGGGCATGGCCCCAGAGTTTCGGGTACGGCAACCGGCATGACATCCGTATGCTCGAGATAATTCCAAAAGAATCCACGCCTTATACGAACCTGAAACTGAGGGCGTTCTTTCACGGTGAGTGAAAGAGCCCTTTCAAGAACATCCCTGTCAATGCTTTCGTTAAGTACACAGCTGACCCTTATGGATCTTGGGTTTCGTTTGTTGTGTGAAGCCAGAAAAACCTTGGCTACGTTGTCCATTTTGTACCAGTCGGAATTCATTTGTATATATAATACCTTTTCTTTCAATGTTTTGCGCAATAAACGCATACATAGTAAATATACCATATTTTGTATGAGATTAACAGAAAAAAACAAAATATGTCCGCTCCAAACATTATGTAAACTGATTTTGTGGTTGATATTAATCCGTATAAATAGTAGAATATAAAAGGTGTGACAATGGATATTGGGAGGTAAGAAGTGGATAATAATGATATAAAGCCCATAAGGGATGCGAAAACGCTCGGAAAAATGAAAATGCTCATACTTGGTCTCCAGCATCTGTTTGCGATGTTTGGCGCAACTGTGCTTGTTCCGATCATAGTAGGAGGATATTTTGCAGATGCCACGGGGGAACCGATAACCCGGGGACTAACCGTAGGAGTGACTTTATTCTGCGCAGGCGTAGGTACGCTTATATTTCACTTTTGTACGGGATTTAAGGTTCCTGTTTTCCTGGGTTCGTCATTTGCATTTCTTGGCGGCTTCTATGCAGTGGCCAATCTGGAAAACGGCATGTATGCGGGAATGGGAGCGAATGATAAGGTAGCATATGCATGCGGAGGTGTACTGATAGCGGGCTTCCTGTATTTTGTGCTTGCTTTTGTCATAAGGCTTGTTGGAATCCGTAAGGTTATGAGATTTCTTCCGCCGGTTGTTACCGGACCGATCATAATATGCATTGGCCTTTCACTTGCCTCATCGGCAGTATCCAATGCTTCGGCCAATTGGATCCTTGCCATGATAGCTCTGGCCGTGGTCATTGTTTTCAATATATGGGGCAGGGGAATGTTTAAGATCATTCCCATCCTTATGGGAGTGGTGATTTCATACGGAGTAGCTGTGATGCTGAATGCTGCAGGGATAACCAATCCGGACGGGACCGCGATCATTAATTTCACACCTGTAGCCGAAGCGGCAATAATAAGTATCCCTCCTTTCAGGTTCTGCAGGTTCGATTTTAATGCGATTCTTGTAATGGCTCCCATCGCTATTGCTTCCATGATGGAGCACATAGGAGATATGTCGGCCATCTCGGCAACTGTCGGAGAGAATTTTATTGAAAAACCCGGCCTTCACAGGACTCTTACAGGCGACGGACTGGCAACAGCCTTCGCGGGTCTTATCGGCGGTCCGGCCAATACAACCTACGGAGAGAATACCGGTGTGCTTGAGCTTTCCAAAGTATATGATCCGCTGGTGATACGTATTGCTGCCGTTATGGCGATCATCCTTTCTTTTATTCCCAAATTTTCGGCATTTATATCAACTATGCCCACTGCGATAATCGGTGGGATCTCATTTATGCTTTATGGAATGATCTCGGCGATCGGCGTAAGAAATATCGTGGAGAACCGGGTGGACATGACTAAGTCGCGCAATCTGATCATTGCCGGTGTTATATTTGTAAGCGGTCTTGGCTTTGGCGGTGGCTTCACATTTCATGTCGGATCTGCTTCCATAACCCTTACATCTCTGGCAATAGCCGCTGTTATGGGTATCCTGCTTAATGCGATCCTTCCCGGAAACGACTATAATTACGGTGAGAATCCGCAGGGAGACAGGAGCAGGGGAGTGTATATCATGAACTCTGACAATGCCGGAGATAAAAAAACGACGGACAAAAAGAATTAATTTAATATTGAAACTATGTAAACATAGATTATAAAACGGAGGGCGCATATGAGCTACGAAAATGAGGAGAATATTTTTATACTTGATCATCCGCTGATACAGCATAAGATATCCATGCTGAGGGATAAGAACACCGGAACCAATGAGTTCAGAAAGCTTGTGGAAGAGATAGCAATGCTGGAGGGCTTTGTGGCTCTTAAGGATCTCCCGATGGAAGAGGTTGAGGTGGAAACACCCATAGAGAAATGTATGACCCCGATGATTTCAGGAAGGAAGCTTGCCATAGTTCCGATACTGAGGGCCGGTCTCGGGATGGTAGGCGGGGTGCTTGCACTTGTTCCTTCGGCAAAGGTCGGTCATATAGGAATGTACAGGGATGAGGATACTCACGAGCCTCAGGAATATTACTGTAAGCTTCCGAGTCCCATTGAGGAAAGGACCATAGTAGTACTGGATCCTATGCTTGCAACAGGCGGATCGGCAGTCGATGCGATATCTCAGATAAAGGAACATGGTGGATTGGATATTAAATTCATGTGTATAATTGCAGCCCCTGAAGGCGTTGAGAAGCTTAACAGGGCACATCCGGATGTTCAGATATATATAGGGCATCTTGACAGGGAACTTAATGATGACGCATATATCTGTCCCGGTCTGGGTGATGCCGGAGACAGGATATTCGGTACGAAGTAAGACAGGAGATCCCGGTGGAGACGGATGAGATATGAAGATTCTTGTTATCGGCGGAAGCTATTTCTTCGGAAGATGGTTTGTCCAGCTGGCACATGACAGACATGAGGTGACGGTACTTAACAGAGGAAACATTGCAGTGGGTCTTGACGGCGTGAGAGAGCTTAAGGCTGACAGACACGATGCAGGACAGCTGAAAGGCCTGTCATTTAAAAAGGAAGAGTTTGACGTGGTTGTTGATTTCTGTGCTTATATGCCGGGAGATATATCTTCTCTGATTGACAGCCTTAATATTGCCGGGACCGGAAGATATATATTTGTAAGCACGGTAGATGTATACAGGCGCGGTACCGGTCAGATACTGACCGAGGATTCTCCGCTTGAGGACAGGATGTTTAAGGGAGAAGAGGGTGCATATATTTCAGGTAAGGTTGCACTTGAGACCGAGCTCATGCGCGAATGCGGGCACTTCGGCATAATCCCTGTTTCGGTAAGACCGGCTGTACTGTACGGACCGGGCAACTACGCGCCGAGAGAAAACCTGTATATTAAATGGGTGGAAGAGACAGGGCATATCATTCATCCTGAAGGTGCGGACGGATATTGGCAGATGATTTATGTCAGGGATGCGGCGGAGGCGGTTTTAAAGCTTTGTACTCTGCCGGCTGATGAGCTTAGGAAAGCATATAATCTGTGTGATGATGAACTTATCACATTCGATACATTTGAAACGGCACTGTCTTTAGCATATGAAAGCTTTTCGGACAGGGTGCCTCCCTTTGGAAAACATATTATGAGTATCGGAGATATTACTGCGGAAGGTATGATGTTTCCGTTTCCTCTGTCTGCTGCAGAGTCTGAGCATTACTCCGGCAGAGCATTCAGGGAGCTTGGGATTGGAACCGCTTCTCTTACTGAAGGCCTTAAAGGGTGTATCAGAGTATTACATGGTTAATATGGGCAGGTTAACATAAAACAAAATGTCAAGAGGAAATACGAAATGGAAACACTGGAGAGGATATTTAAACTGAAAGAAAACAAAACTGATGTCCAGACCGAGATAATGGCAGGTATAACGACCTTTATGACGATGGCGTACATACTTGTTGTTAACCCGCTCATACTGTCAGATTCGGGAATGGACTTTGCCAAAGTATTTGCCGCGACCGCGATAGCATCGGCGATAGCATCGATCTTTATGGGGTTAGTGGCGAATCTTCCATTCGCTCTGTCGGCAGGAATGGGACTGAATGCATTGTTTGCTTATACTGTCTGCATTAGTATGGGTTATTCATGGCAGTGGGCTCTGTCGGCTATATTTGTCGAAGGAATTATCTTTCTTATAATGACAATTACCAATATAAGAGAGGCTATCGTAAACAGCGTTCCTGCGAATATTAAAAGAGCAATAGGAGCGGGAGTCGGACTTTTCGTTGCGTATATCGGACTTAAAAACGCCGGGATCATAATAGCTGATGAGAGCAATCTGACAGCCCTTAATCCGGAATGGTACAAGGGAGCCTCCGGAACAGCGGTGGTGGGCCTTATAATATCGGCTGTGCTGCTCGCCAGAAAAGTAAAGGGTGCTCTGCTCATAGGAATGCTCATTACCACATTTATAGGAATACCATCGGGTATCACATCATATGCGGGAGGAAGTTATATTCCCACATCGCCTTATTTTTGCGAATTCGCTTTTTCCGAGATTACGGCCAGCAGCAGATCGGTGTTTGATTTTGTGATAATAGTGTTAACATTTCTGTATTTTGATATGTTTGATACGGTTGGAACATTGATAGCATGCGCGGGCAAATCAGGGATAATCAATCCTGACGGTTCAATTCCCCGCGCCAAGCAGGCTCTGCTTGCCGATGCTTTAGGTACAACGGCAGGATCCATGTTGGGCACATCCACGGTCACAACCTTTGTTGAGAGTTCGGCAGGTGTTGCGGAGGGAGGAAGGACGGGCCTTACGGCTGTTACCGTAGGTTTTATGTTCTTGTTATCTCTCTTCCTGGAGCCACTGTTTGGGTCTATTCCGAGTGCAGCCACTTCACCGGCTCTTATAATAGTCGGCGTTTTGATGATAACACCCGTTAAGACCATAAACTTTGATGATTATACAGAGGCTATCCCTGCATTCATGACCATGATCCTTATGGTTGCGGCTTCGAGCATTTCCGATGGTATCATGTTTGGCATACTTTCATATGTGATAATTAAAGCTCTCAGCGGAAAAATCAGGGAAATAGATGCAATGACCTGGGTTGTCGCTGTACTGTTCATGGTAAAGGTCATAATAGATTTCTTTGGATAATGAGAGCTGCGGTGAAATGAAAATTAAGCTTTTTCTTGCGCAAAAAAGCATTGTTATATACAATGTATATATATATTTGACAGGAACATATTACACTTATTGAAAGGGGATAGACCAGATGGAGAGATATTACAGGCCGGAAATAGAGACGGCCCCGAGGGAGGAAATCCTGAAGATTCAGAATGAAAAGATAGTTAAACAGGTAAGACATGTTTACGACAATGTAGAGTATTACAGAAAGCTGATGGATGAAAAGGGGGTAAAGCCTGAGGATATTAAAGGTGTTGAAGATATACACAAGCTTCCGTTCCTTAAGAAGGATGATCTGAGGGAGTGTTATCCCTACGGACTTCTTGCAGTTGACCTTAAGGACTGTGTCAGGATACAGTCTACATCGGGAACAACGGGAAAGAGGGTTGTAGCTTTCTATACACAGCATGATATAGACCTCTGGGAGGAATGCTGCGCAAGGGCTATAGTGGCAGCAGGCGGTACCAATGAGGATGTTGTCCAGGTATGTTACGGATACGGACTGTTTACCGGAGGCGCCGGACTTCACGGAGGAGCGCATAAGGTTGGAGCTCTGACCCTGCCGATGTCATCCGGAAACACAGAGCGTCAGATACAGTTCATGATGGATCTTAATTCAACGATTCTTTGCTGTACGCCCAGTTATGCGGCATTTATTGCGGAATCCTTAAAAGAAAGGGGATATAAGCCGGAAGATAATAAGCTTAAGGCCGGTATTTTCGGAGCTGAACCATGGACGGAAGAAATGAGAAAATCGATAGAAGAGGGTCTCGGCATCAAGGCATACGATATTTACGGACTTACGGAAACGAGCGGTCCGGGTGTAGCTTTTGAGTGCAGCGAGCAGAAAGGAATGCATATAAATGAAGATCACTTCTATGCAGAGATCATCGATCCCGACACGGGTGAGGTACTTCCGGAAGGAGAGAAGGGTGAGCTGGTATTTACGGCACTGGATAAAGAGGCGTTCCCGCTTCTTCGTTACAGGACAAGGGATATTTGTATTCTGACACGTGGCAAATGTTCATGCGGACGTACACATGTGAAGATGTGCAAGCCCATGGGAAGAAGTGATGATATGCTGATAATCCGCGGAGTAAACGTATTCCCGAGCCAGATAGAGACGGTTCTCCTGAATGAGGGTTATACTCCTAATTACATGATCTATGTTGACAGAAAGAACAATACGGATACGTTGGATATCGATGTTGAGTTAAGTCCGGATAAATTCTCAGATAACATTGCGGAAATGCAGGAGATGGAGAAGAAGCTTGCAGCTGCAATGCGTACAATGCTTGGAATCGGACCCAAGATACATCTTGTTGCACCGAAGACGATACAGAGAAGTGAAGGCAAGGCAGTAAGAGTGATCGATAACAGAAAATTACACGATTAAGTAAGGAATAAATAGTGAAGCAGTTCACAGCGTAGCATATACAGGAAGGAGAAGAATATGGCAGTCAGGCAATTGTCAGTCTTTATAGAAAATAAGAAAGGCCGTTTATCCGAAGTACTTAAGGGAATATCCGAATCGGACGTAAACTTAAGGGCGCTGAGCATCGGTGATTCCGCCGATTACGGTGTTGTCAGGATGATAGTTTCGGATCTTGAAAAAGCAAGGCAGCTTCTTGGAGAGGATATCCTGTCCAAGGTTACAAGTGTTGTTGCTGTTAAGATGGATGACCGTGAAGGAGCCTTATATAAGATACTTAAGACTCTTGAGGAAGCAGATATCGATCTTATGTATACATATGCGTTTACATCAAGCAAGAAGTTCGGAGCGTATGTTGTCCTGAGAGTGGATGATGTGGAAGCGACTGAGAAGCTGCTCTCCGAAAAAGGGTTCGAGCTGGCAACGGATGAGGAACTTAGTAACTGATGGGTATCTGATTTAAGGAGTGGGGAGATATGGGAATTCTGAATATTTTTAAGAAAAATAAGAAGTCGGATATGGAGGATGAGCTTAGCAGGCTTGAATCCAATCTCTTACCCGATGAAGGTATAGTCGGTGAAGTGGAGCATGGCGGTCCCAAAGAGGAAAAAGAGGAAAAAGAAGATAAGGAGTTAACGACGGGTACGGGAAGCTGTTCTTTTGTTATGGGTGTTACAGATTATGCGCCTATTGAAGGAACAGACAATATCGTTGTGACCGGAAATCTGAAGGGCAGTGTGGATACAGGCATTTCACTGGCTGTCATTAATTACGGTGATGACAAAAAGGAAATGCTTATGACTTCCGTGATCGGTCTGGATGTTAACGGCGAGTCTGTTGAGCATGCTTCCGACTGTTTCGCCGGACTGATCCTTGAAGGCGCTTCGGATATTGATATAAGGATCGGAACGGTACTGTATACAAGGGATATGGGATCTGACAGTATTCATGATGCCTATGTTGCTGCACTAAGCGAGGGGTATGTTAAGGAACGAGCCCTGGAAATGTCAGATGAAGAGATAAACAGGCTGAGCCTGACGGACTGCTCTGAAATATGGCGCCTTAATACATGGTATATGGCTCATGAGGGTCAGGATGAGGACGACGGGCTGAAGAAGGCCAGAGAAGAGCGCCTTAATAAGATAGTTCTTTCTCTGAGAGATAAGATCCTTGATGCCGAAGAAATCTATTATGTACATGATAAACGTACCGGTGAAGCACATTTGTATTCACAAACATTTGAAAAAGGGGATGGCTCCTATCTGTGTACGAATCCAAACATCCTGATTATTTCAAAGGCATACAGAAGACGATATAAAAAGACTTACAATACAGATACAACCGAACTTGCAATAGTTAGAAACGGAAAGGATAAGAAGGGTATCCATAATTTCTTGCAGGGCAATTTCTATATTAACGGTGCCTGTGGAGTCGCCGTAAATGCAGTGCAGGTGTCAGTAGCTGCAGGGATGCTTGTAGACAAGCCGGTATATGACGGGGTGCCTGTTGAGAATATTCCTGTTACCAATCCGGGTCTTGTGCGATGGATGCTTCTTCTGGGACAACTTGGTTCGCCTAAAGAGGATGCAGAAGAGGCTGTTGCTTTCAGGCTGTATTTCAGCTTCCTCGGAAGGGAGCTTAGACGTGCGCGGCTTATAATACCGGTAAAGCATCAGGGTGAAGATGAAGAAGACCGGGAGAACGAAGGCCTAGATGTGGCTAAGATGAAAGGTAAGAACAGTAAAGATGCCCTGATCATGTATACCGACTGGAGGAGGTTAAGGTCTGAGTATGGAAAAAACTGGGACGGAATGGTACACAGGGTAGGAGGTATCATAGGTAAATTTGACTGTGCTCTTAATCCTACGAAGTATCCGTCTGCCGGTATGTATTTAACGGAAGATATGTATAAGAGTATGGTTGAAATGTCTAAGAAGGCAAAAGTATAGGCTGTACTTAAATGCTAATATAAACAGGGAACGGTAGGAAAATGAAAGATTATGATCTTAAAAATAAAACAGTGCTGCTGGGAATAACCGGCAGCATTGCTGCTTATAAGGTAGCTTCGCTGGCAAGCTCGCTTAAGAAAATGTCGGCCGATGTTCATGTGCTCATGACGATGAACGCAACGAATTTCATAAACCCGATAACCTTTGAAACGCTTACGGGAAACAAGTGTCTTGTAGACACGTTTGATCGTAATTTTGAGTTCTCGGTAGAACATGTTTCGCTGGCGAAAAAGGCTGATATCGTAATGGTAGCTCCTGCGAGTGCAAATGTTATAGGGAAGCTGGCAAACGGTATAGCGGATGACATGCTTACAACAACCGTATTGGCGTGCAAATGTCCCAAGTATATTTCGCCTGCCATGAACACCAATATGTTTGAGAATCCGGTGGTGCAGGATAATCTTAAGAAGCTTGAAGGATACGGATGGACGGTTATCTCTCCTGTGACAGGGTATCTTGCCTGCGGTGATACGGGAGCCGGTAAGATGCCGGAGCCTGAGACACTGCTTGAATATGTGCTGTATGAGATAGCATGCGAAAAGGATATGAAGGGAAAGAAGGTTTTGGTTACTGCGGGTCCGACTCAGGAAGCGCTTGATCCCGTCAGATACATAACCAATCATTCATCAGGCAAGATGGGATACGCGATAGCCGAGACTGCAATGCTTAGAGGCGCTGAGGTTACGCTGGTAAGCGGAAGGACGTCGATAGAGCCTCCTGCCTTTGTTGAATATGTTCCGATCGTTTCGGCAGAAGATATGTTTAATGAGGTGACCGCACGGGCAGGGGAAATGGATGTGATCATTAAGGCTGCGGCGGTTGCGGATTACAGACCGGCTAATGTTTCTGACCAAAAGATGAAGAAGAAGGATGAGGATCTCTCCATTCCTCTTGAAAGGACCAAAGACATACTTAAATATCTGGGTGAACATAAGAAGGATGGACAGTTCCTGTGCGGCTTCTCCATGGAAACCGAGAATATGATAGCAAATTCAATAGCCAAGCTTGAGAAGAAGAATCTGGATATGATAGCTGCCAACAGCTTAAGGGTTGAGGGTGCAGGATTCCGGGGTGATACGAATGTACTCACACTTATAACGAAGGATATGCAGAAGGAGCTTCCGCTCATGAGTAAAAGCCGGGCGGCAGCCGAGCTTCTCAGTGAGATCGTGAAGCGTATCGGGAAATGAAATACGTAAAAAGGAACGTCTTTTCGGCACCTGACAGGATTAAAGGTGCTGAAAGTCTGAAATCGGAGAGGGATAATGTGTAAAAAGCTATGCTGTGTTATGCTGGTCCTTATGATCCTGATGACCGGCTGTAATGCAGGCAATGTTAATAATATTGATGAGATTAAAAGTACTTCCGGTAATTCGGTGGAAGGGGATGATACCGTACCGGAGGATGGCGGGAAAACAGGTGAAGCGGACGAAACCCTGACAGAAGGGGAAGGTGGTTCGGAAGACCGGCAGGCAGATACGGATGGAGATATAAATAAGGATAAAGATATGACTGTGGCCGGGGTTGCCGGTGGAGGATCACCGTGGACCGATTCCGATATAAAGGAGAATGTATTAAGCTCGGGAAAGCCGGATGTTAAGGATGATTACAATCTGGCTGTAAATTATGAGTGGCTGGCTGATACGGAACTGAGAGAGGGCTATACCTATGAGAGCCCCTTTGCGGAAATGTCGAAGGATACGGAAGAAAGGGTCAGGACTCTGCTTGAGGATGACAGTGTAACAGGACATGACGCTGAGCTTGTCCACGATTTTTATGATACGATCCTTAATTGGGACAAAAGAGATGAACTGGGGGTTAAACCCGTTACAGATACTGTTAATGATATCATGTCGATAACTTCTATAGAGGAAATGAGCCGGTTTATCTGTGATTTTGACAGGAGTAACTGCGTAGATACCTTCACAGGGATCGGAAATAATATTGATCTGAATGACCCCGGAAAATACATTGTTAGTATAAATAATGATACATTATTGCTTGAGGATCCGGCGGAATATACGGATTTTACCGATGTGGGAGAGAGAGCTTACAATGCGAAGCTTAAGCTGTTCGTGATGGTTGCGGGAAGGCTTGGTCTTGGGGCGGATGCGGCTTCCGAAGTGTTTAATTCGGTGCTTTCGCTGGAGGAGCAGATAGCATCGGCCTCAATGACTGAAGCCGATAAGCTCGGAACAGATTATTATGACAGGATGAACAATGTTTACAGTGAGGATGAGATCAAGGGTCTTACACATGCATTTCCTCTGTACGATCAGATTAAGGGCTTCGGGTATTCCGGTGCCGGTGAATATGTGATAAGTGAGCCTGCAGTTATAAAGAAGCTCGATGAGCTGTATGTTCAGAAGAATGTCGGCGTTATGAGAAATTACATGCTCGTTCATTATCTTCTGTATATGGCGGATAAGCTCGACAGGGAATGCTATGAGGCTTCTGTAGTAAGGGACAATGAGCTGTCGGGGGCAGAGGGGATGCCCGAGGATGAAGCTGCTGCGTATAATGCAGTTCTAAGATATATAAATGAACCGCTTGAGAAGGCATATTTTAAGAAATATGACTGTACAGGGGCCAAGAAGAGCATTACGGCGCTCTGTGAAGAGGTGATCGCAGCTTACAGGGAGATGCTTTCCGGCGAAGACTGGCTCAGTACGGAGACCGCTGACAAGGCTGTGGAGAAGCTCGATGCGATAAGGATAAAGGCTGTTTATCCCGATAAATGGCAGGATTATAATGCGCTGTCGCTGAAAGGACTTGATTATGTGAGCTGTGTAAAAGAGATCAACCGGTACAAGGCCGTACTTGACAGGAAACATACGGGCGGAAGAGTCGATAAGGGACTGTGGAGAAACAAAGCCCTGACTGCAAATGCATATTATGAGCCACAGGAAAATTCAATAAATATAGGAGCCGGTATTCTCGGAGATGTTTTTTATGATGATGATATGAGCAGGGCTGAGCTGCTTGGAGGGATAGGCTGCATCATCGGACACGAGATAAGCCATGCATTCGATGAAACGGGCTCAGGCTTTGACGGAGACGGACGGCTTAACAACTGGTGGCAGGAGAGTGACCGTAAGGCATTTGCGCAAAGAGCGGACAGGCTTTCGGCATATTATGATAAGATCACAGCCTTTGAGGGATATAAGGTTATCGGAAAAAACGTCCGGAGTGAGGCGATTGCGGATATTGCCGGAATGAAGGTAATGCTTAGGCTTGCTGAAGAGGATGAGAATTTCGACTATGACGCCTTCTTCAGACAGTACGCAGGGGTATGGAAACAGATATCGACCTACGAAAGAGAAGTGTACAGGCTTACAAGGGGTGAGCATCCGCTTAACTATCTGAGGGTCAATGCAGTTATACAACAGTTTGATGAGTTCCATGATACATACGGAACGCAGGAGGGTGACGGTATGTATCTGGCTCCCGCGGAAAGGATCATGGTATGGTAGAAATGAAGAGGGTGTTTGGCTGAAAGGATCATAGGAGAGTGTATGGCTGATATAGAAGAAAAATATATGCTAAGGGCAATAGAGCTGGCAGTGAAGGGAGAAGGCTTCACCAATCCCAATCCCATGGTCGGAGCGGTTATAGTAAAAGACGGGAAGATAATAGGGGAAGGGTATCACAGAAGATACGGAGAACTGCATGCGGAGAGAGATGCGCTGGCTGCTCTTAATAAGTCTGAAGACAGTGGGTCATGCGCTAAACCGGCGGAGGGAGCGACAATATATGTAACGCTCGAACCCTGCTGCCATCACGGGAAGCAGCCGCCATGCACCGATGCGATAATCGAGAGCGGGATAAGCCGGGTAGTAATCGGCTCGCGGGATCCCAATCCGCTTGTTGCGGGAAAGGGCGTTAAGATGTTAAGGGACGCCGGGATAGAAGTCACAGAGGATTTCTTAAGAGATGAATGCGATGCGATAAATGAGGTGTTCTTTAAGTATATTACTACGGGGAAGCCATATGTTGTGCTTAAGTATGCAATGACAATGGACGGAAAGATTGCCACGAAAACCGGAGCCTCCAAGTGGATAACGGGAGAGGAATCCCGTACTGAGGTTCAGCACTTAAGACATAAGTATATGGCCATAATGGCCGGAATAGGAACTGTGCTTGCCGATGATCCGATGCTTAATGTACGGATTGACGGGCTTAAGAGCCCTGTAAGGGTTATCTGTGACAGCAATCTCAGGATCCCGGCAGACTGTAATATTGTAAAGACGGCGGATAAGTACAGAACGATCGTTGCGCATTGTACGGAAAACAGTGAAAAAGAAAGTATGCTAAGCGGTGCCGGTATCACTACACTACGTACTCCTGCGGATAATGGGCATGTTGACGTTGGTTATCTGATGAGACGGCTTGGCGAGCTTGGGATAGACAGCGTACTGGTTGAAGGCGGAGGCACGCTTAATGACAGTATCATAAGGACGGGGCTTGCAGACGGTGTGGAGGTGTTTATGGCGCCTAAGATCTTCGGGGGAAGAGAGGCTAAGACTCCGGTCGAAGGTACAGGGATAGAAAAGGTGGATGAAGCAGGAGTATTTAAGCTTACGGATGTTAAACGGTATGATGATGATATACGGCTGAGTTATAGGAGGAAATAGAAGGAAGGGTCATGTTTACAGGGATTATTGAAGAGCTGGGAACTATAAGAGACTTAAGGACAGCAGGCAGCAGCGGACAGATAATGATAGGTGCCGGTAAGGTGCTTGAAGGTACAGAGATCGGGGACAGTATTGCGGTTAACGGAGTATGTCTGACGGTAACACAGATATCTTCGGACGGATTTACGGCTGATGTTATGCCTGAGACAATGAGGAGAACATCTCTGTCCATTGTCGGAAGGGGAGATAAGGTTAATCTTGAGCGTGCCATGGCTGTGGACGGACGTTTCGGAGGCCATATCGTGTCGGGACATATAGATGGTACGGGGCAGATCCGTGATTTTAAGAAGGAAGGGAATGCTGTATGGGTTACAATCACAGCAGGATGTGATATACTTAAATTTATAGTGGAAAAGGGATCGATTGCGATAGACGGGATAAGTCTTACGGTGGCTGAGGTTACAGACTCGTATTTCAGGGTATCGGTGATACCGCATACCGGAAGTGAGACGACGCTGCTGTTAAAGCATGTCGGAGATCCGGTTAATCTGGAGACTGATATTGTAGGGAAGTACGTAGCGAAGTTACTGGAGGTTAAGACTGAGATACCGTCTGATAATACCGGTTCTGCCGGTATTACGATGGATATGTTAAGGGAATTTCTGACGTAAACAGGAATAACAAATAAAGACACGGGGATCATGGCATGGAATATAAGTATAATACAATTGAAGAAGCACTTGAAGAACTGAGGGAAGGACGTATAATCCTGGTTACCGACGATCCGGACAGGGAGAATGAGGGTGATTTCATCTGTGCGGGTGAGTTCGCTACGCCTGATAATATTAACTTCATGGCAACATACGGCAGGGGTCTTATATGTACGCCCATGAGTGTTGAGATAGCAAGGCGTCTTGGTTTCCCGCAGATGGTGTCGGAGAATACGGATAATCACAGTACCGCGTTTACCGTTTCGGTGGATCATATAAATACCACGACGGGTATATCCGCCGTTGAGCGCTCGTTTACGATAAAGAAGTGCTGTGATGAGAAATCGGTTCCCAATGATTTCAGACATCCGGGCCATGTTTTCCCTCTTACAGCGAGACACGGCGGTGTACTGGTGAGAAACGGTCATACTGAAGCGACAGTGGATCTGTGCAGGATGGCGGGACTTAAGGAGGTGGGTGTCTGCTGCGAGATAATGGCAGAGGACGGTACCATGATGAGAACCCCTGAGCTGTGGGAGCTGGCAAAAGAGCATGGGATCAAGTTCATCACGATAAAGGAGCTGCAAAGCTATCTGCATGTGCATGATAAGCATGTGGTAAGGGAAGCGGAAGCAGATATGCCTACGGAAATCGGGAATTTCAGAATAGCAGGCTATGTTAATGACATAACGGGAGAGCATCATGTCGCGCTCATAAAGGGTGAAATAGGCGATGGTGAGGATGTTCTGTGCAGGGTTCATTCGGAGTGCCTGACTGGTGATGTGTTTGGCTCGAAGAGATGTGACTGCGGTAAGCAGCTGGAGCAGGCGATGAGGCAGGTCGAGGCCGAAGGCCGGGGAATCGTGCTTTATATGAGGCAGGAGGGCCGTGGAATCGGGCTTATAAACAAGCTTAAGGCATATAAGCTGCAGGAGCAGGGATATGATACGGTCGAGGCTAATTTAAAGCTTGGCTTCGCACCGGATTTAAGGGAATACTGGGTGGGAGCCCAGATACTTGCAGATCTTGGGGTTAAGTCCTTAAGGCTTCTTACGAACAATCCCGATAAGGTATACAGTCTGGAGGGCTTCGGACTGGAGATTAAGGAAAGGGTTCCCATAGAGATCGAGCCTCAGCAGTATGATGCGTTCTACATGAAGACCAAACAGGAGAAGATGGGACATATTTTTAATGAGATCAAGCTGTGATTGTTATATTATGTAAACTAAAACAGGAAGAAATATTACGGAGGAAGAGACAATGAACAGTATTAATGTATTAGAAGGTAAGGTAGTAGCCAAAGAAGGAATGAAGGTGGGGATAGTAGCTTCCCGTTTCAATGAGATCATAGTTAACAAGCTGCTTGGCGGCGCAGTGGACGGACTTGTACGCCACGGTGTGGAGGAGCAGAATATTACGGCTGCCTGGGTACCGGGAGCCTTCGAGATCCCGCTCATTGCGGATAAAATGGCTTCTTCAGGCAAGTACGATGCGGTTATCTGTGTCGGAGCTGTTATAAGAGGCGATACTACGCATTATGATTATGTATGCAATGAAGTATCCAAGGGTGTGGCTCAGGTAGGACTTAAGACAGGGATACCTGTACTGTTCGGAGTGATCACTACAGAGAATATCGAACAGGCTATAGCAAGAGCAGGCAGCAAGGGTGGCAATAAGGGGTATGACTGTGCCCTGTCAGCTATAGAGATGGTAAATCTGATATCTGAGATGTAAGAACACAAGAGTATAAGAGTAAATGAGCATAAGAGTATAAGGACGCTTATGTAAGAGTGGGAGACTTATGTAATAATAGGGGGTTGTATCTGTAGGAGGTTTTCCTGACCGGAGGCAGGTTGAGTGATACAAACAGAAGCGGAAAAAAGACCAGATATTTTCAGAACCGTTTTTTTCTGTTTATTTGCCATATGTATTATCGCATATGTTTATTTTTGCAGCCTGGAAGCAGGAAATGGCAGTACTCCGGATACGCAGGTAGAATATATAGATAACTGGACGGTTGTCGACAGCGACGGTGAAAGCTTCGAGGTGGGACGCACCTATAATGATGAAAGGATATTTAACGAGGATTTCACCATTATTTCAAGACTTCCTGATGACATCAGGCCAAACAGCGTGGTCTGTTTCCTTAACCGCAGTGATGTTGAGGTTTATATTGGCGGAGTATTAAGACGCGATTTCAGAGTATTAAGGGATGTCAGGATACCGGGAGGCGCGGTTAAGAGTTATTATCTGTTGGTTCCCATAAGTCCCGAGGATAACGGTAAGGAAATAAAGATGATCCGGTACAGGACCAACCGTCATCCTATTGTGGTCCCGGAGACATTTATCTCTCTGACTGATGTTGCGCATGCGTATATTGCCGAAAAATACGGGACGAGCTTTGTACTTTCGGCAATACTGTTTGTGACGGCTGCTCTGGTAATAATAGCGTCAGCCGCACTGAGGCTGTGGTATGGCCAGAGGATCGACATGATGTATGCAGCCTTCGGAGTCCTGATCGTAGCGGGGTGGCTGCTTTTTGTATCACATCTTTATCCGCTGGTTTTCGGACAGGTCTATTATGATGGTGTGATGGATTACATCTGCTGTCTGATGATGCCGTTTGCCTTCCTGATTTACATAGACTCCATTCAGAAGGGACGATATAAGAAGTACTTTAACGCTTTACAGATCCTGTCGCTTATCAATCTTATAACGTGGTCAGTCCTGCATTTTACATGGATCATGTCCTTTGCCGTGTCACTGGTATATCTGGATGCCGTGCTTGCGTTCGTAGCGGTGGTTTCTTTTGTGATCGTTGTAATAGATGCTAAAAGGGGTTATGCCCACGAGTACAGATATACAGCGATAGGTTTTATGGGCTTCATGGTTTTCTGCCTTCTGGAAATATTCATGCTTGTCTTTGTAGACCTAAAGAGCAATGAGATACCGATGCTTGTAGGACTTATGTTCCTGCTTGTTTTCGTAATATTACAGCAGGTTGTCGATCTGCGTAAGATAAGTATGGAAAGACAGCGTGCGATCGAGCTGTCAAACGCGAAGACACGGTTCCTTGCCAGTATGTCGCACGAGATAAGAACACCCATTAATTCCATTCTTGGAATGAATGAAATGATAATCCGTGAAAATCATGACGATACGATAGACGAATATGCAAGGAGTGTTAAGAGTGCCGGAAGGATGCTGCTGTCCCTTGTAAACGACGTGCTTGATTTTTCAAAGATAGAATCGGGCAGGATAGATATCGTGAACGTAGACTGCTTCCTGTCGGATATCTTAAGAGAGATAACTCCGATGCTTAAGGAGAGAGCCTGCAGTAAAGGACTTTCTTATGAAACGATAATAGAGGGGAACGTACCCGATCATATTAATACGGATGAGGTAAGGATCAAGCAGATACTTATAAACCTTATCAATAACGGGATCAAATATACGGAATCCGGCAGTATAACCTTAAGGCTTTACGGACGGTATCTGGAAGATGATAACTACGGTCTGTGCATGGATGTTAAGGATACCGGACAGGGGATAAGGGAAGAGGATAAGGCAGAGCTGTTTGAGGCCTTTGCAAGGATAGACATTAAGAAGAACCGCAATGTGGAAGGAACGGGACTGGGACTTGCGATAGTTAAGAATGTGGTCGACTCAATGAACGGTGAGATCGGCGTGGAAAGTGAATACGGTAAGGGAACCGTATTTACCGTAAGGATACCGGTTAATGTGGTTGACAAAACGCCGGTTTCGAAGGATTATGAAAACGACAGGAGAGCGCTGAAGAGAGACGATGAGTCGGAGTGTGATTTCAGCGCACCCGAAGCATGCATACTTGCAGTAGATGACAATTCAACCAACCTGAGCATAGTAAGGCTGTTTTTAAAGCGCACCCGCATAGTTCCCGAACTGTGCCAGGGGGGAATGGATGCATTAAGGAAATGCAGAGAGAAGAAGTATGATATTATTCTGCTGGATCACATGATGCCTGAGCCTGATGGCATAGAGACACTTAAGCTTATTCGTGAGGACGAGGCTTCGCTTAATCATGAAACAACAGCAATAGTCCTGACGGCAAATGCGGTAGCCGGCAGCAGGCAGATATATCTTGATTCAGGTTTCGTCGACTATCTTACCAAACCCCTTGATCCGGTGCTTTTGGAGCAGACGATCAGACATTATCTTCCCCCAGATAAGATACTGACTGTACAGGGAGAAGAGCAGGGGGATACAGCCGGAGCCAAAGCAGCCGGAGCAGACAGTACTAAAGAAGGCGAGTCCGGCGAGAATAAACCGGATAAAGCAAGTATGGATAATCCGGATAAAGCAGATGAGACTGACAGTGACGTAACAAAGCAGGACAGAGTAATGAATACAGACAGAAAAGAAGAACTTACAGGAGGTATGGGGGAAATGACATTCAGAGAAAGACTGGAAGAGATCGAAGGTATGGATTATGAGAGCGCACTTATGAACAGCGCCGGAGATGAGGATTTCCTTAAGGAGATCATAGCTGATATAATAGATGAAAGCGATACGAGGACAGAGCGTATGAGAAGCACTCTTGCGGCAGATGATCTTAAGAACTATGCCGTGGAAGCACATGCACTAAAGAGCGTTATGGCTACAATAGGAATAATGCCCCTTTCCGAACATGCGAAGAAACATGAATTCGCAGCCAAGGATGGGGATCTTAATATGGTAAAGCAGGACTGTGAGGCGCTGCTTACCGAGTACAGGGCTACATGTGACACACTTAAGCAGATCATAGAGGAGACAGCATGAGCGATGTTAATGAAATGACAGAAAAAAAGATAGTCAGACCGATAGAGGGCGAGAGCTATATGGATATAGATGCCATATCGGAACTCCTTCTGGAACAGAGCGTCCCCGAGAATGCCATTTGGCTTGGAAATGAAGTGTTCGGGAATGTATTCAGATATATTGTAAGGTATCTCGAAAGATACAATGCATCGGCATATAAGATACTCTTTACCATACAGTTTAAAGAAGAAGTATCTTCAGTGAAGCAAAAAGACGGTCTGGTATGCCATTTCAGGGAAGCCATACAGAATACACTCAGGAACAGCGATATTATGGTTCAGGTATCACTGAATCAGATCCTTCTGGTGCTTCAGGAGGTTAATGCATCAAACGTAGATTCCGTGCTTGAAAGGATGCTTCATAAGTGGAACAGGATGCCTGAGGCGCTGCAGGTAGATCTTGACTGGGAGACCCAGAGTGTAAGCACGAGTCATAAGGACAGCGGGAACGGATCTGATTATCAGAAGGAATGGATCGTTATAGTCGATGATGACGTAGTTAACCTTAAAATCGCAGAGCATGTACTTAATAAAGGAAGCATGCGTACCACTTCATTAAGATCCGGAGCAGAGCTTATTGATTTTCTCGAAGTGAATGAGCCCGATCTGATCCTGCTTGATATTAATATGCCTGACATGGACGGCTTCGAGACATTAAGGAGGATGCGGGAAAATGGCGGAAATATGAGTAGACTGCCGGTTATCTTCCTTACGGCAGACGATAATAAGAAGGTCGAGGCGGAAGGCTTCGCAATGGACGCCATGGATTTCGTTAAGAAGCCTTTTGTTCCGGAAATATTGACTGCCCGTGTTAAGAGGGCGGTAAGGATGATAAGGCTTCAGAATCATCTGGAGGATGAGGTAAGCAACAAAGTTATGGAGAATGAGCAGATGCTCATCCATATCGTACAGACACTGGCAACGACCATAGATGCGAAGGATACTTATACCAACGGTCATTCGAGCCGTGTTGCGGATTATTCCAAGGAGATAGCAAGAAGGTTCGGTTACAGGGATGAGAAGATTGACGATATCTACATGATGGGGCTGCTGCATGATATAGGAAAGATAGGCGTGCCGGATGCTGTTATCAATAAGCCGGGAAGACTGACGGATGAGGAATTCGAGCAGATCAAGAACCATCCTGTTATGGGCGCAAGAATACTTAAAAACATAAAGGAGAAACCCAAGCTCTCATGTGGGGCAAGATGGCATCATGAGAAGTATTCAGGCGGCGGGTATCCTGACGGTCTGTTTGGCGAGGAGATTCCGGAGGAAGCAAGGATAATCGCTGTGGCGGACGCCTATGATGCCATGACCAGCTGCAGGAGTTATCGTGAGCCGATGCCGCAGCAACGTGTGAGGGAAGAGATCGTTAAGGGCCGCGGTACGCAGTTTGATCCCATTTTTGCCGATATCATGCTTAATATGATAGATGAAGACGTGAACTATGAGATGAGAGAGAAGTGATATAAGGTGGGGCATCAGTCTTTAATGAGAGTAAGCCCGTCAAGTGACGGAGATGCCACGAGCGAGTAGTTGGTATAATAAACCACAAAACCGGGCTTGGCACCGGCGGGTTTCTTTACCTCCTTCTTCTGAACATAGTCTATCTCTACTTTATCCTGTTCGCGGCCTTTGGAATAGAAGGCTGCGAGTGCTCCGGCCTCCTCAAAGGTGCGGTCGGTAAGCTCACGTCCTTCTGATTTTACCAGAACATGAGACCCCGGGATCTGCTTGGCATGGAACCACCAGTCGTTGCCGGATGCCAGCTTAAAGGTAAGGTAATCATTCTGATAATTATTCTTACCTACATATATATGAAAACCGTCTTGGTTTACATAATGAAAGGGCTTGCTTTTGAGCTCTTTCTTTTTATTTCCGCCTTTCCTGCGGATATATCCGGCTTCGGCAAGTTCATCCTTTATTTCCGTAAGGTCACTTTCCTGAAGCGCGATATCAAGTGAAGCGGCAATGGATTCAAGATGCTCTATCTCTGACTTTGTCTCTGCTGTCTGCAGGGTCAGGGCTTCCTCTGTTCTCTTGAGCTTTCCGTAACGGTCGAAGTATTTCTTGGCATTCTCTGAAGGGATCAGATCAGGATCCAGGGGAATGGTTATCTTCTCGCCGGTATAGTAATTATCTGCCTCGAATGTTTTTACGCCCGGCTCAAGATTGTAACCGTAGGTATTGATGAGTTCACCGTACACCCTGTATTTATCCTTCTTTTCGGTATCCTTAAGCTGCTTGAGCTGAAGGTCGTATTTCTTCACGTTGCGTTCAAGTACTGTTGATATTATCCGGCGAAGATCGGCAGATTTCTGCCTGATACGGGTCACGGTATTGCGACGGGCGTAGTAATTCTGCAGCACATAAGAGATAGAAGGGTTGGTCTCGGTCTCATTTCCGGATGCGTTGTACTGTGTAAGCTTTACCGCAGCGAATTCAATAGGCGTACCGTCTTTAATGATGATGTTTGGCTCGAAATCACCTGCCTTGATACTGTCTGTCAGCCAGATAAAATTATTATACAGATGGTGAAGCGCATCTTCACCGAATTCGGAGGCAGGTATGGACGAATCCAGACCGCTTCTGTACAGAAGCTCCTCAGCCATTACGGGAGAGAAGCCGGTAAGGGCCGTATATACAGCCTTGGCAGCAGGCATCGGTTTGGATATGACAGCGTTAATGAAAACCTCCTGTGTTACGGACAGGGGGTCTGATTTATCCTGAGTGTTCGGGATGAAGTAATCACGTCCGGGAAGCACCTCGCGCACGGAACTCACGGCAGATGAAATATGCTTGATGCTGTCTATTATCATGTTTTTATCGTCAAGGAAGATAATGTTGCTGTGCTTGCCCATGATCTCAACCACAAGGGTCTTACGGCACATATCACCCATTTCGTTCAGATGATCGATATCAAGCATCAGTATCCGCTCAAGAGAGGGCTGGCGGACTGCCACTATACGCCCGTTCTGTATATGCTTTCGGAGCAGCATGCAGAAGTTGGGTGCAGTAGAAGGACTTGGTTTGTTCTCCTCCGTCAGATATAAAAAGGGCAGTGAAGCACCGGCCGAAATAAGGAGTCTTTGCTGGCCGCTGCCTGTCTTTAACGTGAGCAGAAGTTCATCCTCTTCGGGTTGTGCTATCTTATATATCCTGCTGTTTAATATTTTATCATTAAGCTCCTTGCACAGAGCTGCCATTGTTATTCCGTCGAGTGCCATGATCCGTCTACCTTCTTCCGTTATTTTGAACCTGTTCCGAATATTTATATCTTCGGAAACATCCGGAATAATGCTTCCTCGCTGTAATAATATATCGTACATTGGACACAGGCGCAAGAACAGGATGGGATTTCGATGGGGAAGATATATAATTTTTAACTATAATGTGGACATATATCATCAATTTCTGTAAAATATAATGAGTAGTGTAAATCATTCCATGATAAAGATTACAGTGGGTTATATATATGAGAGCCATGATAATATGGTAAACATAATATTAACCTTATGTAAACTAATATGAGTAAGTGAGGAATAAAGAAATGAGTACTGATTTTAAACCTATCAAAGAAGGCAAGGTGAGGGAGATCTATGATAACGGCGACAGTCTTATTCTCGTAGCAACGGACAGGATAAGCTGTTTTGACGTTATCCTTAACAACACGGTCACTAAGAAGGGTACCGTGCTCACGCAGATGTCTAAGTTCTGGTTCGATATGACTGAGGACATCCTGCCCAATCACATGATCTCCGTGGATGTGAACGACATGCCTGAATTCTTCAGAAAGCCCGAGTTCACGGGAAACAGCATGATGGTAAAGAAGCTTAACATGCTTCCGGTTGAGTGTATCGTAAGAGGTTACATTACGGGAAGCGGCTGGGCGAGCTATCAGAAGGACGGTACCGTATGCGGCATCAGGCTTCCCGAGGGTCTTAAGGAATCGGATAAGCTTCCGGAGGCGATATATACACCTTCGACCAAGGCTGAGATAGGTGACCATGATGAAAATATAAGCTATGAACAGAGCGTGAAGTATCTTGAAGAGCGTTTCCCCGGAAAGGGAGAGGAGTATGCATCGAAGCTTCGCGATTACACTTTGGCTCTGTATAAGAAGTGTGCGGACTATGCTCTTACAAAGGGTATTATAATTGCAGATACGAAGTTCGAGTTCGGACTGGATGAGAATGGAAATATCGTTGTGGGGGACGAGATGCTGACTCCTGACAGTTCACGTTTCTGGCCGGCAGAGGGCTATGAGCCGGGACATGCGCAGCCATCCTTTGACAAGCAGTTCGCAAGAGACTGGCTTAAGTCAAATGAGGGTCATGACTGGACATTGCCTCAGGACATCGTGGATAAGACGATCGAGAAGTATCTGCAGGCGTATAAATTACTGACAGGGAAGGAACTGTAAGATATAAGAAGTATGACGAAAAGGAGAGGAAAATATGGCAAATGACAATTATTCAAGCGAGCAGTATTTATCGGATCTGAATGCATACTGGCGTGCTGCCAATTATATTGCGGCTACGCAGCTGTATTTACTGGACAATCCGATGCTTAGGGAGCCCCTTACAAGGGATCAGATCAAGAAGAAGATCGTAGGTCACTGGGGAACCGTTCCCGGACAGAACTTTGTATATGCCCATATGAACAGGGCGATCAACAAGTATGACC
>JAILNV010000124.1 GCA_024691125.1 Lachnospiraceae bacterium | reverse complement strand
TATACATCCAAACGAACCTGATTGTCATCATCAACATATTGTGTGTGGCTGTTCGGAACAGCACATATTACTTCCGCTCCCGGAGCCTCTTAAGGATCTCACTGACATAACCGTCGTATTGAAGATTGGCTCTGGCATGACTGTACATTTCGCTGCGGTATCCGGGATGCTCCTTCCTTATCTGTTCATACCACTTGATGATCTCGTCAAGATTTATATCCGCATCCGTATCCTTAAGAAAACGGTAGTATGGATAATCTGCCGGGAAGGATGTGTCTGTGCAGGTTGAGAACATGGGTAGACCGAGTCCGCAGTAGTCCTTGTGCTTGATCGCGTGAGTCTCCATTACACCGTATTCGGAGCCGGAGAGCTGTCCTACCGCTATATGACAGTTCTCTGCAATTCTGTTTATCTCGGATATCTGAAGAAATCCGTTAAAGTCGATCATGCCAGAAACCCCTATATCGGCAGCCAGCTTCTGCATTGATGTATACTCATCGGATTCCGGTGATGCGACCGTAAGATGAAGCTTATGCGTACCTGTGTAATCCTTCATGGCATAAAGAATGCGTTCACTTCTGTGCCAGCTCTGCATGTTGGCTATCATAAGCATGTTGATCACGGATGTATCTGAATCAAGCGGAGGTACCTTATGTACAGTATAATTGGATATGTCAATCCCGTTTTCAAACAGCAGCCAGTCGGGATCGGGTTTTCCATGCTGATACAGGCAGCAGGAGGTGACGCTTATATGCTTTTTGCATCGCCGGTACACAAACATTTCAAGCCTGTCTCTTAATGCATACAGCTTATTTGAAGGAACATCAAATGGAAATGTGGGGATTTCATATACTATACTGCATTTTCCGGCAAGATGTTTAAAGTGGGGACCGACATATGCTATTTTGGACATAAGACGGCGCATGTAAACGATATCAAAATCATTATCCGAAGCGTAATCGAATAAATATCTGAAGGCACCGAAATAAGCGGTTCCGAACGGTTCCTTCTCAAGAGTCTGAGAGGTCTCTTCGGTTAAGGTATATGTATTGCCTGCAGCTGAATCAGCATTTGGATATTCTGCTCTGTATATAACACACTTAAGCATTTGGTTTTCGGCGATTATCGTGGCAGCATAGGTTTCGTATCCGAAATGTGCGAAGCTCTTAAGCTGTGCCAGAGTCTTATGACCGTATTTGTCAAACCAAAGATTTACCGACAGTATTTTCATAGTGTTTATTTAAGCTCCCAACTGAATGTTTCGTGTGTGTATTTTGTTCGCTCTGATGCTTTAAGGATGGTCTGAGAAAACCGGTTTGATAATACAACCGGTATCGGGAAGCAGTGTGACTGTTCCGCCGTTTTCCGAAATAACGGTTCCGTTTGTAATATCCCAATGATCAAAGTATCGTCCATCAACAGGAATGGCTGATACCGCTATCGGGATTTCCCTGAAATATGATCCGTGGAATTCTGACGCCATCAGGATCCTGCTGCTGTCTATCGTAAAGGCTCCGGCCGTTTCGTCATTTGACAGCACCGTTACATCAACAGGGTCGGATAATCCAAACTGTTTCATTATCTGGATAGGGAAAACATCATATCTTTGCAGGAACCATGCTTCCACATTATCAATGGACTGGCTGACGTACTCGACGGGATCCATAAACCTTGCCACCGTTTCCGGACCGAAACGGATCATGGAATAAGGAACCAGCAGTCCGTACTGAAGCCTGTATACAGCGATCGTATCACTTACTTTTTGCTTCCTGAAATCTATATTCCGCATATCACATAATTCCGTGATAAAGAGCTTCCTGAAATCTTCATTATGTATAAGAGAGCCAAGAAGCCTGCTGCCGGTGGATATACCTTCTTTATCGCACGCCGTACTCATTATATCTTCATATACACCTACATCATCATAGATCCCGGATGAGTAATCAGTGTCAAAGCACATCATGCGCCATTTGCCGTCACCGCATCTGCTGAGCTTATCAAATCTCCTGACACGCCACATGGCCCAGTTGTTGTCATTTACAAAAATACTGTCTTTGTTGCAGATATAAATATTGAGTGCACAATACCCGGCAAAGCTCTCCATATCAAGCATTTCACATGCTTTGTGGTAGTTGGCGGGATCACTCATGTCATTTCCGGTAATGAAATCCTGCATCTCATAAAACGATGGCATGTCTTCCTCCATGCCTTCTTCGATACTGCCGTTCTTTACGATTATAACGTTGTTTTCGTCTATGCCGTAATTATACTCTATATAATGCCCGCTATAGTCCTCACACAGCGTATAACAGCCCCAGTATTCACCGTTTATAAAAAGCACCACCGGCTCGTTTGCCTGTGTTTCAAAGCTGCGCGAACTAACCATCTGCTGGATGAACGGATCTCTGATCTTTCCATAATCGCAGTCATTTCCTCCGTTTCTTAATATAAATGAGTTATATTTTTCTACAGAGCCTGTTCCATCTGAGCGTACGTTGCCGGGTATCAGATCATATGCAATATATCTGCTTCCGTATTTCTTGCGGCATTTAAGACGAAAGCTCTTCTGGGTATGGTTTCTGCTTCCGCCGCCCATTATCCTGATACCGAGATCGGCGGTAAAGCCGTTGCTTTCATCATACGGAATGTATTCTATGGTTGCCGGTCTTTCCCAGTCTGCTCCGCGGTTTGAGTAGTTGCCTGCAGGTTCATCGGGGTTGAAATCCGACGCGTCTTCACTGTCATTGTCTGAGGCTCTGTATTCTTCGGCTTTTGCCAGCCAGTCATCATAGGTCTTGCCCAATACATATATGCCGTCTTCATACGAAAACAGGTTATCATAGTCGGTATACATCGAAATTACCGGGAAAGGCCCGAATGCGGAGGATCTGTCTATTCCGAT
>JAILNV010000122.1 GCA_024691125.1 Lachnospiraceae bacterium | reverse complement strand
ATGGTATAAGTCTCCTTTTGAGTAGGTTTTTTTGTAGCTAATTAAATTATACTACAAAAGGAGTGCTTATACCTTTTTTGTTTGCTGTAAAATAGGTTTTTATCGTAGTTTTACTTGAATGTCAGGCTGCGAAGTATGAGTAACCTTTTACCCCTCAAGTATACTTAGCATTTATATATTTATATCATCTATTTCTTCTTCGGCTGATTCAATTCCAGCCAGACTCTCTATTTTGCGACCAATAAACCACTATTGAACTCGATAAGCAATTTATTAAGGAAACTTTCATCTTTTCCCGCCTTTACGATATCATCACTTCTGCCGTTTGCCGCTAGAAATGCCATAAGTTTAGTTATTTCTAGCTGTCCTGCTTTTCGTCCTTTGTTTTCTACTCTATCCAATACCTCGCTCATAGTCTTTGGTTCATCTCCTTTCTGCTCGGCCTCTATATAGACCTCTTCAAATCTCGTATCCTGTGTCAATGCTGCCATTGCGTTCAACACTTCCCTTACGTGCTTGATCTGTACCGGTGTCGGCTTATAGTCATCGTTTTTTCTCATCTGTACCAGATAATCTGCCACAATCTTGAAATCACTCTGGAACAGTTCTACGTCCTCATCTTCGAGGAATGCTATCTCGAACAGGTTGATCGGATAATCATGCACAAAAGGCTTCAACTCTTCGTCCAGGCTATCGCCCAAGGTCTCATAGATCGTCTTAGCCTTGTCCCAGCGTCTCTTGTACCCCATGTATAATACGAGGGTAATAACAGGAAATCGTTCCGTGCTTTTATGCCGTTTCCCTTCCTCATCCGTGTAATAGTATATCTGATCCCGGTATGCCGCTCCATCGTATCCGATTGCCCGAAACGGCATATCGTCCTCCGGTGCGGTCTCATTCTCCATTCCTATGTAAGCGAGCCTTACCTCGCACTTCTTCCAAAACTTATGTATATCCCTATACTGCGGACGGAGCCTGATCTCCTGATCAGATTCATATGATGACTTTTCTCTTCCCTGCTCCAAATCTGCTTCGTTGACACGGGCTTTCCCTTTGAACATCAGGACGTTCATTATATCGGCAAAAACATCATTCAAGGCTTCAAGGTCGCCCATTGCCGTATCTTTTTCTGTTGCCATTTATCCCTCCATCTGACTATTCTTGTCCTAATAATACTACATTTTCTACTTTTTTTCTATGGGTTCGGGAAATATTCCCTTTAGTTACACCCCGGATTTTCCGTTCCCATTGATTATACTCCAAAGGCACCTGTAATCACAGATGCCACCCCTAGAACTTCATTTGTTTCTTTAGTTCACACTATTGCTGTCAGCAAACCTCCACTTAATCTCCACCTTTCCATCCGACCAGACTGTGACTGTATCCACGAAGATATCGCACATCTCCTTCGTGAGCTTGTTACAGCCTTCATCCCATCCTTCAAGGGTATCGCCGATCAGCGGATCCTCCTTAACCCTGGCACGGATCTCATCCTCCATTTCAGATGCAGCTTTCCTTTTCTCTATCAGTTCCGAATGGATTTCCTCATCAAGCTTCTCCAGACGTTCTTTTTCAGCCAGGAATTCTTCTTTGGATATGATGCCCGACCTATATGCCTCGTAGCTTTCTTTCTGCTGGCGGTAAACATCTTCCAGACCTGCTTCAGCCTCTGATACGCTCTGTTCTATCTCCCCTAACCTGGATGCAAGGATATCTTCGGCAGAAGCGTTAACAACATCCCTGTCCGCCATATGTGAAATCTCATCCTTGAGCCTTGAAAAGGCTGCATCCTCCAAATCCCTGTCGTTAATTGTATTCTTCTCATGTATACTGCCTGTACCATTGGCAGCCCGGCAGCATCTGTAGATAGCGGCGATCATTCCTCCGAATCCACCATGGTGCGTCATATTTGCGCCGCAGCATCCGCATATTACTTTACCAACAAGCATATGCTTCGGCCTTTCGGTAAACTTCTTGCCCTTTGTCGATCTCTTGTCAAGAATCTCCTGCACCACCATAAGAAACTGTATCTCCATCAAGAACCCATTCCTTTTTAATTATATAAGTTCAAACAAATAACAACCCCACCAGCCCGTGTCAATCTACAGCACATCTTCCCTGCTTTTGACACGACCCGATGGGGTTGTTTATTGGTAGCCAAGCACACTTAAAATCAAGTGTGCTTTCGCCATATTTCATTGTATGTCACATCTCCAAAATCACTGTTATTTTGCTGCTTTGTCACATTTGCACAAAAAATGAACCTGTATCTCTCTCATAACCGCCGTTCACCGTTTTATTCACTCATTTGCAATTTATGTGCCACAATTTAGGGTATTTTCTCGATTTATGGCACTAAGTTAGCATAAGTTCTTTCTTTCCAAGCAGAAAATCCACTATATTTATATGAGAAATGCCATCCCTGGAAAAATCCAATCTGTCCATGGACAATACATATTTGGGTGACGCATCACTGATAGGCTTAAACGCA
>JAILNV010000101.1 GCA_024691125.1 Lachnospiraceae bacterium | reverse complement strand
ATATTCAACATTATACTTGTATTTCAATTATATGAACTATACTTTACAAACATTGCGCGAAAGAAATCTTTCACGCACTTAAACGATGTTATAATCGTAATATTCCGTAACATCTTTGTAACGGTTTGCGGTACATCCTTTGTACTATTTCTATTCTGTCATATCAAACTAAATCTTATAGCCTGAAACCTTGCTTGGAGGGTCTATTTAGTGTACCATTTTTATATTACACTTCCTAAGAATCGCCCTGTTTATACTTCCTCATAGTTTTACAGTATACTAAAGCTATGTGGTGTCATTCCGCACGAAACTTAATTTGACCTAAACTGTACCACATTGATTTGCGGTACCAATGTCTGAACTGGTATATCTTTGAGGTTATCTGAACACTTTCTATAAATGAATAATAATCATCTTCATCCTTATACAGGACCACTCTGCGGTTAGCCCGGTTCATCACATAATACACCGCACCGGGATACCATACCCTTTTCTTTCTTGGCAATATTTTCCTCCCTTTACTTCTCCTTCATTGATACAAACGCCTCCACATATCCCATGATCCTGTCGCGCTCTGCTCTGTCCAGTTTATTGAACTCAGATATAAGAAGCCCGGTATCTGTATTGACATCTACAGTATAATACTCCCGGTTCTTACCTCTGCTTGCTACAGGATCCACCCCGGAAAGAAGCCATTCGGGCGCCACATCCAGTGTCTTACATATTGAGAGTATCTTGTCAGATGATGGATTGGTCTTGTTCTTCTTCCATTCACTGATGGTACTCTGCTGTATTCCGGATTCCTTCGCAAACTCCTTCTGCGTCATATCCAATTGTCTTAATCTTTCAAAAATACGTTCACTTATCGTCATCACAGGATCCTCTTACATTTATCTTGCGAATATTCAAGTATATGAATATTGCTACAAATAAAACATCCCGTCAACCAAAGTTTAAAATGACGGGATGCTTTTATGTTCAATCTATCTGATTGAAATTGCCAGATCAACAGTATGTTCATCAATCCCCGACGCTATTATATCTTCCCTGCTCTCACCATTCTTAAGTCTTTGAATAGTTTCTATCAATACATTCTGTCCCTGCTGTATTCCCTGCTGTATTCCTTGCTGTATTCCTTGCTGTATTCCCCGTGATATCCCCTGTGATATTCCCTGTGATATTCCTTGTGATATCCCCTCTGCAACACCATGCTCATATATAACCTGACTCATTCCCGGCATCTTTAACACCTCCTGATCACGCGGAATTGCCCCCTCCTTACGTCGGCGGCCAGTCGTCGGAGCTATCCTGAATTATGCTGCGCATAAAAGCTCCTCCTCTTTTAACTCCGGATTTGCACTCGCCGGAGTATACTTGTCTATCTCTTCTATATCCGCATCATATACACTCTTTAGATATCCGAACAATGGCTCCGTTATATCAGTCTGCTCTCCTCTTCTGATGATCACCACCTCAATCAGATCATAATCTGCTTGACTTTCATTTGTTGTCCCAATGTAGTCTTCCTTTTTCAGGTAATAACGTGTTGCCGTGTTCTGGATATCCTTTGGTACATCCTCATTTACGATCCATATACCTACTACCTTTTCTATATCGGCATAATTCGTCTGGTTCGTTATCCTTCCAAGCTGTGAACTTATCTCCCTTGCTGCGTAATATATGCCTCTTTTAATAAGTGGATAACTTCTCCCATCTGCCAAAGTAGGTCTGTATTTGTTTTGAAACTCCAGATCGATATGGAGCATAACCAGTATCTTTCCGACTGATAATACTGGATTTTTCACCTTGAACTTAAGATCAAACGTGATAAGCTTCTCAGTCACCGAACTGTTTTCGGTTGCAAGTGATGTCACAGTTGGTGGAAGATCTGATACCGGTATATCCTCACTTATCGAGTCCGCATCTATCAGTTTCATTATTGTTCTATTGTTTCATCCTTTAGTTCTTCAATAGAATACTTAAGAAGCGGCGCCAGTATCTCCCTGTTCTTCCATATCATCTTGGCCGACTCATCATATTTCGTCCCGATCTCATCGGCTGACAAAAGATCCTGCCTTGTTTCTTCCCTCATTATCTATGTTTCCTTCCCTCTTCTCTATTTTCATTTTACATCAGTTTAAAATTCTCTTCAACTAAATCTTTACAATATATTCAACATTATACTTGTATTTCAATTATATGAACTATACTTTACAAACATTGCGCGAAAGATCCCTCCGGTTCTATCCCGGAAAGCAGCCATTCAACAGGAACATTCAGCACCTTGCAGATGACCATGATCTTATCAGCCGTAGGGTTGGTCCTTTTCTTTCTCCAGTCGCTGACCGTGCTCTGGGCAATCCCCGTTTTCTCCGAGAACTCCTTCTGCGTCATATTCAGTTCGTCAAGCTTATCAAATATCCTGTCACGTATTGTCATATCTTCACCCCAAAAATCACTAATCAAGAT
>JAILNV010000087.1 GCA_024691125.1 Lachnospiraceae bacterium | reverse complement strand
CTTTAATATGGTGGAAATAGAATATGAGCAGCCCAAAAGAAGAGCGGGCAAAACACATAATAATTTCTACAGTCTGTATGATGCTGCTATGCTCAGCTTCACATCATATACAAAAATAGGATTAAGACTTGCTACTTTTGTCGGAGTTGTCTGTTCGGGGATAAGTTTTGTGATAGCGATAATTTACCTTATCATGAAGCTCTGTAACTGGAGTAACTTTCTGGCAGGTACAGCACCCATGACAATAGGTGTTTTTTTCCTCGGAGGATTGCAGCTTCTGTTCATAGGTCTGATCGGAGAGTATATACTGAATATTAATATACGTGTCATAAACCGTCCAATAGTAGTAGAAGAGAAACGTATCAATTTTGATAAGGAACAGTAATGGATATATTATATCAGTTCAATGAGAAATACGCACCTTACGCAGGAGTATCCATAACTTCTCTTTTTGAAAATAATAAAGACGCGGACACTATTAAGGTATGGATACTGGGTGAAGGTCTGTCAGAGGATTCCCGCTCGCGGTTTGATAAGCTGAAAGCTGTATACGGAAGAGATATTAACTATATAGACGGCAGTGCATTGATTGACAGAATTAAGGAAATGGGGATGCCCTCTTACAGAGGCTCATATGCCGCGAATATCAGGATGTTTATTTCGGAAATCTTCCCGGAAGTAACAAAGAGAGTACTGTATCTTGACTCGGATACCATAGTTGCAGGAAGCATCAGTAAACTGTTTGCTTCAGAGCTTAATGACTGCACGATAGGAATGGTCTATGATTCTCTGGGTGAAGAGCATAAGCAGGATATAGGTCTAAGTGCGGAAGATGGCTATTATAATTCGGGCGTGATTCTGTTTGATGCAGGTAAGTGGCGTGAAAAGAATTACACAGAGCGCATAATAGACCATGTCAGGACAGTAAGAGCACAATATCCTTCTCCCGATCAGGATCTTATAAATGTCGTTTGCAAAGGTGATATCCGGACTTTACAGCCGCGATTCAATCTTCAGCCTGTGCATAAGGCGTATTCAATGAATGCATATTTTAAGAATTATGCTCACACAGTGTATTATTCAACAGAACAGCTGGAAGAGGCGGTAAAAGACCCGGTTATAGTACATTTTTTCAGATTTGTGGGAGAATTCCCATGGAATAAGGATAATGTTCATCCTTTCAATGATCTGTTCGATGAATATATGAAGCGGTCTCTGTGGAATGACTATGTGAAAAAACCTGCGGAAAACGGATTCGCGTTAAGATGTGAGAAAGTGTTATACAGAATAATTCCGCGGGATATGTTTCTGTCAGTGTTCAGACTGGGACACAGGATGTTCTATACAAGATCAGACAGTATGTCAAGAAAGAACAGGATTAACAGGACGATGTAAGGGGGAACCGGAGCCGCTTATGATTAAGATCACTGTCATAACCGTGACCTATAATGCAGTATCTACAATAGAGGATACAATATTATCTGTAATAAGCCAGAATTACAGCGATATAGATTATGTGATCGTTGACGGGGCATCAGAAGACGGGACCGTCACTATTATAAGGGACTATGCGGAGAGAGACAGGAGGATCCGCTATGTGAGTGAGCCTGACAACGGACTGTATGATGCAATGAATAAAGGAGCCAGGATGGCAGAAGGCGATTATATTTATTTCCTCAATTCCGGCGATCTTTTTCATGACAACAAAGTGATCAGTGATATTGTCGGGAGTTTGAAACCCGAGGTGGATATTATATACGGCAATATAGTATATATGAATCCGGACGGAAGCAGATCGGTAAGGAAATACTCTCAGTTCTGCTCAGGCTTATTCTATTATCTGCTAGGTGACTGTATCAACCATCAGGCTATGTTTGCATCCAAAAGATGTTTTTCTGAAAATGCTTTTGATACTTTCTACAGGATTTCTGCCGACAGAGAATGGATGATAAGACAGAAAAAGGCCGGAATGAAATATAAAGCTGTTGACAGGCTTATCTGCTGCTATTCGTTGGATGAAGAAAGTATCAGTGTCAGGAATGAGAAGCTGACATGGAAAGAGAACGGTATGATAATAAAGAAGCATCTGCCGGCCGGATATCCTCTGTACTGTTTCGTTAATCTGATCAGAAATGGTTCGGTAAGCTCTAAGATACTGCATGAGCTGTATGAAATTGCGTTCATAAGAAATACCGGAGAATAAAAGATAATAAGAGATTCTTATGACAAACAATGGAAGGAGTAAATATTGAAGAACAGATATTTGCTTGACTGTACGCTGAGAGATGGCGGATATGTAAATGATTGGGAATTCGGCCATGATAATCTTGTAAATATATTTGAGAGGCTTACCGCATCGGGTGCGGATGTAATAGAGATAGGATTTCTTGACGACAGGAGAAGCTTTGATATTAACAGGAGTATAATGCCTGATACGGACTGCGTTGAACGCATATACGGCAAGCTTGACCGCAGGAATGCAATGATAGTTGGTATGATTGATTACGGTACCTGCGATATACGAAATATAAGACCTGCCGATGAATCCTATATAGATGGGATAAGAGTCATTTTTAAAAAGCATAATATGCATCCGGCAATGGAATTCTGCCGCCTTGTTAAGGAGCTGGGATATAAAGTCTTTTCCCAGCTTGTTTCAGTAACATCATATTCTGATGAAGAGCTTCTGGAAGTGATAAGCCTGGCAAATGAAATAGAACCATATGCTCTGTCAATGGTAGATACGTATGGCCTGCTCAATCCGGTTGAGCTTAAGCATATAATGAATGTTATTGATACCAATCTAAAACCGGGAATCGTTCTCGGCTTTCATGCACACAATAATTTTCAGCTTGGATATACCAATACGACAACTGCTCTCGATTATGAAACGGAGAGGGATATTCTGGTGGACGGTACTTTATATGGAATGGGTAAGAGCGCCGGAAATGCACCGCTTGAGCTCGTTGCAATGTATATGAATGAGCATTATGGTAAGAAATATGTTGTTACTGAAATGCAGGAAGCGATAACCACAAGCGTGATGGATTTCCAGAGAAGGTCTCCCTGGGGTTATCAGCTGTTTTATTATATAGCTGCGTCGAACAGGGTTCATCCCGATTATGTATCATATCTGATGAACAAGCGTACTCTTTCAATAACGTCAATAAACGATATTTTGAAGCGTATCCCCGAGGGGCAGAAGCTTGAGAAGAACATGAAGCTGGTTGAGGAACTGTACATGGAATACCAGAAGAATGAATGCGATGATTCGGAGGATATTAAGAGACTTTCGGATGCGCTTTCAGACAGAAAGATACTTATGCTGGGACCCGGTTCAAGTGTAAACAGATGCGGTGATAAGATCAGAGAGTTCATAGACAGAGAATCACCGCTTATAATCTCGGTAAATTATATAAACAAGCTGTTTCATCCCGATTATATGTTTATTACAAACAATACAAGGTTTCTGCAGTCGGCAGGGAGGCTTCATGACAGTGCCAACGCGGATATAAAGCTTATAGCTTCTTCAAACCTTACAAGGAATGACCGCGAATTCGATTATGTTGTCAATTACTCGAGCGTGATCGATGAGGAAGCCGAGTTCCCGGATAACTCAATGTGTATGCTGATACGAGTACTGATCAAATGTGGCTGCAGTGATGTGGCTCTGGCAGGCTTTGACGGGTATACTCCTGATAATGTGAATTACTTCGATATAGATAAGGCATACAGCTTCCTCAATGAAAAGGCTGAGGCTTTGAATGCCTATGCGATAGAATTCTTTAAGGGAATTAAGGGGAGAATAGAAGTATCGTTTATTACACCAAGTGAATATGATGTATAAAGGGGCAATAGAAAAGGAAGG
>JAILNV010000086.1 GCA_024691125.1 Lachnospiraceae bacterium | reverse complement strand
GCTTCCTTTTGAGGATACTACGATACCAGTACCGGCAGCTTATAATATGGTGCTTTCAAGAAGATACGGCAATTACTGCGAGATACGTAAGGTTTGGAGCGGACATAATTATCCGTTCTTTGAAGCACAGAAGGCCGATATGGAGCAGATTTCGGGAGAAAGCTTCGACCGTTTCAGCTTTGATCGGTCAATGCTAGAACGTCCCGAACCAGATAAGAGCAATTCGCTAAGAACCATATCAAAGGAATGTCTTAAGGAGCTGCAGGCACTGCTGAATGATGCTGAGAATTTGTTACCAGAGATAGCAACTAGCATACAGGCAGATGATACACAGGATATTCAGGATACACAGGTAGAGAATGCGCAGTATAAAACGAGTGACCGGAAGCCGGAAAATCTTCCGGAGGAATTCACTCAGCTGATCTCGGACAGTCAACAGCTTGCGGCAGACCTCGGTACGCTTATTGAACAGGTTAAGGGAGAAGAACGTGACTGCACAAAAAGAGTAATAGAAGTATTGCAGGGATATTGCGATGCATTGTGGATGGAGTATCAGGAACTGTCAGGCGAGAGAAGGAAAGAGAGACGGAAAGACGAAACAGACAGTTTGGGATCATCTGCATCAAATAAGAGGCTTCCGAAAAGCCGAAAGGCTCTTGAACTTGTAGAAGACAGAGTAAAGAAGGATATACTTGAACGCAGGGAAGTTCTCTTCCTTCCGACAGGAGGGAAGGAGTGGAAGAGCCTGCAGCCATATTGCGATAAGATGTCTGCAATCGCTAATACTGACATATATGTTGTTCCGCTTCCTCTTATGAGAAAGACCGTTCTCGGAGAGATAAGAATGACCGATGAGGAAATACAGGGAGCAGTTCACCTTGAGGATTACCCGGGGAGCATAGCTTCTTCATATATGGATTGGATGAAGTATGACCTAAGCCTCCATTGCCCGGATATGGTCTATATTCAGAATCCGTATGATGAAACGAATCCTGTGCTGACCGTGCCTCCTATATTCTATGCAGCTAATATACGCAGGTATGCGGATAAGGTTATATATATTTCCGCTTTAAGGACTGCTGAGTTCGGTAAAGAGGACAAGACAGACCAATATAACCTTAAGCATTATGTTACAGCCCCAGGGATCATATTTTCTGACGAGATTTTATTGTGGTCAAAGAATATAAAGGAGCAGTATGTAAATGCGCTGACATCATTTGCTGGCGAGGATACAAGAGATATCTGGCAGGATAGAATAAAGCTTGATACGGATCAGGCCGATATTAAATGTGTAGTACCGGAAAAAGAAAAGAAGATGTTATACTGTATAGGTGCCAGTGAGCTGACAGAGCATAAGGGTATCCTTATGGCAGCTGTTGATTCACGGCTTGAGATATTCGGTAATGCAGGGAAATCCCTGCGTCTGACAATAGCCTTATATCCCGGAGACCGGAAATGTTGGGATGAATTGGATCCGGAGCTTTCGGGAAAGCTTTTTGAGCTTTTAGACAGAGACGCTGTTGATGGAAATGCTAATGTAAAATATAATATGCTGACATTTACACCGAAGGATGCGGAAGATGTGGCCACTTCTTTTGATGCATATTATGGCAGTCCATCGCCGTTCGTCCCCGCGCTTACCACAAAAAAGAAGCCGGTGATGCTGGCAAATTATGATATTTAGAGTTATGCATTGAAGAAATGATATATTATATAAGCAGATATACAAGAATAACTATCGGAGGATGGAAATGAACATTGAGTTAATGGCATCAATGATGTGTGCCGATTACAGGAATCTTGAGAGAGAGGTTAAGACATTGGATGAAGGAGGTATCGACTCCTTTCATATAGATATAATGGATGGAAGATATGTGCAGAACTTTGCCATGTCTCTTAATGATCTGAAGTGCATCAGGTCATTAACAGATAAGCCGCTGGATGTGCATCTGATGGTTGAACACCCATTGAACACGATAGGGCTGTTTACAGGAAATCTGAGGAAAGGGGATACGATCTACATCCATCCCGAGGCAGAATATCATCCCTCCACCACCCTTCAGAAGATAATAGATGCCGGTATGATTCCGGGTATTGCAATAAATCCCGGTACAAGCATAGAAACAGTCAGAATGATGCTAAGGATAGTAAAGAAGGTACTCGTAATGTCTGTTAATCCAGGCAATGCGGCACAGCTGTTCCTGCCATATGTAAGGGAGAAGTATGATCAGCTGCTAAGGATCAAGGATGATATGGATTTTGATATTTATTGGGACGGAGCATGCGGAGCTGACAAGATAAGGGAATATGCTCCCCTCGGAGTGAAGGGATTCGTACTTGGAACGACCCTTCTGTTTGGAAAGGGAAGGAATTACGCAGATACTCTAAGAGAAATACGGGAGACAGTGTGATATATGTTCTTTGAAAGGGAGTATTTTAAACCTGAAATAAGGGATGGCTTCTATGTATCGTCAAGGATGAAGAGGACCTGGGCCGCGACGCTCGAGGCTTTTGATGCTGTAAGGAAGGTGTGCGAGACACACGGGATCAGGTACTGTGCGGATTGGGGTACCATGCTAGGAGCAGTAAGGCACGGCGGCTTTATTCCATGGGATGATGATCTGGATATATGTATGCTCAGGAAGGACTATATGAAATTCCTTAAGATCGCAGAAGAGGCGCTTCCGGAAGGGTATGCTGTTTTAAATATGTATACAGAGCCGGAATACGCGAATCTTTTAACACGCGTGGTCAATAGGAAAAGCCTTCCCAATACCGTAGAGGAGATTGAGAAAAGTCACGGATTTCCTTATATCGCCGGAATAGATATATATCCTCTTGATTATGTGAACAAGGATCAAAAACTTGAAGATGCAAAGTGGGAAGCAATAAGGCTGATAAAGGCATATACAGATATATATGATGCAAAAGAAATAAAACTTGGTAAAGAAAGAGGCGCAGATAATATCAGAGAGATTGCCCGTATGTTTGGCTTTATGATTCGGGAGGGTAAGCCTGTAAGACAGCAGTTGTATCAGATGTTGGATACGGCCGCTGCAATGTATGGTGAGGATCAGGGTGACCTGGTTTCCACTATGTCTGATGAAACCAGGGGTAAGCCTGTACCGGCGTCATATTACAGAGAGTGTATAGAGATCCCGTTTGAATGTACTACCATTAGTGTTCCTGTCCTATATGATGAAATGCTTGAGGCCAAATATTCCGAATATATGCATATTGTGAAGAACTGGGATACTCATGAATACCCTGTATATAAATTGATTGAGGATGAGGTCATAAGACAGGGAGGTTCTTCGATATGGAGCTGTTATTCACAGGATAAAGCGAAAGAGAACCTGGATAATCAGCGGATATTCGGACGAGCAGTTGTTTCAGATA
>JAILNV010000068.1 GCA_024691125.1 Lachnospiraceae bacterium | reverse complement strand
AGAATACCCTATTTGATGCATAATTCATACTACCTCTTCCAAATATCCTTCCCGTCCTGAAACGCCCTTAAGCTCATCCTTTTCTTTTCATATAATTCTTTAAGCAAGGGAATTCGTATAGTTGTTGTAACCCTGCTTTTTATGCAGTTTGGCAGCAAATATCTCGTTTAAGCTCTGCTGATATGAATCCCCGTAATTGCCCTTGATAAGGAATCTCCGACCATTCTTATCTATGCACCACTTCTTCTGTAATTCTCCCTGCGAAGTTGCACAGTCGAACCTTGTCTTGTTGCGAAGATCGATCACATAATCTGAATTCAGGGTTATTTCACCGAATGTATCTACAAAATCATTCGCAAACAGATTCACCTCTGCCCATGATAGTTCAGTTTCCCTTGGCATGATCCAATAGCAATCCGACAGACTTAATGCAAGATTGTTTACCAAAGCACTGTTTGTAGATGTATAACCCAATTTTTGCAGTGCATTTTTAGCTCCATGTCTGGTTTTTGGGATAGCCCTGTCCCTCCACCATTCATGGAACTTCATATTGTTCATCTGTCCGCCAAGCGGAAAATGGGCAGCAGCAGCCTCATTCCGTCTTACACTTCCGATATTTCCGTTCTCATCTATGTCTATCAGGCACACCCTGATGTCTTTATGCATCAAAAAGTATTCGGCAACCCTTTTCAAAATATTTCTCCTTTAACTCTTGTCATAAGGGGTCCCGCTTGCGGTGGATTCCTTATGACGGTTCTCAGCTTTCATAATCTGTTTTACACTACCCGCGACCATATGATATCATCATTCTTATCCAGTCTGCAGTCCCTGTTGAACTTGTTACAGATCTCATAAAAGGATTCAAACAGATCCTCTAAATATATAGCCAGATTAGCTGACTTAACTTCGCTCAGATCTTCTTCCACAGCTATTCCGTTACCTTGCTCATCGTAAACCATCTGCCGGATGGGGTCGTAATAAAATATCTTTCCGTCTTTACCTTCTAATCTAAGTAAATGCTCACTCGTTCCGGGTATGGATCCTGCAAGTAACGAAACGAAGTACTTGGCCGGCGAAGCATCGCCCTGTTCCCACTTTCTTAATGTGCTGACCGGTATCTGATATCTAAGCGCAAATTCCCTCTGCGTCATTCCCGTGAGGTCCCTTAGTTCCTTTATTGAATAGTTCATGATTCGTCTCTCCTGTATCCATATTGGGTATTCATAATAAAATACTAACCTAAATGGGTACAAAAAGCAAGTATCCGGTCTATAATTTGCTATCCTGCCACTCAACAACCTTATTCGCCCTGCTCCCAAGCCACGCAATAGCTTTATCCACCGCCTTAAGATTGCTTGTTCCATTACCACAAACTCCCTGTTCTTAACAGACATATCAATTTGCTTATAATGCCCAACTATGATAAATTAGTATGTGACTGTTGAAAAGTGAGGATAATATGAGTGATAAGACACATATCTGCATTAACTGCGGAGCCCAAATAAATACTTCGGATACCAAATGTCCCTACTGCGGCTATATCAATGAGGAAGGCGAAGAGAAGGCCTATATGGATCATCTCTATGATATCAGGGATAACCTTGATAGCGTTGATGAAAAGGCGGCGACAGAGTATGGCAGGGGTTATGGCAAGGTATTCAAGCTGATCCTTATAACACTGGCTGTTCTTCTGGTCATATCCGGGATCGTGTATGCCCTCAGGCAGACCGAAAAGAGCAAAAGAAAGGTAACCGACCAAAGCAGAGGCAGTGATATGCTTGAGGAGATGGCCTGGAAGGAGGAGACCTTTGCTAAGCTCGACAGCCTCTATGAGCTGGGGAAATACGATGAAATGTGTGAGGTTATATATGAAGCCAACGAACAGCATCACAGCGCATATGAATGGGATCATTACCCGTTTGCATCTGCTTATGATGATTATCTTATGACCCTTGATGACCTTGAATATGTGGATGAAAACGGCTGGAAGGAATATGAAGCCGGTGCAGTTTTCTACAGATGCTGCTTTATATACTATCGGGATGATGTATATAAATATGGTGATCCCGACAATAAGCTGACAGAAGAAGAAACAGAGAAGCTTAAGCCTGCGATCGGATATATGGAAGGTGTCCTTCATGAAAGACTGGGCTTTACTGAAGAGGATATGGATGAGCTTAAGAACCGGCTGGTCGGCGATAACAACAACCTTAAATACGATGAATGTGTACGCGTTGCAAAACAGCACATGGAACGGTTCAAATAATGTAATACAAAGAAAAATACCGGAGGAAAATTATGAAATGTGAACATTGCGGCAGTAACCTCACCTTAGAGGATAAGGTATGTCCCTACTGCGGTATGGAAAATAAGCTGGCCGGGAAACATCTAAGCGATATGGACAAATTCGAGAAAGACTATACTTCCGTCAGGGATGAAGTCCTGTCAAACAGCAGGCGTTTTAACGGATTCACTGCCCGCCTGACAATAATCGCGATTCTTATTGCCCTGTTTGCTTTTTTGCTGGCTGCTATCGGACATAAGTATGAGATAAGGAATATGAGAGAGGAGGATTATATCCTTGCCCATCTTGATGAGCATAAGGCTGCACTTGACTCACTCATGGCATCCCGTGATTATTCCGGAGTATACTATTATTACAAGGCATACAGGCTGCCTTATTCCGATGATCTTAATGAATACTACATGGCGTACATCGCCTCTGATAAGTACTCCGTTCTTATGGATAGTATTTTCTATCTCTACGAAGACAGGGATAAATCATATAATGAGCCTGAGGAATTCTTTGAAAGAATTGCCTCCATAGCACAGCAGCTGGAGGAAATGAGAATACCGGCTAATGATTTTACGGAGAAGAAATACTATTCCAACGATTCGACAGTTGCCTATATAAACGATCTGGCTGATCATTCCGAACTCATCATTAAAGGCTATTTCGGTCTAAGCGATGAGGATATGGAGAAGTTCAGGACTCTGTCAAAAGCAAGGAAACAGGTTATGTTAGAGGAGGGGTGGACTGATGAGGACTGATGAAAAAACAAAAAGCCAAAAACAAACATCGGATTTAAACCGGTCGGAAGACAAAGGACAAACAAAAGATATAAGCAAAAAGAAAGACAAAAGAAATATTCTGCTTAATATAATAATAGTTGTTCTTACAATAGCAGTCTTCTGTATGAGCCTTATGCTTATTTCAAGTACCAGACCCCGCGGATATGAGTATGGGCCTGAAACTGCCGAGACTATGATAAGACAGGTTGACCGGGGGACATATAACTATCTTCTTAGCGGCAGATACCTTAATAAGATGCTCGGTGTTGATACTTCGGGCAATGATGCCTACGCAGTACCTTATGCCGCAGCTGATTACTACGAAGCGGCATTTAACTATAAAGGGCTGTTATCGGCCGGTGATACTGCAGGGGTCTCAGCTTACGCAGATAAAATGTCTGAAGCAAGGGAATCGCTTGGTGAATACAGTTATGTGGCGGATGATATAGATGAGTTCCTGAAAATGTCTTTATGAGACGCTTACGGCCTTACTTCAGTAAAAGCCGAAATAATTCATTACAAATCTGATAATTACAGGTCCGGCATAATAAACAAGGGTGAAGCAGAGATATTTCTCCGGCTCACCCTCGTTTCATCTAAAACAATTCTTCTGGAACATTTCTTCCTAAATACTTCTTCTAAAATACTTCCTCTAAAATATCTTCTAAAATATTTTCTTAAGCTCTTCTGCCGATGTTGTTTCCATTGCCTGTTTATTGGCTTCCTGAATCTGGAGATATACTTCCTTACGATAGATCGGTATCTCCTTTGGTGCGCTTATTCCTATCTTAACCTGATCGCCGCGGATATCCAGTATCGTTACCTCGATATTGTTGTCAATGACCAGGGATTCATCTCTCTTTCTTGATAATGCCAACATGATCATTCACCTGCCTTTTCTGTGGCCGCCTTCTCCTTGGCTGCCTTAAGTATTTCATATATCGGGAACTTAACCTGATACCTGTCACTGTCGATTATAAGCTGTGCTGCTTTTCTTGATTCACTGTTTATTATAATGGGAGCCTTGAGATTGACAGTCATCTTCTCGATCTCCCTAGGTACGGTTATCGTAACTATGACAAGCATATTTTCTTCGGTAATTCCGCCAAGGGGCTTAAGAAGCTCATCCTCTATGTCGGGATTATACTCGGGAATAACTGCCAGAGGATCTACCACGGGCATTGCGAAGGCCGGCTCCTGTACAGACTGCATCCATTTAATATTCCCGTTTCCGTCCCCGTCATGTATAAGCAGGAAATCCTTAAGCTCCGGGAAGCCTATAATACCCTGAGGAAAGCTTATAAGCTTACTCTCATCCACAGCTATCTCACCGAATAATTTGGTTTCTATTGTCATTGCGTTCTCATTCTCCCTTCCCTGTGTTTTTCTTATATCGTATCCTGACTATTCGGAACAGTCGTATAATACTTTGTATTTACCTCTGTTTCGGATAGTTTTATTTTATCATACCTGTATGATTTATTCTATATCGAATAATAACCCTGTATGCTGGATTTCATTACAGATAGCTCAACAGCGTTGTCTTCGATACCGTTGCGGCTGCCTGCTGTGCCGCCTGAAGAGCCATCTCCGCATTCTTAAGATCTATGGCGGTTTCGGTTATTTCCGCGTTGATATTTCCGTCTGCAAGCTCCTTGAAGTTATTAAGCTGGTCACTTACTCTTGACTTCGTAAGCTCAAGCCGGTTGCTTAAGCTGCCGACAGCCGAAAGCTTATTGTTAAGCTTATCCGTGTAATCCTTGAAGGTCGTGATTCCCTGGGAGAACATCTTCTGCATCTTCTCTTTATACAGATCGAATTCCTTCTGAGCTGCATCCACCAGCGAATCTATCTTTTCCTGACTCGTCGGATCCAGGGTGCCGCTGCTCTGATAGCTCTGCAGCTTCTTAAGCTTATTGTAGGCATCCTCGGTGTTCTGCGTCACTTTAACAAGTTCATCCACATCTCTGGCAATGGATGTTGAGAAAACCTCATCCGCATTAACGTTTATCTCTATCTTCTGATTATATGCTATCTCATACTGTATCTTCTGATCCTTGAAAGCAGGCTGGTGATTCTCATCATAGTTGTATTCTATTTCCCTGCCCTTGCCGCCGTCCGCATCCGGATCATAAGTCTTTGCGGCAAAATAGTGCTCAGGCCTCGGATCGTTCTTCTTCCAGTTCTCCTTGGCATACTCAAAGCTCGTGGTAGAACCTTCCTTACGCATTGCTGCCGCAATATTCTTGCCAAGTATCAGCTCACCTGTCGTTGTAATCAGTGTTACTTCGTTATCTCCGACTTCTGTGTATATCCTGTCATTGGCTTCGGGATCGTTTCCGAGTGATTTAACACTAACCCCTGCCCTGACCGTGCTACCATCCTTAAGAGTTACCGTAAGGCTCCTGTCAAGATTACCGCCATGTATATCCTTCTGATCTGTCGTAAGATCTTCATATGCAAGCCTGAGCCTGTATATTTCGTTATCCTTAACGTCAGTCTGGTTATAAGTGGACGGATCATACTCATTAAGCTTCTCGGGATCGTAACTATATGATCCCGAAACATATGTCATCTTGTTTACATCTTCAGTGGAGAAATTCTGTACCATCGTAAACAGCTGGGTCTCGTTACTCATAAAGGTCAGGGATTCACCTGTCCTGAAGCCGGTGAATACCGTCCTGCCCGCATAATCTGCATTGCCTGATGCATATATCTGATCCTTAAGTGCCTTAAGGTTCTCAAGCAGGTTAAGCCTGTCCTTACTCTGATTGTCATCCGAAGCTCCCTGTGTAAGATTACTCTGGACGCTCTCAAGTACGGACTGTGTCTGCGTAAGCGCCGTCTCCGTGATCTCCATCCATGCTTCCGCATCCGGAATGTTCTTATCATAATACTGATTGATCTCATTGATATTATTGTTAAGACGAAGTGCCCTTATGGCCACGATGGGATCGTCCGAAGGTCTCGTGATCTTCTGTCCTGTTGCCACCATGGTGTTGTACCTGTCGTTGTATTCTTTATTGACGAGGATGTTGTTCTTGGTGTTATTGTTTATTATCCCATTCGTAATTCTCATTTGTCTTCCTCCATTTACACTTCTTCCGGCCGGTCTGCAGCGGGAAGCCGGGCCATCATACTAAACAGGCTAAGCTTCCGCTAACCTCTTAAACACCCGTCTGATTGATCAGCTTATCATATATCTCCTGGAACACAGATATCATCTTCGCTGACAGGTTATAAGCCTCTTGGAACTTAACCAGATTAAGAGCCTCTTCATCATTGTCAACGCCCGATACCGACAGTCTCTGGTTATTTATCGACTTCGTTATATTATCGTAATTCTTCGAGAAGGTTGTCGCATTACTTGCGTTAAGCGCTACATCCGTCAGGATGCACTCAAGGAATTCCTTGGAGGAGCAGCCCTTGAAGGTCATCTTATCCTTGTTGCTCTGGACATCCATCATCTCGCTTAATATGTCCTGCTGATCCTGTCCCTGATCCGGATCGGAGTTGGTAAGGAACTTGGATACATCCCTAAGCATATTTCTGTTTACTATGTAATTGGAAGCTGTCAGCTGATAATAGTTATCGCCTTCTGATGTGAAATTAACATTATCTTCGTCAAAATCCCACATATCCGCATCAGTGGCCTTCCTGCCGCCAAACAGCACCTCGGCATGATTGCCGTATTCATCCATGGCCGTCTGCTCGATCTTGTTCATTACAGCTGCAAATTCCCTTACCCACTCATTCATCTGCTGCTGATAATAGGGAATTCCCTGATACTGTATCGAATTACCTATCTGTGCGCTCTTATCTACGTAATCATTGGCATTGTCCGCGACAGTAAAGGTATATTCCTTTCTGTCTGCGTCATATGACCATTCGCTGTACTTGAATTCCTTGTTGGTTATCGTAATGATCCCCTCCTCGGCAAGGGTACATTTGTTGATATCCTGAAGATAATCATAATCGGCCGAGATCACTATTTTGGAAGTATCATCTGCAGCATTATACTGTGATGACTTTACCGTGCCATGGAAATATTCCTCGTTGTTTCCGTCGCGTACCTCTACCAGTCCTTTAAGCGTTCCGTTTAAGTTCCTGCCGTAGAGATTGAATTCAAGGTGGTTGGACCACATGATATCGAATAATCCTTCGGAATCGGACTGGTTAACCTTATAATCTCTCGGTACGCACTCAAGAGTATTATATCTATAGGTATTAACGAGCTCCTGACCGCCTGCTATACGGACGATGAAGCGGTTGGTTCCGGACTCGATGTTTCCGCCTTCCTCTGTATAGATCGGAATCTCCTGAGTCTCAACATCGACGATCTTGCTAAGCCTGTCGATCATGACAGCCCTCTTGTCCCTTAACTCATTGGCGGTTATACCTGTTATCTCTATAGCGTTTATCTGCTTGTTTACGTTGGCAAGCTCCGATGCCAGGGTATTTATGTTATCGACCTGATTCTTGATCTCTAAGTTGGCATCCTCCTGCAGCTTCTTAAGGTTGGCGGACATTGCGTTAAAGTAATCGCACATATCGCCTGCAAGATAGAGGAACTGGCTCTTGGCCGCATCTGTTCCGGCACTCTTATATACCTCATCAAGTCCCGAAAACATCTTAGAGTATATCGTACCGAAGCCCGGTACCGTATCTGTCTCTGTGAAATAATCCTCTATCTGCTTAATGTAATCCTCTTTGATCTCATAGCTGCCGAGGGTTGCATTGGAATTCCAGTATTTAAGATCGTAGAACTGATTACGTACCTGCTCTATAGCCTTGGCATCAACACCCGCGCCGGCCATGCCGTATGTCTGCCAGGTTCTTAATGCATTGGCGGCTTCCTGTACGACCTGCTGCCTTGAATAACCTTCGGTCTCTACATTTGCTATATTGTTGGCCGTAGTCGTGAGCCATGCATGGGACGCCTGTAAGCCTGTATATGCTATATTTAATCCGAAAAATTGTGATGGCATATGTTACCCTCCTTCACCGGTTACTTAAGGTGAGCAGTTACTTAACTTAATCTGTTTATCAGATGCTCAAGCATGTCATTTACCGCATTTATGAAACGGCTTGATGCGTTGTATGCATTCTGAAACTTAATCATGTTTGACAGTTCCTCACTGGAATTAACACCCATTATCTGCTGTCTCGAATCATCCAATGAATCAACCGTAAGTGCCTGTGAATCCGAAAAACTCTTATATATATCGCCTGAATTGGCAGCCATGCTTACAAGATCAGTATAATATTCCTTATAGCTGCTTATCTTGGTCACATTGGGATTTAAGATCATCGAACTGTTTGCAAACGCATCCGCAAGAGCATCGGCCTTGACCTGATCCACGCTTCCGTCCGGCCTAAGCATTCCAGAGTCGGGATAACCAAGAAGTGTAGGCTGCTTAAGAAGTTCGGGATTGATCTTCATATTTGATAATGTATACATGGTGGACACATTCATCGGACTTCTGCTTGTATCCTCTGCGACATATACATACTCTCCCGTAGCGGGATCCTGCTCGTATCTGTCGGTTCCGAGCCTTACGAACAGTTCCTTGGGAAGCTTGGATGCATCATCATATCTTGGCAGTATTCCTGCATCTATATCCGCCTTGCTCTCACCGCACAGGATATCATTGATATCGGTTACGATCTGATGTACCAGCTGATCCAGCTCACCCATTGAATTCATTACTATCGAATTCGCTGTAGCCATCTTGCCTGTAGCACCCTTATTGTAAATATCAACGACTTCTCCCGTTTCGGGATCAAGGTACTCGGATGTGATATCTGTATAATTGGCACGTCTGTCACCACGTGCGAGGACGAGCGATTTCAACTCTCCTATATTGGTATTCTTGGCTGTGGATATCTCCTGGCTGCAGTCAAATACCGGCGCATCATCTGCCCAGGGCCATGTGGGTGTATAGAAATCCGTTCCCTCATCCTTGGTATAGCCCATATAGAATGGCTGATTCTTACCTCGGGAAACAAATGCCTCACCTTCGATACGTATCTCAACCACACCGTCTGAATTAGTGGTGTAATCGTACTTACAGTACTTGGCAAGCTCGTCCATGAGATGGTTACGCTGATCTCTCATATCATTGGCTGTTTCAGCGCTCAGCTCGACATTCAGGATGCCCTGATTGAGCTTGCATATCTTCTCGCCGATCTCGTTTATGTTATCTACCATGTCCTTGATACGGCTGTTTAAATTGTCCTGATAATCGGACAGACCCTGATATACCGAACCTGCTCTGTCAAGGAACTGTGTACATACATTTATAAACTGTCCCTGTGTTACCGAGCTCGCCGGATCCTTCTGAAGCTCCTCGACTGCCGTCCACAGATCATCAACCGTCTCCTGGAATGCGGCACCGTTCATTTCACCGAGAAGTGTCTCCAGCTCGGTAGTTGTTTCAAAGCATATATCATAAAAGGAACCACGTCCGGCTTCTTTCCTGTAGGAAAGATCGAGAAAATAGTCCCTTACCTGTCTGATCTTACTGAATTCAACACCAAGTCCTGTCTGCTGCGGTCCAAGCGCCGCAGTAGAAGGCGCATAATTGTATTTGCGGTCTCCTATAAGAACCTGCTGTCTTACATATCCTTTTGTCTCAATATTGGATAAATTGTGCGCTGTTGCGTTTAGCGCATTCTGACTTGTTTGTAAGCCGGATGATCCAACATGAATACTTCCCATGAGGTTCATAAGTCTACCTCCGTCACGTAAATTATCTACTGCTTGGCATCAAAACCGCCCGATGCCCTTCCCAGCATTGCTCCCGTGTTGACAGCCCCTTTGGAATAATTGGCCGTTTCGGGTGCCTGCCTCATTGCAGACATGATGTTAAGATCGAAGTCAATCATTTCGAGAGCGTGCTTAATGAGTTCTGCGTTATTCTCATTGATCTGTCTTATCTGTCTTACCGTGCCCGACAGTCTGTCATGCACGTCCGACAGCCGCTTCCTCTCTCCCGGCTGGCCTGACATTAAATCTATAAGCGTAGCCAGCTTCAATTCCTCAACATCCTTGTTGATAACTTCCGCGATATCTTTGGTAACAGCCTCACGCCTTGTTTCCAAGCCTGAGATCCTGCTCACAACGATCTGCTCTTCGTCCGTGATCTTCTGTAATTCTGCTATCTTATTATTAACTATTATGGGGGTCTTTCTCTGTGAGATGGCAAGCAGCCTGTCGAATTCCTTCGCTTCCGCTTCAAGACAATTAATCAGTTCTTCCATTAAGCTGGCCACTTACTTCCACCTCCCCAAAATAACCTGTCTATGCACCGTATGCCGCAGCAAGCTTGCTTGCAAAATCTTCCGAGCTCACATCATAGGTACCATTGTTGACCCTTGCCTTAATAGGTGCTGTAAGGTTCTCCCTTATATCGGGCGCATTGTTTACCGCCTGCTTCAGTGTCTGGATATCCTTACCCATGCTTGATATCTGCACCTGATCCGATGGTCTGCTGACAGAACTTGTCTTATTCGTACCGTAGGTCTTCTTCGGCGCATATATCTGATTGATCTGGTTATATGCTTCTATACGCATACTATCAACTCCTTCTTTGCTGCTCCCGATCTTACCCGGGAATCTTCCTTTTTGCTGCTCCCACTTTATTGTTTTTGATGTTTACATTAATGTTATCGGTTGAAAAAAATATTACTTAACCCTTATTTGAATAAAAAAAGAATAATACTCTTCTGCACCGGCAAAGGAATATTATTCTTCCTTTTAACTTAAATCAATTGACTTATATCACGTGAACTGGAATATGCAAAAGCATGCGTAAGTCGCTAACAGCAGTATTCCCTGCCACCTTTTTAATTCACCCTTAAGTATGGCAGGTATGGTCAGAATGATCATAACAAAGACCGACACCGGAAGGTCTACAACAAGAGAGGAATTCACCGGAGAGCTTCCTATATTAAGCATCCTGCCTTCAGGTAATCCGAAGGGCGACAGCGTGATCGACAATCCCGAAACAAGCACAAGGTTAAACAGATTGGCACCGCATACATTTCCAAGTGAGAGAGCTCCGTGTCCCTTCGCAAGAGATGTTATTGCCGTAACAAGTTCCGGAAGAGATGTACCCAGCGCAACAAAGGTAAGGGCTATTACTGCTTCCGGTACTCCCATTGCCTGTGCTATCAGAGTTCCGTTATCTACCAGAAGATCTGCTCCTTCAGCAATAAAAGCCGCTCCGATAATAAGAAGAAGGATTTCCTTCCAGAGAGGTTTGGATTCTTCTTTTTCTTTCAGCTCCGTGTCCGTGTTTTTGCCTGCCGCACTGCCATCGCCTGTATTCACATCTGCGGATTTCCCATTTGCCGGTTTCTCATTTGCCGGTTTCTTCATCTCATCAAGCGCCTGACGGATAAGGATGAACATATATATTGCGAATATGATAAGAAGTATTATACCGAGAGGCCTGCTGAAGGTTCCCATACCGTATGCGCCTATCGCATATATGATCATGGCGGCAAAGAAGAAGCCGACCGGCACACGCAGCGTCTTCTTATCTATCTTACCCGGCTTGACTGCCACTGTTATAGCAGCTATAAGAGCTGTATTGCAGATGATGGATCCGAGCGCATTACCGTATGCTATCTCACCGTGTCCGCTCAGTGCACTGTTGGCCGATACCATGACCTCAGGTAATGTGGTTCCTATGGACACCACAGTAGCTCCTATAAGGAGCTCAGGAACGTGGAACCTTTCCGCGATCCCTGTCGCCCCGTCAACAAACCAGTCACCGCCCTTGATCAAAAGAGCAAGACCCACTATAAACAACAGAACAGGTACTATCATAATACTTTCACTCCTCACTTTACATTTATAGATCTGCTAAGCCGATCATGAAACATGACAACTGTTCATAACAGATTTAAATACTATGCATTCCAATCTGTTCGGGATACATCCCCTGCACATAACAAACCCGCAGACCATGATAATAATCTATCACAGTATGCGGGTTTATTCAAACTGTATTACAATACTTTGTCTTAAATCTCAATACCGGGTAACCGGTCTGTTCCGTTTACTTATTCACTGCGATTTAAGCCTTGCCGTCTGATCCGAGTACGTTCTTGATCTTATGAGCAACCATATCCTTAACAGCCTGACGAGCGGGCTTTAAGTACTGGCGGGGATCGAAGTGATCCGGATGCTCAGCGAAGTACTTCCTGATGTTACCTGTCATTGCAAGACGGATATCGGAGTCGATGTTGATCTTACATACAGCAAGCTTGGCTGCCTGACGGAGCTGCTCCTCAGGGATACCTACTGCATCGGGCATCTTGCCGCCGTACTGGTTAACCATCTTAACGAATTCCTGAGGAACCGATGATGATCCGTGAAGAACGATCGGGAAGCCGGGAAGTCTCTTGATGCACTCCTCAAGCACGTCGAAACGAAGCGGAGGGGGAACAAGGATGCCGTCAGCATTTCTTGTACACTGCTCAGGTGTGAACTTGTATGCGCCATGTGAAGTTCCGATCGCAATTGCAAGTGAATCACAGCCTGTCCTGTCAACGAATTCCTCAACCTCTTCAGGTCTTGTATAAGCTTCCTTACCTGACTCAACAACAACCTCATCCTCAATACCTGCAAGTGTTCCGAGCTCAGCCTCTACAACAACGCCATGCTCATGAGCATACTCAACAACCTGCTTGGTAAGAGCGATATTGTCTTCGAATGACTTCGATGATGCATCGATCATGACTGATGTAAATCCGCCGTCAATACATGACTTACACAATTCAAATGTATCACCATGATCAAGGTGAAGTGCGATAGGGATCTCGGGATTCTCTTCAACTGCTGCCTCTACTAACTTAACAAGATATGTGTGGTTAGCGTAAGCACGTGCTCCCTTGGATACCTGAAGGATAACGGGGCTCTTAAGCTCGCCTGCTGCCTCTGTGATACCCTGAACGATCTCCATGTTGTTAACGT
>JAILNV010000067.1 GCA_024691125.1 Lachnospiraceae bacterium | reverse complement strand
TCAGAGCCCACTATCTCAATGAACTTTATTGTAAACGATTCTCCTCTTGCAGGGCAGGAAGGAAAATATGTAACTTCCCGTCATATTAGAGACAGGCTCTACAAAGAGCTCAATACCGACGTATCCCTTCGTGTCGAGGACACTGATACCACTGAAACTTTCAAAGTTTCCGGCCGTGGCGAGCTTCATCTGTCTGTTCTTATAGAAACCATGCGACGTGAAGGATATGAATTTGCAGTCAGCAAAGCAGAAGTCATCTACCGCACTGATGAAAACGGCCAAAAGCTTGAGCCTATGGAAAGATGTTATATAGATGTACCCGATGAATTCTCCGGAAGTGTTATCCAGAAGCTGGGAGAAAGAAAAGGTGAACTCGTTAATATGGGCGCAGGAAATGGTGGCTACACAAGAATTGAGTTCTCCATTCCATCCCGCGGTCTTATAGGATACAGAGGCGAATTTATGACCGATACAAAGGGTAATGGTATACTCAACACCATTTTCGATGGCTATGCTCCCTATAAAGGCGATATGAATTACAGAAAGACCGGATCCGTTATCGCTTTTGAATCCGGTGAGGCAACCGCATACGGACTTTTCAATGCTCAGGACAGAGGACAGTTGTTTATAAAAACCGGAGACAAAGTATACTCGGGAATGGTAATTGGTACTAGTGGAAAGAGTGAGGATGTAGAAGTCAATGTATGCAAGACAAAACATCTTACAAACACAAGAACATCTGCCTCAGATGAAGCACTGCGTCTGGTTCCTCCAAGAATAATGTCTCTTGAACAGTGCATAGAATTTATAGATAACGATGAGCTCTTAGAGGTAACTCCAACAAGCCTCCGCATCAGAAAAAGGATTCTTGACCCCACTCTTCGTAAAAGAGCAGGATTCAAGAAGTAAACCCGGAATTATAGAACATAATATCCCACATCTATAGGGATGATCTTTAACCGACCTTCACATTTTTGTGTAAGGCCGGTTTTTATATTATCAGCTTCCGTATCCTTTACGCAGATATCAAACTCAGCTTCCGCTCCGTAACGGGAATCCTGAATATTTATCCCATTCTGCGATAAATAATATTGAATATTATTAATAAGATTATATGAAACTATAACAGTCATTTTCTGAGCATATGCCAGCTGACCAATCTCACTGTTGTCTATGCAGGCCTGCGCAGCCTGGGTATATGCCCTCACCAAGCCGCCTGTACCTAAAAGAACTCCCCCAAAATATCTTGTAACTATTACAAGAACATTTGTAATTCCACGTCCGTTTATAACTTCGAGAATCGGTTTACCGGCTGTTCCTGAAGGCTCACCGTTATCACTGAATCTGGAGTTTTCTCCTTTCTCTCCTATCACATAAGCATAACAGTTATGCCTTGCGTCCCAGTACTTTTTAGAAATTTCTGCTATTTTTTTCTCCGCATCAGACGTGTTGCCGACATAGAAAGCATTTCCTATGAACCTGGATTTTTTTTCGATGATTTCTCCGGTTCCCTCTTTAGTTATCACATTTATTATCCCTTGTTTACCCATGCAAATTATTATACATTCCTGACTCGGAAATTCAAGAATGCCTCTTTATAAACACAAATTTGAGCTTTCCTGTATTTGTGGTATAATAGTTTAGTTTAGATGTTATGATGAAGATCAATTTGCTTTCATTCTTTGCATTGTATTTTTGAAAGGAATTATTATGAATTACGGAAAAAGAGGTATCGTAAATCAGGCTCGTGCGCTGAGATCAGGTACTGATAAATGGGGAAAGAAGTTTAGTCTGTTTGGATTTTACATCATTCTTTCTGTCATACTCGGTGTTGTAATAATCGGAACCAGTGCAGGAATTGGTGTTTTTAACGGTATCAGGGACGGAGCTCCCGACATATCAAATATCGACGTAACCCCAAGCGGGTTCTCCACCTTTGTCTATGATACCGATGGAAATCAGATAGCGAAACTGGTTTCAACAGATTCCAACAGAATTCCAGTCACCTGGGATATGATACCCGAGAATCTTGCTCACGCTTTTGTTGCCATAGAAGACAGCAGGTTTTATGATCATAATGGAATTGATATACAGGGTATTATCCGCGCCGGTGTAGTCGGTATAACAAGCGGCGACTTCTCTGAAGGTGCCAGTACTATCACTCAGCAGCTTCTTAAAAACAACGTCTTCTCCGGTTGGACAAACGAGTCCTTTATAGACAGTGTAAAGCGTAAGATACAGGAACAGTATCTTGCC
>JAILNV010000003.1 GCA_024691125.1 Lachnospiraceae bacterium | reverse complement strand
AGACTATATATGAGCGGGCAGGTTACGTTTATACCGGTATATGAGGTGTTGATCGATTTTTATGAAGGTGGGATCAGTTCAGGCTGTTTGGGAAATATAGAAGGAGCCAGGGTAAGAAAGAAATATGGTACTATCGGTACCGGTGAGTATATTTATATCATTTTCAGATCGATATTTTTTAAGTTGATCGGAAAGATTCGGTAGCGGAATGAAGGTATTATGGATTACTAATATGGAGCTTCCGTTAATGGCAGTCAGACACGGCCGGATGAGCTTTAGAGAGGGGTGGCTTGACCAGACATCTTCATTACTGGCCGTGGTGCATGATGTGGAACTGCATATTCTAAGCGGTTGTGAAGAAGCATATTATGAGTTAAAAGAGGGAAATATATGGTTTAGTTCATATACCGAGGGAAATATAAGGGAACAGCTTATCCGTCTGATAAATAAAGTGAATCCGGATATATATCATATTTGGGGAACGGAGTTTAAACACTGCTATGATGCTGTTGAGCTTCTTGGAACACAGGGACTTACAGACCGTATTGTAATATCGGTCCAGGGCCTGGTTTCCGAATGTGTTTCCGCTTTTACGGAAGGCTTACCGGACGGGCTGTTAAAGAAAAGGACAGCATATGAATTCATAAAAAGAAACGGAATGACAGATGGCGCTGAAACCTTTAAAAAGAGGGGAGATTATGAAAAGGCTGCAATCCGTTCGGTAAAGCACGTGATAGGACGTACGGAATGGGATAAACAAAAGGTCCGTGAAATAAATCCAGGTGTAGTGTATCATAAATGCAATGAGATATTACGCAGGCCATTCTACGACAGAGAGTGGAGTGCCGGAGGATGCCGAAAATACAGGATCATGTTCAGCCAGGCGCATTATCCGCTTAAGGGCTTTCATTACATGATACCCGCGCTTGATATGATAAGAAAAAGATTTCCGGAAGCCGGGATTACGGTTGCGGGTGAATCACCTTATGAGAGCAGGGGGCTGACAGGCCGGATAAAGGAAAGCAGCTATCAAAAATATATAAAGGATCTGACAGATAAGTACGGTCTTAAAGAAAACATCATGTGGACAGGCTGTCTTAATGCGGAACAGATGGCGGAGATGTATCTGACATCAAATGTATTTGTCTGTGCTTCCAATATTGAGAATTCATCCAATTCCGTATGTGAGGCAATGCTCCTCGGCGTACCTGTTGTGGCTTCTGATGTGGGTGGAATGAAAAGCCTGCTTAAAGACGGAAGGGAAGGTTATCTGTTCAAAAAGGGTGATATCGGTTCGCTGGCCGGAAAAATAGAGGATTTGTTTGAAAATCCCGGGAAGGCAGAAGAACTTGGGGCAAATGCGAGGATCAGGGCTTTAAAAACTCACGACAGGAATGTAAATACGGAAAATCTGATAAATATATACAGACAGATCATTTCTTATAGTAAACGAAATAAATAATTTCGTTTACTATACCAAATTGATGCACACGATTGCGATAGGATGGGCATCTTCGATGCCTCGCAATCGGCGCAAAGTGAACGAATTAAATTCATTCACTATATATTGACAAATAAAGGCTGTTAAGCCAAGAGACTATTTATATTCCGGACAATAGACATATCGTGACATATTCTCTATCATATCATATCCGTCCCATTTAAAGGTCAGATCCATGGTCTTACCCACAGGAACTATCCTGTCGCAGCCGCGGAATCCACCGTCCAAAACAAAGCGTTGTATTTCCCGTGCATCAATACCAAAATAAGAAACAGTCTGGCATGCCTTATCCAATATGGGCGATATATCCGTCAGATCATTCGCATCATATTCAAAAAAGTATCCGCCTCCAAGCTTATACTCCATGATACCGGCATCAAGCTTATCAACCTTTATCCTCATCACCAGATTATCACCGTCTTCCAGAGTAATATTTCTGTTTTCCGATGCCAGTCTGCAGAACTGCTCAAGCTTATCTATCGCCTGTATATCTCTGAACTCATAATCTCTTTGTACAAGCTTTTCAACCGCAGTCCAGAATCTCTCTTTTGCTTCTTCAACATGCGTTCCGAACCATATAACCATCCTCGGCGAAGAGCAGGCATTCTGATCAATATAATATGTATCGGTATAAAATCCTTCAGCCAGCTTATCAATGTCCGTCTTCATGACTGCATCCGCATCAAGCAGTGCAATACTGTGTCTGTCCGCGAAAGACATTTCAATCGCTCTCGGCGGAAGCTTCGCCTCACGGACAGCGCAGATAGTCCTGTCGCCTCCCCAGATGATCCTGACATCACACATAGATGATATGTACCTGGTGATCTCGTCATCATGATCGTATCTTATGATAATCAGATACTGTTCCATATCCTGAAAGCCTTCGGCAAAGGTATTCTTTAATGCATTAACAATAATATCCACCTGCTCGAAATGCTTGTTTGAAACCCTGACAACATTTATATTTCCTGCCAAAAGCGAAGATGTAAACGATACGGCAAAGTTCACCGGAACATTAGACGGCGCAATATGAAAAGCCATGCCTCTTCCCATCTTTCCGTTCACGTTCGGATAATAATGCTCCTTAATCTGTCTAAGTGAAGCGTTCCTGATCCAGAAAGCATAGGCCGTAACATCAACAAAGCTCTTTGTAGCAGGATTCTTAAGAAGATTCCTCGAGAAAGCTCCAAGGAAGTCAACGGTATGTTCACTCCATGTCTCCCGCGCAGGTATATCCGGGATCGCTTCCAGCATTTCCGGATTACCGGTAAGAAATTGAATTCTATCAATACCTTGATGCATATGTATCGCTGCACCCCCTTAACTCCGCGCTTTGAATCCTGCCGAGGATTTTTATATACTTTCCCTTTCTTCCGCAGGGACAGTCATCCTCGCCCAGAATTATACCCTTATCTTCTGTCAGAAGCGAATGTCCGGGATAGGAATGCGGAAGAACGGATACTGTCTGGATTATACCTTCTTCCCCGTTCTTACACAAAGAAAAATCTCTTGGATCACGCACGAATACATCGGAATAAATACTCGCATGAAGATGGTGGCATTCACATTCTGCATATATGCAGCCTGTCTGTTCAACCATCGCATAATGATCCAGAAAATGTACAATACCGAAGGTTTCCGTCATCCGTTTATGGAATTCCTCCTGAGACACCGAATCCGATATCAGCTTCTTCCAACCGCCACCTGTCATGAGCCATCCGTTAGACAGATCGGACTTTTTTCCTGAGCAACGTAAAGCCTCATACAGATGCTGCCATACCATGAACGTAAAACCAAAGATCAGGAACTTACCGTTTCCGTTCTTTTCCATGAACTCATTAAACGCATCCATGTTAAGGCTCATATCATCATTAAGAACATACGTCGTTCCTCTTGACATGACCTGCAGACCTATGACAGCCGCACCCCGTGCCGTGAAAGATTTACGATCCTTCATGACCGAAGGAGTATCGACAACCATTATCGGAAGTCTCTGTTTACCAAGATAATCACTCAGTATCCTGATCATTACCTTCTGCTGTATCATCGCCGTTTCCTTATCGACGAATATCCTTGATACAGCCTGACCGGTAGTTCCCGAAGAAGTCATGACCTTGAAGACCTCTTCCTTTGGAATACTCTTAAGTTCCAGCTCCTTAAAAAGGCGAACCGGGAAAAAGGGAATATCGCAGGCATGCTCAACCTTCTCAGGATCATACTTCATTGCGCTTAGTATATTGTCATATGCCCTGCATTCAGTCTTGTGATGCTCCGTAAGCTCCAATAATTCCTTCGTAACTAGTATGTCCTTCTCAACTTTATTAAGATCATACGTTCCGCATGAATAGAAATCCTCGATCATACTAGAATCCGAGCTCCTTCTTTATTCTCTCAGCAGCCTGCGGCGCAGTTATTCCAAACTGTTCCCATATGTACTGAGGTGTTCCGGCCTTGGTAAATGAGTCCGGAAATCCTATGAATATCTGACGCGGCGTGTTATCAAGAGTAGCCTTATACTCTGCCACGGCACTTCCCATTCCACCTATTATACTATGCTCCTCCATTGTAACGATAAGTCTGTGCTCTCTGAATAGCTTATTCAGGCCATCCTTATCTATCGGCTTTATCGTATGCATATTTGCAACCGTACATGAAATACCGTTTTCCTCCAGAATATCCGCCGTTTTCAACGCCTCATTAACCATCAGGCCCGTACCGATAATAGCCACATCTTTTCCTGTCTTTATTATACTCAGCTTCTCCGGTTCGAAAACATAATTCTCATCATATACTGCAGGACAGTCAGGAACCCCATTGAGTCGTATATACACAGGCCCCTTGTGTTCTGCCGCATAATAAGCCATTTCATAAGCCTCAACACAGTCAGCCGCACTCATGACCATCATGCCCGGAAGAGCCCGCATAAATGTAATATCTTCACTTGCCCAATGAGCCACTCCGGAACGGGCGGCCACAACGCCTGCAGCTGTCCCGATAAGCTTAACATTAAGATTCAGATTGGAAAGATGCTGCCTTACATGCTCCAGATCCCTTACCGCAATAAATGATGCATAGGTAGTAGCAAATACCGTATAACCCTCCATCGCCAAACCTGCGGCCACGCCTATCATATTCTGCTCCGCTATCCCAACATTTAAGAACTTATCGGGATACTGTTCAGCAAACCTTCCAAGATTCGAAAGCTGCGCAAGATCAGCCGTAAGGACCATCAGATCATCATTTTCCTTTGCTATTTCCGGCATGGCATTGGCAAAAAAAGTCGCCCTCTGTCCCAGTCTTGCCCATGATCTTACCTTGCCCTTTGTTATATTCATATTACTTTACCCTCCATAAGATCGGAAAGCGCAATATTGTACTGTTCCCCGGTAATCGCTTTCTGATGCCATTCCGGCCTGCCTTCCGCAAAGGATAGTCCCTTCCCCTTAACCGTATCACAGATAACAGCATTGGGACCGTTATTCGAAATACACACAAATGCATTCAGCAGCTCCTTAATATCATGTCCGTTACAGTTAATCGTATTAAATCCAAAGGACTCCATTTTAGCCGTAAGGTTTCCAAGCTGCATTACATCCTCTGTAGTACCGTCATAGCAAAGATGATTCCTGTCTATTATAACTGTCAGATTGTCAAGTCCGAACTGCTTTGCTGACATAAAGGCCTCCCATATAGAACCTTCATTCAGCTCACCGTCGCCCATCAGCACATAAACCCTGTAATCAAGCCCCTTCTTTTTGGCACTCAGAGCCTGCCCCACGCCTACAGATATTGCCATTCCCAGGCTTCCTCCCGAGTATTCAAGTCCGATTTCAGGATCATAAGGATATCCGATCAACCGGCTTCCGTTCACTGTATATGAAGCAAGCTCTTCTTCCTTTATATAGCCTCTTTCAACCAGGGCCGGAAAGTGTGCGATTGTACAATGATTCTTGCTTATCAGAAGTCTGTCTCTCTGAGGCGAGAGCGGATTCGCGGGATCAAGACGCAGAACCTCCCCGTACAATACAGCCATAATTTCCATACAGGAAAATCCTCCGCCGATATGAGCTCCTTTAGCTCCCGCAGAAAGCGCCATATCAAGCGCCATTTTCCGCATCCTTACGGCCATATCCCTAAGCCTTGAAGCATTTTCAGCCGAAGTATCTATACACATATTCTACCTCCATCGGCAATCATTACCTGACCTGTAATAAAGGAAGACCTGTCTGAAGCAAGAAACAGCGCGCAGTTGGCTATCTCTACAGGCTCAGCCATTCTGTGAAGGCTGCTCCTGTCCAGTATCTTCCGGATCTCTTCATCAGGTTTGTATCCACCCATATCCGTCTGTGTAAGTCCCGGAGCTATTGCATTAACCCTTATACCGTATTGTCCGACCTCATGTGAAGCGGATTTGGTCGCATAAATAAGTGCCGCCTTGCTCGAGCCGTAAGCCAGATAACCCGGTGCGGTCTCAATGCCTCCTATCGAAGCCATATTAATTATACATCCGCTCTTTTGCTTCATCATAGCCCGGAGTACCGACTGCATGACATGTATCTGGGCAAAGTAATTGATCTGGAACACCTCTTTAATCTTTGACATCGGAGTCATGGTAAAAAGGCCGCCATATGCCATACCTGCGTTATTTACCAGTACATCTATGCTCTGTTTGGCAGAGATGATCTCCTTTATACCTCTCTTTATATCATCTTCGTCAGAAAGATCAAAGTATACCGGTCTGATCCAGACATTATATGTCTCTGCAAGCTCCCCGATCTCTCTTTCGAACTCTTCATTAACCGTCCTCGCACATGCCCATATATTGGCACCGTTCTCCGCAAACAGCTTAAGGATCGTATTTCCTATTCCCCTTGTCGCTCCGGTTATTATAATATTTTTACCTGATAACAGTCTTTCAGCCATCAACCTGCTCCTCTGCACTTACACTCCTATATTTCTTACAGATAACAAAAACAAGTAATACCGTAATGATCAGATTGACTAAAATATACAGAACTCCCACACCCGTCAACCCGAATCCGGCAACCAGACTTTTCTGCACCGCCAGCGACATAACTATAGCTGCCATGTAGCTTAATGCGATTTTAACCTGTTCATGCATTACAGTGACAGGAATTATAAGATAATATTCAAGCGCATATAGTCCACCGCCCACCAGAAGAAGCACGAACTCCTTCATATAGGGCCTTAAATCAATATTGTACACCATTGACAGAAGCGGTATTCCTATCCAATACGAAATCAGCAATATGATCCCGGCACTTGAAATGATCACCACCGACTGCAGCGCTACTCTGTTTATAAACCCACGTCTGTTCCCGGCATTCCACAGATCACCGAGTCCCTTTATAAAAGGTGTGTATATGAACTGGTTAAGCAGTGCGATAGTAAACACGGGTAAAATAAGGTATCCCACAATCGCCTGCGTGATCTCGTCCAGATACCAGTCCGTAACATACTTTGGAATATTGCTTAAATATATTGCAAGTACTGTACTCACGCACAGAGGAGTACAGCTCCTAAGGAGACCAGGCAGCCGCGCTCTGTCAAATCCGGCTCTGCCTGATACAGTGTCTCCACCGGTTATGATCATACCGGCTTCATCCATATCATGTGCATACACATCAGCAACATCCGAAGCACCGGTATCTTGCATGTCGGATCTCAGGTAATTCCTTGACTTAGATACAAGGAACAGCTCCATTACAAGACTTATAACCGTACCGCATATAAGAGCAGCAACAATATCAAACTTCATGCATATCAGGATACAGACAGTTGCAAGCATAATGAATTCCCTGATCGCACCCATCCTGGCACCCACTACGAAGAATCCTCTCTGCTGAAGCCTGCCAACGATCACATCCTCGCCTGCATTCACCATCTTCAGCACTGTCATTGCAATAACAACCGCACATTTATGACCTGAATATCCATTATACTTATACATCAGCACCATATACGATAGTAATATTACCACTGCAAACAGTATTGACAGTGCTCTTAGTACCAGATAGTCCGTAAATCTGTACGTCTCTTTGGTATCGGTAACCTGAAAGTTCCTCACGCCATAAAGAGCTATCATATATATAAGATTCGCTACCGCATACGATATGGATACGACACCGGCCGTTTCCTGATCATAGAATCTTGCGCACAGGAACAGCAGAATGACTGACTGCCCTGCAAACAGGCTCCCGCCTATCGCATTCCATATGAATCCGTTTGATG
>JAILNV010000262.1 GCA_024691125.1 Lachnospiraceae bacterium | reverse complement strand
CTGTCCCCTTGTCATTGTTCCAAGCTTATCCATATCCATCTTCAGCTGCTTACGCGTGTAATCAATATGAATATGGCTCAAGATATCACAATGAGCATTTTTAAGCCCTATATTGGCAGACATATTGTGAGCTATTTCTCCACCAATTACATTTACTTTCTCCGGAAGAAGTTTATCCAGGGCTTTAGCTACAACGATCATGAAAAATCCTGCCACACTGGAATCATTACCCTTTGTAAAAGACAAAATCTCTTTTTGCGATAAAGTCAGAACACGGTAATTATTATTTTTAACAAACGGATTAAACATACCGTTCATATAATCACCGATCAGGACTTTAGGATCCTGGCTCTTATATTCATATATTGGCTCCTCCTTTGGGAGCATTTCTAAAGTTGGTTCATCCGTCTCTCCGTCAAGCAAAGGCTCCCCCGGTTTCCTAATAGCAGGCGCAATGGGAGATACTCCGTATTTGTCCGCCACATACTGCCAAACGGTCGTCATGATCCAGGGTTGTAATCCGCGGCCTCCGCACATCGAATGGGAAATGTTAAAATAGATATCCCGTCCGTCACACTCCAAAAAGAGCAGATGACCGTTAACCTCTTCGCTGCCCAGATTCGGAGTTGTCCTCCCCATTTGAAGTACAACCACTTCTTTGTCATTAGGTACACGAACATAGGCCCCGCTTTCGTCAACCTCAATTTTTACTGCAAAGTAAGGATATCTTTTTATGGCTTTATTGGCCGCTGTCCTCAGAACGGCAATATCCACTCTCTCCTTCATCCTCACTTTTGCCCTGACCACAAAAGCAAATCTTTTCTCATCTTTATATAATCCATATGTGTCTATACTGTATTTCATATTAAACTGCTCCTATTCTTCTTTTGATGAAACCTTATTTATCATCTATTCGTAAGTGTTTAGCCGTATATTAACTTCATTTTTGATAAATAGATTTCTGTTGTCATTTCTTACCATGGTTTCAAAAGTAGTTTACCATTATTCTTCTTACATCGCATTAAGTATTTATCACTCCTTTTATGATTTTTTGCAAGAAAGATCACACCGGACCGACAGGAATAATATGGCAGCAAAACGCCTCTTATATTTCATTCTTACGCCCAGCTCCTTGCAGGCTCTGATGATTTCATCGCGCTTCTCCAGATAGTCGCCGTAACCTCTGTTAAGATTAATTGCCGGTTTCCGATAAAGCTCTGCCGAATGACATCCCTTTTTACCCGAATCCCCCTTATTTAATGTCCTTAACGCAAAAAAGGACCACCTTCTCGAAATTTCTTTCAAGAAAGTGGCCCCCTTATTTTATTTCCACTTCATCTCTTTGTATAGATACTCTTTAAATCTGAACAGTATATATAACGGGATTGACCATACATGAGTCTCTGCATCCATATTGTCACCAACATTTTTAGGGAAGTCTTTATCTACAGCTTTGAACTATACCTCTTTGTTCTGTGCCATCAATCTTTTGGAAATTACGATGACTTTCATCAACCGGTTTTGTGACTTTTGAAAAATACCGGTTGGCTTATGATGTTATTTCCTCTTCCCCTTCTTCAAAATATTCAAGTCCCCTTAAAGCGGAAACAAATCTCTCAATATAATCCCAGGTCGTTATCGGCCATGCAAATCCCAGCCGGTACAGTACCTGCATGGTATATTCACACTGCCTTTTAAACCTTACGGTTTCCCTGCCGTCCGGAAGCTCCATATAGGCAATAATGCTGGTGAGCGCCTCTGCCTTTTCGGGATCCGACTGTGCCTCTCTGAAGGCTTTGGCAAAGTCTTCTCTCTCTACATATTCGATCTCATATCCCAGATTATTCAGTTCATGGAAAATACCTTCCATGAAGATATTCTGGTTATTGAAGACATGAAACAAAGTACACTCATCCGGTGTCCTTGAAAGCTTGACCACTGCCTCTGCCACAGCATCGATCGGTGAGAATTCCATAGTGGTATCAAGCTGATCATAGGCTGCACATTTAAGCAGGGTAAAAGCCTTCAGTCTACCCATTGCGGAATTTGTCGTGAAATTGATCTGGAATTCACCGTCTGAATATCTGGCAGCCAGGTTTCCGAATCTCATCACCTTGCCCTTAAGCCCCTTATCAGCTACCGCAGCCAGGACTGCCCTCTCAGACAGGAATTTGGAGTGGACGTACTTATTATCCAGCATCTGGTGACAGAAAAGCGTCTGCTCCGCAGGCAGGAATCCTTCACTTATGTTGTCCTTATAAGCAGAGGTCACCACGCTCATGGTAGAAGTCTGTATCATCCTGGCTCCTGTCTTCAAACAGAAATCAATGATATTTAAGGCACCGCCTAAATTCACATCCTCAATCTCTGTTCCGCTTGAAAAATGCTTCACTACAGCCGCACAGTTTATGACTGTATCGATCCCTCTTCCCTCCAGTGCACCAAAGGCCTCCGGATCCGTCACATCTCCGTCAACGATAATGATCCTACTCCCGAACATAGGTAAAAGAAGTACCTCGAAGTAGTAGAAATACATTCTTTTAAGTCTGTCCTCCGCCAAATCATCCTCTCTGGAGCGAAGCAGACAATATATCTTTTTATCCTTATCTTCTCTCTCGATCAACTCATGCAGTATATGGATGCCCAGATATCCCGCCGCACCGGTAAGAAGTACATTTCCAAGTTCCCTCTGCTCTCCCTTCTTAAAGCTCTCAAGTGTATTCTTATTCAGCAAATCGTTTATTGCAGAGTAGTCATAATTCAGTATCTCACTATCAGCATCCACCGATCCTGATGCAGCAAACGTGTCTTTATTTTTACCCGAAAGTTCTGCTAATGCTCCGGGAGTAGGGTTATCAAACACATCTCCGAAAGAAACCCGATAGCCCTTCTTTACTGCCTCAATGACCACCTGAGTAACAAGGAGCGAAGTACCTCCCAGCTCAAAGAAATTCTCATCAGCACCCACATTCTCCACATGAAGTATCCTGGTGAATATCTCACTGAAATCTTTTTCCGCAGGGGTATCGGCTTTTCCTCCCTTTCCGGAACGATAGAGCTCGGGAAGCGGAAGGTTTTTAAGATCCAGTTTTCCGTTTGGCGTGACCGGCATTTCCTCAAGCTGCATATATGCAGTGGGCACCATATAATTAGTCAGTGTTCTTCCAAGCTCAAGTTTAAGCTCTCCGATGTCCATCGGATGATCTGCCGTGAACCACGCACAAAGGTGCTCGATTCCGTTTATCTTTTCTATCTTGATGGCTGTTCTTTCTATACCGGGCATAGAAGAGAGTACGGCGTCCACTTCATCAAGCTCTATACGAAGTCCCCTGAGCTTGATCTGATTATCTCTCCTTCCCAGGATCTCTACATTCCCATCCTCTGTCCATCTTGCAAAGTCACCGGATCTGTAAACGCGCTCTCCCCTGTAGGAGATGAATCTCTCTTCAGTCATTTCGGGAAGACCATAATAGCCCGTTGCCACTCCTATACCGCCGATATAAAGCTCACCTACCACGCCCTCCGGCACCTCGTTACCGTCAATATCCACGATATATTCCGTCACTCCGGGAAGAGGGCGTCCCACATTGACCATATCATAGGACGAAAGCTCCTGAGTATTCGAAGAAACCGTAGTCTCTGTGGGTCCATAGGTATTGAATATCAGTCTGTCCTTCTTCTTCAGATTTTTCAACAGCTTATCCGGATACTTCTCACCGCCGTTAATCAGTATCCTGCAGCTGTCCGCAGCCTCATGGAATTCATCTGATTCCATAAGCGTCATAAGTCTTGACGGTGTAGAGCCAAAGATGTCTGTACCGGTAGCTTTCATCCTCTTTGCAAGCTTTGATGCATCATTGACCTCATCATCTGCAGCTACTGATAAAGTAAGTCCAAGGAATAAAGGCGCTCCCCACTCCTTGATCGAAAAATCAAAAGAGAAGGTGGTCACTGCCGTCAGTACATGTCCCCTGGTCGCCATGGCATGCATCAATATGTTTTCCTCAGTATCCGTAACATAATTGACGATACCTCTGTGTCTCAGCATTACGCCCTTCGGCTTGCCCGTGGAGCCGGAGGTATAGATAAGATAGGCAAGATCCTCCTGCGATATCTCAACCTCAGGCTTTTCATTATTACTCTCCTTAAGGAGCTCCTCTATATCCACTGCTTTCTTGTCATTAAATCTCGTAAGCCTGTCTGAAGTTGTGATTGTTATCTTCGCATCAGAATCTTCTATGATCTGTCTTATCCTTTCTACGGGATATCCCGGATCGCAGGGAATATATGCTGCCCCCGTCTTCAGTACACCGTAAAGTGCAAAGAAAAACCTTGCTGTACGTGGCAGCAGAAGGATCACCCGATCCCCCTTCTTTACACCCAGCCTGATCAGTGCATTGGCTGCTCTGTTAGCATTTTCATTAAGTTCACGGTAAGTATAATCTCCGTCGACTGCCGTGATCGCAAGCTGATCCGGTTTCTCCTTTGCGTGCCTTTCAATACCGGAATGGAAAAGAATATCAGCCGGAAGTTTCTCAGAGATCTTTCTTGAATGATAGCCCTCAAGCACCGTCTCTCTTTCCTTATCCAGAAGAGAAATGCTCCTTAATCTGTCACGTCCCGAAGCTGCAAATTTCTCTGCAGCGATCATAATGGATTTTGCAAACTCCTCCATAAACTTTTCCGAATAGAGCGCATCATTATACTCCACTTCTATGCAGCCCTTTCCGTTTCTGTCGATAACTCTTACAGTCACCGGGAATTTTGCCTGTTCCGGATCTAAGCCCTTAATATCAGTCATTCCCGGTATATCCGGCTTTTCCACGACTCCTCTTTGATACTCATACATCACCCTTACGGCATAGCCCCACTTTCCGGCAACATCCGCAAAGGGATAGTTTTCATGCTTAAGTGCAGCATCAAGCCCCTCATCCGTTTCTCTTACGAAATCATTCACGCTTCCGTCAGAAAGATGTGAAGCAAGAGGCAGTGTATTTACGAACATACCGAAGGTATCTGCGAAACGTATATCCGATCTTCCGCTTGATATGGTAGCTATGTAAATATTTTCCGAGGCCGTAAGTCTTGCAAGCGTGTAGTCAAGAGCGGCAAGGAAAAATCCTGCTTCGCTGGAATGTATATTCGCACAGGCATCGCCGATCTTACCCTCATCAAAGTTCAGATATATGAAGGCTTTTTTACCCTTATCGGAATCTCCGTTAATATTCCCGGTGATCTCAGTAGGAGCTTCATAATCGGCCAGAAGATCTTCGAAATACTTTTCATATGCCAATGCGGGATCTCCTGCCAGCTGCTCCTTCTGATTTCTGACATAGGTAAAGTAGGAAGCCCCTTCTACTGCCGGATCCGTATTCTCATCTCTGAGAGCCTCTCCAAATTCTTTCAGGAAGAGATTCATCGAAAAGCCGTCAAATACCAGATGATGGAAGTCGGTAAAAAGCTTCACCGAATTCTCTGTCTTTATGAGTGCGAACCGGAACAAAGGACCTCTGTTCAAGTGGAAGGCCTGCACAAAGCCGTCGGCAAAGTTCCGGATTTCCTTCTCTGTCATTTCCATAACCGGTATCACCGGAACAGCCACCTCATCCCTTACAGCCTCGACCCGGTTCTCCCCTATATCAAAGTGAACAAATACAGAAGGATGTGCGCTCAATACTCTGCCAATGGCAGACTTAAGCTTTTCAATATCCGTCTTATGATCCAGTGTGATGACAGAAGGGATATTATAGGCAGTACTGTCAGTATTCCTCATGCAGTCAAGGTATATACCGGTCTGGGCTGCACTAAGTGCTTCTCTGCTTCCCACAGCTTCTGCCGCCCCGGCTGCACTCTCCTTAGTGCTCTTTGTTTCTCCGCCCAGCCAGTTTTGAAGGATCATATCCTCGATAGCCGCGATAGTGAGATCCTTCATCTCCCTGACCGGTATGTTCACTTCAAAACGCTTCATCAGCTTTGTGGACAGCCTGATCACGCTGATGCTTGTAAATCCGAGATACTGAAGCGGTGTATTAAGAGGAGGATTCTCCATGCCAAGGGATTGTCCGATGATATTCTTAAGCTCCTTCTCCAACGCATTATCTATATGCTTCCCGTCGGCTTCATCAGCCTTCACCTCCGGCTCCGGCAGTGCTCTCTTATTTACCTTGCCGTTCTGGTTCAGCGGGATCGCGTCCAGCTGCATGATCGATGAAGGCACCATGTACGGGGGCTTGCGCTCACGGATATATTCAGCGATCTCCTCGGGATCGATCTTTTTATCACTCACGAAATAAGCTACGACCGCTTTTCCGTCCGCTCCGAGATCCCTGGCTACTACGCAGGCATCTCTAATGCCGTCAAACGAGCGAATTACAGCTTCCACCTCGCTGAGCTCTATCCTGAAGCCATGGATCTTCACCTGTCCGTCACGGCGTCCGATAAACTCAATCTCGCCGTCAACCCTGTATCGCACGATATCGCCTGTACGATAAGCAGGTCTATATTCCCCGTCATCGAAGGGATTGTCTATGAAAACCTCAGCTGTTTTCTCAGGCCTGTTAAGATATCCCGCCGCCACATGTGGCCCTGCTATAAGAAGCTCACCCAATGCTCCCGGAGGAAGAATATGTCCGAACAGATCTACCACGTAGCACTTAAGATTGTCCAAAGGGCGTCCTATTGGGATATTGTCCTCAAGCCTTGTCACCTGATATATAGTTGAAAGTATCGTACCCTCAGTAGGGCCGTAGGCATTATAAAATGCAAAGCCTCTGGGAGGCTCCATGGAAGCGAGTTTCTCGCCGCCCACAGTCAGTTCCCTCAGGAAGGGATTATCCATTTCTGCCGCAAACTGACGTCCCACCTGGGTGGTCATAAAGGTAAGGGTCACCTTATGCTTTATGTAATATTCATTCATGGAATTGAGATCCAGCCTCATCTCCTCCGGAACGATGCATATCGCGGCGCCGCTTCCAAGCATAGGATACATATCCATCATACAGGCATCGAAGCCGTAGGAAGCATACTGTCCTGAACAGTCAGAAGGAGTGATCCCGTAGAATTTCCGTGCCCAATCGATAAAGCACACGATATTGCCATGAGTCAGTCTTACTCCCTTCGGGACCCCGGTGCTTCCCGATGTGTAAAGCAGAATAAAGACATCATCCGGTTCACAAGTCACAGACACCTTCTTTTCCGGAAGCTTATCCATATCCTCGATATACAGTCTTTCACCCTCATATCCGGTGATCAACTCTCCAAGCTTCCTGTCCGTGATGAGAAGACGGGCATCGGCATCCTTCACCATAAAATTCAGACGTTCGGAAGGATAGGTGGAATCCAGAGGCTGATAAGCGCAGCCTGCCTTGAGTGCACCTATAGATGCTATGACCATCCATGGGCCCCTTGGGATAAGTATTGATACCACATCTCCCCTTTCGATACCCAGATCCTTAATATATGCCGCTATCCGGTCAGACTTCTCATCCACCTCTCTGTATGTATAGCTCTCCGATTCATATATCACGCAGGTATTGTCAGGATATTTCTCCGCACTCTGACGGAAAATCGACACTGCGGTTGCCGACTTATCGTATGGTACCTCTGTCTTATTCCATTTCTTAAGCTTTTCGATCTCTTCAAAGCCTGCGAGACTCACTTCCCCCACAGTCTCTGCGGAAAGTAGCTTTTTCAATACATTCTCATAGCTCCTTAAAAAGATCCTTATCAACTCTTCAGAGTAGAGATCACTGCGGTATTCCGCCCGCACATTGTAAAGTCCCCCCTGCTTGAACATCTGTATTGCAAGATTCTCCGCTGTAGAATTATCCATCAAAGGTATACGTTCGATATCCTCCCCGGCAAAGCCGTCTACATTAAGCACATCACCCTGATAGACAAACATAAGACTACTGTTTATACCGGTTTCCGCCGCAAGATCGGAGAAAGGATAGATATCGTGGTTCATGGTGCCTATCATCTGCTCCTTCGCTGCAGTCATATAATCACGAACGGTCTCCTCCTTTTCAAAGCGCGAGTATACAGGAAGCGTCTTTACAAGCATGGCTATGGTACGAGCTGTCCTTAAGGATTCACGGCCGTTGTAGATGGTGGTAAAGAGCGACTCCTGCATCCCGGAATAAAGACCTGTACAAAGTCCGAAGGCTGCTGTCGTGAAAATATTCTCCGTAATCCCGTATTTCCTGCAGAGCGCTTCCAGATCGGAAGCTTCCAGAGCCATATCAAGAGTGCAGACTCCGAAGGAAGGCTCCTTCTCCCTTCTGTCCGGGATCGGCAGGCTGTCTGCCTCTATTCCTCCGAAGGTCTCCATATACCATTTCTTTGCTTCCTCATATTCTTCGACTCTTCTATCCTGCTCATCCTCTGCGACCTCGAAGCCACTGTAGACCTCTGTCTCGGGCGTGGCACCCAAATAGGCTCTCTCCAAATCCTTCATCAGCACGAGCATGGAGGATCCGTCAAATATGATATGATGAATATCCGCAAAGAAATACTTTCCCTTATCCGTTTCAAAAAGACGTATACGGAAGAGGTCATCCGATAGAAGGCGGAAAGGCTGCATCAGTGTGGGGATGGCCTTTTGGAATTCTTCCTCGCTAAGCTTTTCTACGGTCTGCTTATATTCCGAATCCTCATTTCTCAGCTGCACCGGATTTCCGTCCTCGTCAGCCTTAAGCTTTAGTTTTATGAATGGATGGGCTTTGACTACCGCCTCACAGGCCTTGCCAAGCTTATCCATATCTACACCGTTTCCGATACGGAGCAGTATCGGATTGTTATAGACCGCTTCTCCGTCCCTGTTCATAGACTCGATATATATACCAAGCTGAGAGGATGAGAGCGGGTAGCTTTCCTTCTTCTCCCTGACTTTTGCAGCACCGGTCTTTTCACATTCCTCCGCGATCTTCCTCGGTGTCTTCAGAGAATATATGATCTTGCTCGTAAGTGAAAGCTCCGGACACAATGAAGCAAGCTTCATGACACGGATACTGTCGCCGCCCATTGCCAGGAAATCATCATCAATACCGACCTGATCCACGCACAGAGTCTCTTCGAAGCCACGGCAGAGCATCGCCTGTGTATCATTTTCCGGTGGTGCATATTCTGATTTTTTGCTGTAAAGATCAGGCTCAGGCAGGTTCTTTCTGTCAATCTTCCCGTTCTGATTGATAGGCATCTGATCCATATGCAGATAAAAGCCCGGAACCATATAGGGTGCCACCTTCTTAGCAAGCTTCTCCCTTATCACACTCTCGTCCAGCTTTTCACCGGTATAATAAGCGCAGAGTGCGATCTGATCCCCATTTCCTTTGACGGCCTTCACCACGCATTTATCAATACCCTCTATATTCCTCAGAACATTTTCGATTTCTCCCGGCTCCACCCTCTGTCCGTTGATCTTTACCATCCAGTCCTTGCGATTGATATACACAAGGTTTCCATCCGGAAGCTTTTTCAGGATGTCACCTGTATGAAGCCAGCCTCCCCTGAAGAGCTTCTCTGTAGCCTCCGGATCCTTGAAATACCCTACGGTATAGGGTCCCTTCGTACAGTATTCTCCCTCTTCACCGTCAGGAACGGGATTCATCTCATCATCAAGGAGCGCCCATACGGATCCTTCCGGAGGAATACCTACGGGTGTCGTATCATAAGGCTTTTCCACTAAGAATGAGCATACTGTTCCCATGGTCTCACTCATTCCGTAGTTATTGAAAAGCTTGTAGCCGTCCCTGCTGCATTGCCCGGTGAGACGCTCGCTTCCTGTCATCACTATCTTCAGGGACTCTGCTCTGTTATGAAAATTCGATAAGACAGAGGGGCTTATAAAACCTACCGTGATCTTATTGGCTTCATAATAATCCTCCAGCTTTTTCACATCCCGCATCGTCTCCTCATCGAGAAGATGTACACAGCCTCCGCAGGTAAGCACCTTGTAGACAGCTATGGATGCGACGAAATAAAAAGGCGCACCCATGGCCCATCTCTGCCCTGTGGAGTACACTTCCCTTTTTCCCATCTTCTGATTTGCGATAAGTCCCCCGAAACTATGGAGGATCCCCTTAGGCATTCCCGTGGATCCCGAGGTATACAGAAGAAGCGCCACATCCTCATCTTCGGATTCACGGAAGCTCTCTGCGGGAAGTATCTCCGTATTACGGATATCATCAAGCACAGTTTCATCCATAACAAACGGTGCGTCGCAGTTCATGCATATATATTTCACTCTTTCTTCAGGAAAGGACTTTCCCATAGGAACCGCCGCATGCCCTGCAAGCCAGATGCCGCATACGCAGGCTGCGCATTCCATGGATGATTCCATTCTTACAGGCACATAGGATCTATCCCCAAGATTTTTGGAATGGACATATGACGCGGCACGTAGCATGAAATCCCCGAATGTTTTATAGTCTGTCGCTCGCTCTCCTTTATGATCCACAAGCGCTGTCTCAGTGGAGAACTCCTCTTGTGCATCAAGAAGCAGGTTCAGGTATTCGTTCATTTTTTTCCCTCCTCATGTAAAAAATGTGCTCAAAATGGTTATTACGTTAACCCCATACCGGCATTTACCGGAATCGGATCGGCATCCGTTATCTCGATAATGGTGTTGTTAAGACTTATGACCCTCATATATGTGATTTTTACCGCAAGCTTCTTTATTAACTCAAGTCCCGATATATCATGCCCCTCACTTTCCGTCACTTCATAAGAGACCGGATTGAAGGGTATACCATCATCCCTGAGTCTTAAAAAATAGCTGCCGTCTGTTTTGAACAGACATACGTCGATATATTTATCCTTTGAATCAGGATATCCGTATCTTCCGATATTGGAGATAAGTTCCTCCACTGCTATCCCCATGGCCGTTGCCTTTTTGGAATCCGCACCCTGCTTCTTACAATAATCCATTATCTGCTCAGATACCGCGACAGCCTGAGCATCACTGCCTGTGACAGTGAGATCGCAAATCTCGTCAATATTGCGCTCCGGAATAGCCATAAAGCCCTTCTGCGGCACCCTGCCGACAAGCTGGAGGATCCATCTTAAGAGATGAAGCATAATGAAGGAAAGCAGCTCACTTATAATGATGCCCGCAAATAAGCCCGGAAATCCCAGCAGTTTCATACCGAGCAGCATCATAGGTACCTTAAGTACGACCAACTGAACAGTACTGCTGAATGTGGAAAGAAATGTCTGTCCGATGGTCCTGTAATAATTCTGTGAAATCGCATTCAACACAAAGAACATAAAGCTCAATGAAAAAATCCTCAGACCATCCAAAAGCAGAGGCTCTATCTCCGGATTGTCATAGCCGTAAAGTGCTGAGATCCCTCGAGGTACAAGAAGGAATATCACCATTATGACGGCTCCGATCATAAGTCCTGTCTTCAACACTCTTGAAAGGACTCGTCGCATGCCGTAGTAGTCCTTTTCCCCGTATAGCACACCCGCTACAGAGGCTATCACCGAAGATACTCCGTTTAGAAACATCTGCACTATAAGCTGAGTATTATTTGCAACAGCATAGGCAGAAAAATACGCATTTCCAAGAGCTCTGATCACAACTGCGTTGATTATGGATACGCTGATGACTGTTAGGATAAGAGTCGCAAGATTCGGGAACCCGTTTTTGATGACCCCGCCTATCAGCTCCAGATCATCAAAGATCCTGCCTAACACCGGACTCACCATTCGGTTTTTACTCCTGTAGTATTGAGGTATAAAGATCAGCCCGGAAATAAGATATCCGAGTACGGTAGAAAGTGCCGCCCCTTTTATACCGAGAGGTGTGTATTTTACCAGGATAAAATCCAGGATCAGATTCGTCACGTTGGCAACGATATGAATCCTGGCAGTCATGGCAGGATGATTATCTACATTGATAAGATATGCCATCACGAGAACAAAAGACAGTATGGGCATCCCCAACGAATAGACTTCCGTAATATCGTGTATCATGGTCTGAAGCTCTCCGGTAGCACCGACCATACTGACAAAAGCCGGAACCAATATGGGTGAAAGTATGGTAAATATCAGAGGATAGATGACACTGAAGATCATACAGAATCCCATGACTTTACCGGCCTTTTGAAGCTCTCTTCTGCCAAGCAGTACCGCAAAGCTTACGGCTCCTCCCGAACCGAGAAGCAGTGCAGCAGCCTGCAAAATATAAAGGTAAGGCGTAGATGCCGACACCGCACCGTTACCCATACTCCCCAGAATGTTCCCGACGATCATGGCATCCACCACGTTACCGAGCTGAAGCGCGATCGTGGTCAATACTCCGGTGATCATATATTTATATATCTTTTTTCGAATAAGAAAATCGTTACGCATCATTTAACTTTACCAAGGCATCAACCGGCCCATTTACACTAATCAGACCATATAATAGTACATATTATATTATATCATTACTGACATCTGTTCTCAATTAGAATAGTTATGCTGTAATATTATTTCCCATTAGAATAAAATTAGCAGGTTTATTCTTCAACCTTTGTCTTGGTAATAAAAATAATTTACCTACCGAAGGCCCTTCAGATATTCCTTATGCTCATCGGATACGCGGTAGCTCTCGATTGCTTTTTGAATTGCCTTTTTATGCGTCCAGGGATCAAGTCTGCGATCCTCAATGTAAATTACACTCTCATCGTATTTCTTTGCCAGTGCAGTCGCAAAATACCATGCAATCATCATCTTGATATAATAATCATTTCCGTTAACATTTGCGACCCACTCCAAATATTCCGGCCTGAAATCCTCTCCAAGAAATTCATTCATCAACATTCGAATACCGAATCTGACGGTGTATACATGCTGTGAATGGATCCATCTTTGGATCAGTGGGAGGAGTTTTTCATGATTTTTCGAAAACACCTTCGGACTGGATTGATCGCATACCGGCCAGCAATCCACATAAGGCAGGAAGATTTCTACTGCCTTGACGCATTCATCAAAATCACGGATCATCGCGATCAGGAAAAAATGTACAAGATTTTCTTCGTAGTATTTGTGCGGTAAATCCGCAAGGAATTCTTCGGCCTCTTTTGTCCCGTTTATTTCCTTTGCAATCTTTCGCATATCAGGTGTTTTAACACCCAATATCGTTTCTTTAGATATGTTAGGAACAAGTCTACTTTGAAAATCCCTATACTTCTCGTTACCTATTTCAGCATTTTCAAATAACACATCCAGCATAATTTCACCTCCCATAACGTTCTAAAGATAAACCGTTACTTATACATCTTCACCATCTCATCCAGTTCCTTCTTATACCTGTCCACAACTTCCTTCGGACCGGTTATCTTAACACCTGAACCCAGTGCAAATATCCAACCCAAAAACTGGTCGCTCAGTGCAACATCCACACTGATTTCCGACCAGTTCTTTTTCTTTGCCGGCCGGATCAAAATATCCCTTCCAAACCTGTCTATAAAAACACCGATCATCTCATTTTCAAATTCAATCTTAACCTTGGTAGGCTCACCATGAAACATACCAAAGCTCATTTTAGAATACTTGGCCAGGTTGAATTTCTCGAATTTTTCCTTACCGACGCGCCTTTCATTAAGCACCTGGATACTCTTAACTTTATCCACGCGAAAATGTTTGATACTGTCCGCTTCTTCATCATATGCTATAAGGTAGTAATTCTCATTATCCCATGTGAGAGCCCAGGGACTCACAACATATGCCTCTTCCCTGCGGCGGACCATCTTCTTTTCCTCATTCCATTTCATATATTCGAACCGGATCTGCTTGTTTTCCGCTATGGCACGATGAACATCATCGACGAAATAATAGATGCTCTCATTCATCGTTTTGACTCTGCCCTGTACAAATACCTGTCGATTTAACTGTTCCGCCTCATAATTACTTGCCATATCGGTAAGTTTTTTGATCAGTTCATTTGATTTTTTCTCAGTAATGAATTTTGAGGACTGGATCGCATCCACAAGTAGCTTAAGCTCCGCTATCTCAAACTGCTTACTACCGACATGATAATAGTAATTGCGGCCTATCTTCTCGCCTATCACATCTATACCAAGGACCCTGAGAGACTCAAGATCATCATACAGGCTCTTCCTGTCAGCTGTAACTCCGTAAACCTCAAGCGCACTCTTAATCTCAGGCATCGTGATCATATGATCATCATCTGTTTTTTCCAACATAATCCGGCTAAGATAATACAGCTTCAGCTTCTGATTGCTACCTTTTGGCATAACAGACCCTCCTGTATGGAATGTTAATGAAATATTTATATAATATTTATTATACTACACTTCTATCACTTCGAGTGATATTTATGACACGCTGCACATTTCAAAAATCTACCAGATATATGCTGATATTGATCTGCCTGAAGGAGCCCTTCTCCTCCATCCTGTCGATCTTGGCTATAAGGTACTTACCGGCATCCATAAACCATCCTGAATTATGCTTCGCATAATGGTTTCTCCCCCTATGTATTGCCCCCTCCTTATGATGACCTTATGATGAAAGGATATCAATTTGAGTGTCCTATAAAAACGCCTCAATAAAAATAGACGGTAACCCACCTTTTTTACGGCGACCGACTATCCTTTGATCATCTTCATATTCGATTAACTATTCTCAGCTATTATCCCTTATCTTTCATTCTAAAATTCTTAAATGCCAATATCACCCTGCGTAACCTTCATATTGGCCGTCATATGTGCCGCATCCTTTCTTGTCATGGTCATTTCAATGACAATACCTTCCCTGATTTAAATGGTTTCCGGGTTCCTGCCGGGAACCCGATTCCATTACATCCGAATTTGGGGTATCTGTACTTCGTCAAGCAATTACTACCTTTTGAAGAATAGCATTATACCATTTGACATTCTTCCCGCGTCTCACATCTTCCGAATCCCACTCTTCTATAAGTGTCCATCCGGTCACACTTTTAAGTATCTCATGGAACTTCTCCGCTGTCATATCCATAAAGAACCTGCCGTCCCTCTCTCCTTCAAAATCACCGTACTTGAAAGACATATAAAAGGCTCCATTTACTTTAACCGCACCGCTAAGTCTTTCAATAAGCCCCGGCAGCCGGTCCTTCTCCACATGAAGTAATGAAGCGCAGGCCCATATAGCATCATACTTTTCACCTTCATCTATTTCAGAAAAATCCATGCATTTTACCTTGATCCCGGTAAATTCACTTGCCAGTGCGCACAGTTCCTTCGAACCGTCTATCGCATCAGCCTTATATCCCCGATTTAAAAACGCTCTGGTATCCCTTCCGGATCCGCATCCGAGATCAAGTATATATCCCTTCTCCGGCACATACTTTAAGAAGTGGTCATATAGCGTCGTTGTATCCGCATTTATAGTAGCTTCAAAAAACTCTTGCGAATTATCATGATAATATTGTTCTGTAATATTCATACCGATACACCTTTATATTCCCATTTGGCAAAACCACAATTCTGAGCAGCCTTATATACCGGCAAAATAACAGATTCAAGTCCGAAGGTAAACTCATCCACTGACAGGTCTCTTGTCTTTCCTTTTTCCATTCCGGTTGCTCTGAAAGCAAAGTATTCACCAAATGTCTGTTCAACAAGAAACGTCTTACCTACTTTACGCCTTCCATATACACGTACCAGCTCCGACTTTTTTTCGGCATAATATCCCAGTTCCTTTATTTCAGCTTTTCTTCCGATTACTTTCATCAATTATTACCATCGGCATATGTATGATTTAATCATGTCCCACTATACACAGTAGTCCAATTATACGCAATTATTATCTTATAATTGGACTACTATGATATTTTACGCCATATTTAGTCCATTTATAACGTGGATTAGTTTCATATTTGGATTGTGATTGAACTTGATCACATACCAAATTCTTCACACAACTTATCGTAACGGGCCTGCTCCTTTTCCTTGATCGCTTTAGACAAGTCATTCATGCAATGATGGATCACATCTGCATCCTTTAATACCTCATCCATAGGACTGTCTGTATTATACTTATCATCATGATGATAGATTGCGGAACAGATGATATCCATCTCAGTTTCATCAGTCAGTTCAAGTTTGCCAAGTATCTTTCTTGCAAGCTCGGCCCCCTTATGTGCATGGTCGTCATACGATCCCGTTTTATATGCCTGAAGGTCATGAAGCATGCCCGCCATGGATGCAAGTTCAGGATCAAGGCCCCGCTTCTTAGCAATCATCGTAGCCACAAGTGAAACACCGTACAGATGCGCCACTGCACTGATACGTTTGTCCTCATCCTCCATCTTATTCAGTTCCTTATTAATATATTTCCTAAGTTCTTTAAGTCTGCTCATTCTTCCCATCCCTTATCTGAAATCTTTATTTTCTGTTCTTCTTCTCAATTATCACATAACCGACCATCAGCCCAATAGATATCGCTATATTCCCCTTTTGTTTATAAACAATGCCCATTATCTTTACATCACTGTATCTTCCCGAAACGCTTCGTCTGTGTCGGATGGTACCTGCTTTGTTCCTTCCCAATCTTTACTCCCTTCGATTTCCTTCTTCATATCTTTAGCCATTTCAAGAGACACTATCCCCCATATCGCCGTGAGCATGGTTATTATCCCTGTAACAGCCAATTTTCCTATCTTTTTGTTATTTATCACTTCTTCTCAACCTCCACTATTTCACCGATATACATGTCATGCTCGGCATCCCCTGTATAAAATGTCTTTGCTATCTCAGGAAGCATATTCTCTGTCTTAAGTTCCTGCCTGAAAAGTTTTCTGCACACAAGGGTTACTTCTGCTTCCGCGAAAGTCATTGACTGGCCTGCTTCCTTTGCAATCAGACCGGAATCATGCATCTTATCCATGTCCCTTCCGGATTTTGATCCAAGAACACTCAACACCTTTCTATACTCTTCAGGGTAAAAGCTCACGGTAAAGTAATCGTTATCTTCCATTAATTCATGTGTGTATCTTGATTTCCTTACATACACTGTAGCAACAGGTTTACCCCATATCGTTCCGAGGCCTCCCCAGCTGACCGTCATAGTATTGAACTTATCCTTATCTCCCGCTGTGAGCAGCGCCCACTTTTTGTCAAATATGCTTAAAATATCTGTAGTAAATTCCATCCCTGCAATCCTCCGTTTTTATTATGGTCACTATTCTCTTTATTTGTTCAGTCTGTTTGCAATGACTACATTTATAACCTCGACTTCAATCTTCTCCCGGACTTTTTCAATTACATATCTGAATAACTAAAACCAACTAAATCAATAAGATCCAAAACAACTTCTTTCGCTGAATCATAAAACACTTCCCATAAGTAATTAACTATGGCTAATGAAATATTTATATAATATTCATTTATTATACCACACTTCTATCACTTCGAGTGATATTTATGACACACTGCACACTTCAAAAATCCACCAGGTATATGCTGATATTGATCTGCCTGAAGGAGCCCTTCTCCTCCATCCTGTCAATCTTGACTATAAGGTACTTGCCGGCATCCATAAGCCTGGCAAACACGATATTATCCTTCTCCGGGATATACCCGAGTTTCCTCTTCTTATCATCAAGCACAAGGATCGCATTCTCATCGAATCTGTTCTCCGGCTCCCGCTGCAGGATAAGCTTATCCCCGACCATTATCTCATCGAAAACTGTCTCATCCTTGATATACTGCCTTTAATGTAACCCACATTTTTACGGCTACCGACTATCCTATCCTTTTTCATCTTATCTTCTTACATATACTGTTCCGCCCAGGTTTTAAGTTCTTCTGCGGAAGCTTTTGCCTTAAAACGCTGTCCCGTTTCCACCCCGGCTCCCTTAGCCGGTTCACCAATGTTACTGCCGGAATCACCTATCCCACTCGAGCCTGACGTCGCAAAAGGAATGATGGTCTTACCTGCAAAATCATAACTTTCAGCAAATGTATCTATGATCGATGGTTCACGATACCACCAAACCGGGAAACCGATAAAAACCACATCATACTGTACCATATCATCAACCTTGGATGCTATCGCAGGTCTGCAGAACCTGTCCTTCATCTCAGTTCTGACTTGGTGGAGATGTAGCGGTCATAGAGGAAGTTCAAATCTTCACTCCCTGCCACATACACATCTTTTTGTTGATAGCCTCAGATTTCTTCCTTAATTCATCTATTACAGTGCCGATATCACCATCGATGCAGATGGCCTGCTCCCTGATGTCCTCCGTACAAACTGCTTCACCATAATTTACACAGGCATACATTGCTTGCGGATTCTTTGCCGTCATCTGCCAGAAAGGATACTTGATGATACCCGGGGTATTATAACCTACACCAAGCTCTAAATACAGAATCTTGCCGTTATGACTTTGCAGAAAATCGTGATACCTTGCTGCCGCTTTATGCCAGCCTTCATCTTCTACAAACTTATCGTCAGATCTTAGATTCATCGTAAGAGGCTTCCCACACTTCGGACACTTAGGGATCAGATCCTTCGGGATCTTCATATCCTTTTGCTGCTCCACCATGTTTCTGACCATCTTTTCATTCTCATAAGTTTCATTGGAACAGGGATCACTGCACTGGAACAAACCATAATCACCCTGGGTATAAAAAAGTCTCTTCTTATCAAAACCTGCCTTTTGGAAACAATGATCGACATTTGTTGTGATGACGAAATAATCCTTATCCTTTACCAAAGAAAGCAGATGCTCATATACCGGCTTAGGTGCATCCATATATCTGTTGACGAAGATGAACTTCGACCAGTAAGCCCACATCTCTTCCGGAGTATCGTAAGGATAAAAGCCTCCGGAATACATATCATGAAAACCGTATTTCTTACCGAACTCCGAGAAGTGTCTCTCAAAACGCTCGCCATTATAAACAAAGCCGGCAGAGGTCGAAAGTCCCGCTCCTGCTCCTATCACAACAGCATCTGCTTCTTCTATGACTTTCTTTAATCTATCTATTTCATCCGAGTAATTCCCGGTAGATTTTATAATCTTCATTCTTCCAAACATTAAATATCACCTCAATCCCGCTACCATGTTCCTTCCTGTGTTCCTTTACAGTATGAACTGCGATCCGGGCAGCTCTTTCATTTGGGAACATAAATACACCGGTTGATATACAACAGAATGCAATGCTCTTCACGCCGTTCTTATCTGCCAGCTCCAGACATGACCTGTAGCACGATGCCAGTAGTTCTTCATGCTCTTTTGTGAGCTGCCCCTGTACGATCGGTCCGACTGTATGAAGAACATATTTGCACGGAAGATTGAAGGCTGGCGTGATCTTCGCCTGTCCGGTCGGTTCCTCATATCCCTGCATCTCCATGATATCAGCGCAGGCATTTCGCAGCTGAATCCCTGCATAGGTATGAATACAGTTATCTATACAGTTATGACAAGGCCGGTAGCAACCAGTCATCCCGCTGTTAGCAGCATTTACGATCGCATCACAGCGAAGTGTCGTGATGTCTCCCTGCCAGAGATAGATCCCCTCTTCAGCGGGAGTCAAATCTTTCAGATCCGTAATGCCCTTTTCTTTTGTTACCTCCTGCAGGTATTCATCCTGCACTGTCAGGAAATCTCCATTAATCTTCCCAGGCATGCGTACATTAAACAGGCTGCGGAGAAGTCGTTTCTGTTCCCCGGTTTCTTCAGGAATTTCCATGTCTTTATATCCTGGCTGCTCAGCCAGGAGTGTTTTTATCAGATATTTTCTCTTCTCTGCCTGTTCCATACCAACACCTTCTTACTCTATGATCTGTACTCTGCCGGGTTTTCTCGGCTTGCTTACCGGTTGTTCTCCATCGATATATCCAAGGATCACAAAAGCCTGACATATATAATTATCGGGAACGCCCCATTCTTTCATAAGTGTCCGGCCCTCTTCACTGTCAAAAGTCTCTTCGCCCCTAGAGATGATACAAGATGCGATGCCAAGTTCAGTAGCCTGCAGTACAATGTTTTCTGCCATACAGAAAGCGTCCGCAGTCTTAAACAGGAAATTTCCCTGTGAAAAGATTGCTATAACAGTCGGTGCTCCGTAGAAGCCGTCCTTCATTGTCGGATCATCGATGACACTGGGCTGCTCCTTCGATACATAAGAACCAACAAGGTTCCCCCTATTAAATCTCGCGAGGTTCATGATCCCAAGCTTTCTTGTCAGGTCCTTATTATGCAGTGCAACCATCATGCTACGCTGTCCTCCGCCTGCGTTAGGCGCGTAATTACCTGCTTCCAGGATTTTCTCAAGATCCTCGCGGCTGACCTGTTCATCCGTATACTTCCTGATCGAATGTCTGCTCTTAATGATATCCATCAACATGATAACACCTCCCCTGTGATCTCGTTCTTTATTTTCCAGCACTGCGGATCTGCAGCGTAAAAATCTCCGTTCGTTCCTTTTGAAACTGCCGGACATCCCCTGCACCAGGGCTTTAATTCACACTTGGAACATTTGCTGAACTTCTCATACTCTCTGTAACTATCCATCTGGCATACCCAAACATCCGCAAGCCTGTCTTCAAATACGTTTCCCACTTTACTCTCTGCTACTCTTCGGCATGCATAGATATCGCCATTAGGAAGGATTGTGATATGGCAGTTTCCGCAGTTACATCCGCCATATATCATTCCCTCTTTTGCACTCTCGGGGATCTTAAATTCACCAATCTCATATTCATAAAGCTTCCAAAGGTGGTCCTTTTTGTTAAAGTATGTCTCACAGCCTTCTGCTTCATATTCCTTAAATTTCTTATCACATACGGCAAGCAGTTCTCTGTATTCCTGCGCAGTCATGGATGCATCCAAGTCTCCGCCGCTCGGTACATACCGTGAAAAAGCGAATACGTTAGCACCTGCCTTTACCACTTCATCAATGATCCCCGGAACTTCCATGCGGTTTGTTTTTGAAAC
>JAILNV010000241.1 GCA_024691125.1 Lachnospiraceae bacterium | reverse complement strand
CTGAACGGTGGCTGTTTTCCAGTCACTAAGTTCAAAACGGGTAGCAGGTAATGGTGCCAGCAATGGTTTTTCTTCCCCAAGAAATAAGCTTAGCCGACTACCTTCTTTCTTCTGAAAGAGCCTTTGGTTGAACAGTTCCAGCTTATCTCTGATTGCACGGTTTAATTCTGCAAGGGAGAAGAACTGTTCATTCCGAAGTGCTGCTGTGATCCAGGTAGATATATTTCCTACCGTTCCTTCAGCGTTCGGCTTATCCTTGGGAGTTCTGACACGAGCCGGAATGATAGCAGTTCCGTAATGCTCAGCCATTTCCTGATATGTTTCATTGATTTGCTGGTCTTTCCAGCCACCATTGTGAACAACTGCTGTTTTGCAGTTATCCGGTACAAGAATCTTGGCTACACCGCCAAAGAACTCATACATATGGACGTGTGCAAGAATCCATGATTTCTGCTTCGTATCCAGAAATGCTTCAACGTAAGCATACTGGCTGTAAGTCATAACACCTACAAAAATGTATGCTTTGATGATTTCTCCGGTATCAGGATCAATGATTGTTGCAGGGTCCCCTGCCCAATCCACTTCAACCTGTTCGCCGGGTTTGCGGTTAATGTGCATGGTCGCACGGTGCTTCTGCTCATCCTGTTGGATATGATAGCAGAACTGGGAATACATGAGAGGTTCGTCACCATTGGCTCTGCAGTCCTCCATGTACTCAGTCCACAGGAGTTTTTTACTGACTCCATTGCGGAGTAGCTCCTTGCGGATGTATTCATAGTCAGGCATCCTTTTATTGGATTGAACCTGATTGGCAGAAGGAAAAAACTTCTCTGCTAGTACAGCATCGGTGTCGTTTTCATCGAGCGGCCAGAAAATTCCTAATTCTTCGGCACGCTTTAAAATACGATTGACCGTCTTTTGGGAAACATTGCAGCTGTTGGCAATGTTTTGTTGACTGAGATTCAGACTTTTTAGTCTGAGAATCTCACGGTACTTGGTCATAGACATGACCTCCTTTGAATGTATTTACACCTAATGGTGCATGCTTACATTCTAAGGATTTATGATAAAGGTTTCCACCACCGGAAGGTCGGTTTCCTAAAAAACGGAACTACGGTTTCCTGTTTCCGGACAGCAGGGACACGTACGCCGGATTATTCATTTCTATGAATAGTTTTTTTATTCTTACAGTTTAATCATATTGGCGAATATAATATCTATTCATAAACATATGTTATCATTCGCATTGGATTTTTAATAATCTCAGTTCCATACGTAATTCAATCTGGAATCAATAATACGATTATTCAAACATGGATGTTATAAATGATTCGAAAGGAGGAACAGTTAGATTTATGATAATTATTGATTGAATTTTTCACTGTTGATGAAAGTTAATTAATATGTGAGTTGATCTCACATGGAAAGGAAAGGTGTCAATTATGGGACAGGGATTATTTGAATCAGATGAAGCTTATCGTATGAGAATGCTTAGGGAGCAAGGAGAAGCTCTTGGAGTAAACCAGGGCATATTGGAATCTGATGCTAATTACGAAGCTCGAGTAACCAAAGCTATGGGAGAAGATCTCGGAACAACTCAAGGTATTTTGGAATCTGATGTATCATATAAACAAAGAGTTAATGAAGCTATCGGAAGTAGTTTGGGTATTAACAGAGGTTTATTTGAATCAGAAACCACCTATAATATAAGAGTTGCAAGAGAATATGGTTCTCGTTGCGGCATCACTCAAGGTTTTTTTGAACCTGATGAAGATTATGTTAAAAGAGTAACCAAAGAAACAGGAATTTCATTCTAGTATTGTAATTGTGCCGATCGTTGCGCTTATGAGCAGTGTCCTATATACCAACGTAGTAGATAGAACCAAGTTAATAAACCTGTGAAGGAGGATGGAAAATGAGTAGCACAGTTCTAAAAAGCAAAACTACCAATAATTGGGGTCTAGTTGAATTAAGGCAAGAAGGAAAATACTACTGTATTTATATTAATGATGAATATAAAAAAGCAGTACAGATCTTTCTGATATGATATGCGAGTATGATTCATATAGGTAAACAATTCAATATCCGCATAGAACCCCCAATTTGTGTATAATCCACAAATCGGGGGTTCTATTATTTCACTCTCCAAAAACGAGATAATATGATAAATCAATGATTATCTACAACTGAACTATTTAATTCTTCGTTGATAATATTTACAAAGCATCGCTCATCTTTATTCCAGTTATATTTTCTAACCATAACCACTGACCGTTGTAGTGTATGTGCTAAATTAAATTTAGGTCACTTGGCTCATTGAAAATTAGGTCACTCCAAGACCACTATGATATCCTTTATCTATTAACAGATAAGGGAGGTTGAAAGGAGTGATTGATTTGGTCATCAAGCAACGTATCATCCTTGCACATATCGATGGAATGAGTAATCGAGCTATTGCCAACTTATTGCATATGAGCAAGGACACAGTTAACAAGTATGTTAACGAGTATGATGAAAAGCGAGCGCAATTATTGCTCGCAAACCCGGATATGGATACTTCAGAAATCATACAGGCTTTTATCGAAAAGCCAACTTATGATTCAAGCAATCGTGTTCCATCCAAAGCAATTCCGGAGTTAGTGGAGGCAATTGAGCAATGTCTCCAATTAAACCGTGACAAGCGGCTCATGGGCATGCAAAAGCAAACCATGAAGAAAATCGATATCCATACTTACTTAAAGAAGCGTGGATTCGATGTAAGTTACTCAACAGTGAAAAGGGTAACACAGTACCTTGAAACAAAGCATCAAGAAGCATTTATTCGACAGGAATATACGCCCGGGGATGTCTGTGAGTTTGATTGGGGCACTGTAAAGCTGAACATCGGTGATTCTGGTTATCAGAAGTATCAAATGGCAGTATTTGCATCGGCATATGGAAACTTCCGATTCGCTAAGCTCTACCTCACACAAGATACAGCAGCATTTCAAGAATCACACGCTGATTTCTTTGCTTATGGTCACGGCGCTTATCAAACAATGGTCTACGACAACATGCGAGTTGCAGTTCGTCGTTTTGTTGGTCTTACCGAAAAGGAGCCAACAAGTGCACTCACAGAACTATCCATTTATTATGGGTTTAAATATCGTTTCTGTAACATTCGCAGTGGAAATGAAAAAGGTCATGTCGAGCGAAGTGTTGAATATGTTAGACGCAAGGTGTTCTCAGGTCCTGATTGCGATACATTTGATACTCTCGCCGAAGCGAATAAATATCTTTATCGTGAATGTATGAAACTTAATTCAAAACCCATTTATAATGGAACAATACCTATGGAATCTTATGAACTTGAGAAACAGTATTTTCTACCGGCAATGCCACGGTTTGAAAGCTGCATAAAAAGTTCAGCCAAAGTAGATAAGTACTCCACTATTACGGTTGCAAGAAATCATTATTCTGTACCAGATACTTTTGTGGGTAAAAACGTTGACGTCAGGTTGTATACCGACAAAGTAGTTATCTATTATGATGGCTCAATCATTGCACAACATGATAGAGATTTTGGAGTTCTTCAATGGCGCATTGATATCTATCACTATTTAAGAACCCTAAAACGAAAACCAGGTGCCCTACCCCAAAGCACTGCATTGCTTCAGTCGGACACCTTAGTTAAAAATATCTACGAAAAGTATTATAGCAAGGATACTAAAACTTTTCTAGAGGTTTTAGATGTCATCTACGAGTATGGAGCACTCGTAGTAGCTGAAGCTTTACATAAACTTGAAAGCATTTCTCCTTTTGATATGAGTGCTGATAAAGTCACTCTCATATGTGCCAAGAAAGAAGAAAGTTTAAAGCAATCCAATATAAAAACTGACCGCTTGAGTGAAAAATCTAAGCGTACACTATCACAGTATGACCGCCTTCGTGAAATTCAGAATGAAAGGAAGGTGGTATAAATGAAGGCTAAAGTACAACACGAAATCCAGGAGTATTGCAGTCTGTTACGGCTTAATGCAATCAGTGAGCATTTTGAAGAAGCTATAAAGACCGCAACTGATTATGAAGGATTTCTTCACCAGTTACTCCGTATGGAAGTTGATGCAGAGGAAGAACGCGCTAAAGAGCGTAAAATTAAAGCTGCAAAATTTCCATACAGAAAATATATAGAAGATCTTGAAATGGATCTTCTACCGGAAGGAATGTGCAAGCGTCTTCCGGAGTTATGTTCCCTAGATTTTATCAGGGAAGGTAAAAACATCATTATGACCGGAAACCCCGGCACGGGGAAAACCCATACAGCCATAGGACTTGGAATCAAAGCGTGCGAACAAGGCTATAGAGTCTTGTTTACAACAATTCCTTATCTTGTTACAGAGTTAAAAGAAAGTAATAGCAATCAAAAACTGCGAACTTTTCAAAAACGCTTTGAGAAATATGATCTAATTATTGCAGATGAGCTCGGATATATTTCTTTTGACCGCGAGGCTGCTGATTTATTATTTTCGGTTTTATCTTTAAGAGCATCACAAAAATCAACCATCATCACTTCTAACCTTACATTTGAGCGATGGGACGAAATCTTTGGTGATGCAGCAATTACAAGTGCAATCGTTGATAGGCTAACTTATAAAGCCTATTTGATTGATATGGAAGGCGATTCATATAGGCTCCGAGAAACACTAAAAAATAACGGAACAGACTTTGAAATCGCAACTAAGTAGCATCGGCACCTGTGGCGAAAATGCTGCAGGTGCTAAACTTGGTTTAAAGTGACCTAGTTTTCAATGAGCGTTTGACCGATTTTTCGGTTGACGAATGCATGTAGTTATTTTCTATAAAGTAATAACTACCATTTTTATCACAAACCAAATCTATAGACGAGAAAAACAGATTTACAATAACTCATAAATTCTCGTATTTTTTGATTTACACATCCGGTAAAACTATACTTTCATGTTTTAATAATAATGGTGAATCTTCCTTCAGAAATCAAATATGGCAACCCATAATATGATGCTGAATTGTAAATCTTTTCTTTGACAACAGTTACCAGCAATGTGTAGAACGGTATTTTACATATCATACCATCTTCTTAACTCAACCTGGTCTTTACTAGATCTTTCGCAAACCATTGCCGCAGAAAACATGTTTTCATATTCGGATTCAGTTGCTTATGGAAGCTTCTTCCCTTCCTGATATCTCGCCAACTCCAGTATGACTCCACCATTAAGATAATAAACACGAGGATATTCTTATTAGTCTACTTACTGACAGCTGTTTTGCCCAGAATAACATTTTCGACACCCCACTTATACTGAATTTAAACAGCCTCTGTCAGCGCTCTTTCCACATCATCCATACTGATCACTGCACTACTAATTCTGTAATACTAATTGATTAGTCTTTTTTTCATTAATTTATCCATAGCCAATACGATTAATTCTATATTACAATCATAGAAATTTGAGGAATTTATCGTGTTACACTCTATAATTTTCAGCTTACCATCTGTCAAAGCAACATCAATAACAAATGCCTCTGGTGTAACAACACCATTTAAACAAGAATAAACAAAAGTAGTTATGGAGTCATTTATTTGTTTATCCCCTACATAAGTACTGGCAGATATTATTCTTTTATTTACCACAACAAACCTCCACTCAGCATCAATTACTTTGGGTGAAGCCATTGATATTTTATAATCATCTTTAAGATAAGAATACACGTTCACAAAATCAATTATAGAATAGACACCTCCATCAAATTCTTTAGAATCGCCATATGGTCTAATAAAGTATTTGAGATTATCTTCCATTCTTTTAACTGATCCGAAGCACACTACTCTACTATCATAATTCAAATAATTCTTTGTAAAATTTTTCAAATAACTATCAGTATTAAAAAACTCCTCGTCTCTAAAAACACCAACAGACAAGAATCTGTTATTTAAGCACATATCAATAAAATCATCCCCACCAATAACAAGCGAATACTCATCTATTTTTTCTAATGTATATTTATCATCTATATTAACAAAACACGCATTATCTCCAGCTTTACGTGCTGCGTTAAAAATACTCACCCAATTTTTATGTTGATTGTTTGAATCTTGAATTATCCAGTTCATATTATACCCTATGTGTAAATAATGAAGCGTGTGTTGATGGATACACACGCTTCATTATAGACCATCGTAAACCGACATCAATACTTATTCAGTGTTCGTGACAATGCTGATGACAATCATTATGACAAGACGTGTTTACACTTGCATTTTTCACAACACTTTTCACTGTTGCAACAGTAGTTGTATTTTTAATTACAATCATTTTCAGCACCTCCTCTCGATATATATACATTCTACTCCAATTTAAGACTTTTTAAAACCTCTTTTGCTTTCAATTTTTCTTGGCATGCTACTCGATATTTCATAATGTGACATAGATAATGGTTTTCTCCTAAATTTCTTTTAGTTATACAACCACATTGACATAGCGGCATCACCCTGCATTCCTTGCATTGTTCAGGCGTTGCACCATCAAACCATGAAATATATTCTTTATTTATAATGATGCCTTTCCAAATATCGCCTATCTTATACTTATCTCGACATAGTAAGTGCTGACATTGAAATATATCCCCTTTATAATCAATAGAATTTATACTTAAGGATGCACAATAACACGGCATAGACATCGTGCTAAAGTCAAGTCCTTTAGGTCTATCATTATAGTATCCTAGTTCATATAAATGATTGTATAAATCGCTATATGCATCTTCATATTCACTTTCATTATAAAACTGGTTTTTTTGACAATTGACGGGTTCTAACGGATAATAATAGAGAGAAATATTATTATTCCATCTTTCATCTAAACATATATACTTTACTGCCTTTTTTAAACTATCAATGTTATTTTTATCAAAATTCAGCCTTAACGTAACATGAGTAAACTCACTGAGCATAAATACATTGTTAACAACCGTTTCCCATGGAGCTACAACATCATCATGGTATTTTTTACGTTTTTCATATTCGTCACAATAACCATCTATCGTAATTTGTACTTCCTTTATTTTACTATTCTTCACAATATCAAGATACTCTCCAACTAGATATCCATTTGTGGTAATCTCAGAATCATACTCAATATCATTATCATCGCAATATGAGATTAGTTCCTTTGATACTCTTTCTATTAATTCAGCACAAAGAAATGGTTCTCCGCCAAACCATGAAACCCACAACCTTTTTTTACCACCTAAAGAACTAATAATGTATTCAATTAACCGTTTTTCAGTTTTCTCTTCCATGTAGAATTTTGAACGAGTATCTAATTCATAGCAATAAAAACATCTGGCATTACAATCCATTGTAGGAGCTATGACAACACCAAAATCCTCTTTCAATGAACTATACATAGCAAGTTTTCTTTCTAGTTCTAGATATGCTTCTTCATCTACCTTATCATCTATCACAAACCCCAATTGTATGTACTCTTCCAAGCTTTCGCCTATCTGAATTTCTAAAAGAGCCTTGTGTTCTTCGGTACTTAATATAGCCTGTGATAACGAAAGCAAATTGTGAGCAAATATCATCCCATTATCCATCTCAACAAATCTATTATATTTAGATAATTTATACCCCATTTTATTTCTTCTCCTAAATCAAAATAAATTGTTTATCGAAATACCCATCATTTTCCCATACATGATAGCTATTCCTTAATTCTTTTATACCTTCTATTTCATTTGATATATCAACAGCGTCTTCAAAAAACTTTTCTTCAGCAGTGCACCCACCTTTCCATTCACCTATATATATCATTTTACAATTTGGATTAATACCACGCATGGTTAACAACACATTATGCGCTATCTCATCATGTTGAGGTGGCCAGCTCATTAATACAAACCCAACCTCGCCCCCATATTTTCTGACAGCATCAACAGCGTCAATTTTTATAATATCAGAAACCCATGAATTAACTTTCCAGTCTCTATATTTTTTTTCGTCTCCCTCAATCCATGACATATCGTCAGTTGCTATCACATCAACTCCACAATCACGCAAAGTTGCACTATATGCGCCTAGACCACACATTACCTCAAGAACCTTTTCCCCTCCTATAATACGGGCTAAATATATGCAATTTTTCTTTGTAACAACTGAAAATCCCATTCTGAAAGTAGCAAATTCTCTCAAGCTAACAAATCTTTTTTCCAGGAATATCTTTGAAGGAATATCTTCCACAATTCCATCTGAAAAATAATGCTTATATTCATCCAATTTAGGATCTAATTTGCAATAATATTCTTCGATTTCTCTTTTCATTCTATCGTCCCTAATACCAATTCTTATAACACAAATAACTCAACAATCGCCCCTTCCACAAAACAAATCAGATTAAATCTAACTTCATTACAATCATAAGATGATCCGAAACATTCTTCTTATACTCTTCATAATCTCCAGCAAATAATGACGGATCATTAGGCGCATCAACCACCCAACATGTCACATCTACCGGCCTATTATTATCAAATGTGAAATGATCAAAATTATTACTATATCCTCCTTCCGTATCTGCTTTGGAAAGATTTGCTTTTAGTGTTGTTAATTCTTTTTGGATTGTCACAATTCTCTTTTCAGAGTTTCCGTCTTTTATCACTATAATTGGATGATCAATAAATGTATCTTTCGCTCCAGATTCCTTTAAATTCAAATTATAATCGCCAAGCAATATCGTTATAGGACGTCTGCAAATACCATCGACTTCCTTCCAGAATATGTCATAATCCTTATCATCGATTTTCGGTAGTATTTTTGTTGCAAGGATTTCAAATTCTTTTTTACGCATCATCACCTCACCTGGTAACCTATCACTAGAATCATGATCATCTGATTCGTTTATACTACGATTTAAAGAATACATAATGTGAGTATTAATTAAGCGTATTTCCGTCATTTTATTACTCTTCAGTTCAAATCTGCCATAGAACGGATCTCTAATTAGTGATCCAAAGTCTTTATGCGGATATTGCTTATGAATCACTGGCTCAAAACACTCTCCTGATTGTCTATGAGACAAACTTATTCTGTTTTTGTTCCATAAAAAAGCATATCCCTCTGCTACAGAAACTGACCTTGATTGCGGTGATTCCCATCGTCCATCCCAATTAGCTCCCAATACTCTTAACAAAGTATTCAAAGCCGCTTGACTAAAGATCTCCTGTATAGCAAGAATATCAATATCATTTTTCTTAATCATATTCCCAATACATTCAAGATCTTTATAGGTATTAGTACTGAATTTATGCATATTAAATGAACCAACAATAATACTCATTTAATCTCCATTTCCTTTTATGTAATATACATCAATCACGTTTTTATTATAGCATACATACTTTACGTCTTTTGATTTTAAGTAGTTTTTACCACTAGCAGACTCAATGATAAAAAACACTGTATTTCTGAATAGTCCTGTTGCAGTGTTTTTATCCATCCACTTAGACACATCCAAGTTAACGGTTTAACGGTTGTTGTGTCATTAACTACACTTGTTCCATTTGCCTTTACAATATAATAGGCATTGTTGTAGTTACACCATCTCCTTTGTTAGTTACCCTGTCGTTTTCTAATTTTCTTAGCTTCAAGGTATACTTTTTCGACCCATTCGTCATCAGGCGGTCCAATTATATATACCTTAAAACCATATGTCTTACCATTTTGCAAAACACTAATATCATCGTCAATATGAAGACCTATCCTGTATTTCCCTGGATATTTGGACGGCATCGGTTCAGTCTTATTGCCTTGAACCTCTTTAGCATGTCTGCTTCCATTTATCACCTGCCCGACTTTAATGCCATAGTGTTTAAAAAGCCTTTGTATATATCTCTCGGATCTAAAAGAAGTTGTATAAATCCATGTTTCAAATCCATCTGCTTGTAGTTTTTCGAACAATTCCTTTGTTCCAAGACGGAGTCTTTCTTTATATATTTTATTCCAAGGAAAGCCTAATTCTTTTTCAGTTTTAAATTTGTTTGGGGAAACATAAAGTGTATCATCCAAATCAAACGAGACAATCATCCCTTATACCTCAATATCACATTTATTGTAAAATCACACATAATTAATCTCATATGCATATTTGCTTATAAAGAAAACGACAAATTTGAAATAGTTTATAAATCCAAATACATAATAAATTGAATTTCATCTCTTGAGTCAGGCTGTGAATAATATGCATACATATCTACCTTAGATAATACAGCTCCTTGTTTTTTATAAAATTTACATGCAGTAACATTAATGTTTTGAGTCTCTATAAGCATTTGACTATAACCATCTTCAGTTGCACCGCTTTTACATAGATCAAAGAGCTTTTGCCCTATTCCCTTATGCTTATATCCATCCTCAACTCTAATATCCCATAGTACGCAGGCATCTTTTCTGCCTGATAACATGTATATATTTTCTGTTGATCCAGCAACAGTTGCAGCACCTACCGGCTTCTCATCGTCAAATGCCATATAGAATCGCCAAGTGGCTATATCAAATGTTTTCTCATATTCTTTGGCAATTTCATATTTACTGTAGTCTTTTATACACTCCTTAACAGGAACTTCATCAAAAATGAAACCACCTAGCCCACTGTCCAATCTTTTCAATTTATATATCGAACGAAGTTC
>JAILNV010000175.1 GCA_024691125.1 Lachnospiraceae bacterium | reverse complement strand
TCGGCATCTGTGTACTCCTGTGCTGCCTTGATCTCATATGTATCCGCACCCGTGATCCCTGCGATCTTTTCCGCAACACCCTTTGTGGTGCCGGTTGCGGAGAAATACACGACAAGAACACCACTGTCTTCATTCGTGCTTCCAAGACGTAGTGCTTCCTCATAATAAATAGGGTTAAAACCTTTTTCAAGATTTAGGATTCCAAACCTTGAATATCCAATCTTATTTCCCAATTCTTCCTGAGAAAGGTTTCTTAGTTCCCTGTAGTACCTTAATTTCATGCCTGGCAAAGCATCATTTGAAACCTCTGGAATCCTGAATTTTACGCAAAATATAAGCCTCCCGCGAAATTGTTGCGCTCCTGTGTGATTGAAAATGGTATCGCATTATCGATACAGTTATGACAAGGCCGGTAGCAACCGGTCATTCCACTATTGGCAGCATTTACGATCGCATCACACCGAAGTGTTGTGATGTCTCCCTGCCAGAGATAAATTCCTTCTTCGATCGGGTGCAGATCTTTAAGATCCGTAATACCTCTTTCTTTCGCCTCTTCCTTAAGATACTCATCCTGAACTTTAAGAAAATCCTCACTGATCTTCCCCGGCATGCGCACATTAAACAGGCTCCTGAGAAGTCTTTTCTGCTCTCCCGCTTCTTTCGGGATTTCCATGTCTCTATAATCCGGCTGTTCAGCCAGGAGTGTCTTTATCAGATATTCTCTCTTCTCTGCCTGTTCCATACCATCACCTCAACTTTATGATCTGTACACGCCCGGCCTTCTTCACTGTCAAAAGTCTCCTCATCCCCGGAGATCATAACATCTTTTGCATTTTCCGGAACCTTAGATTCTCCCGTTTCATATTCATAGTTGTCATGATTATAGCAGAGGCCGAAAAACATTATAAGTACGTTTTCTTTATTAGATAGTTACCTTTTTGTAACCTATTGACTTACAGCAATCAAAACAATAGAATTTGTATGTAACATCACAATATGATGTATGCCGGATGGCATGATGAATGGTGTTCGTTCGGGTCTTTCTGCCAGAATGCAGTATAACGATGGCACATATTCCTATGAACTGTTTTACGCGCCGAAGGAGATCCTATTTCCGGGTGAGTTTTTGGATATGCACTTAGCCAGGACCATGTTACGAACAAGATCCGGATTATCCATAATGATGTCCGCAAACGGAAGATCCGGTTCGCGGAACACTATGGTATAATCAAATCATCGTAAAGGGGTGGGTGGATCATGAGACTTAAGAAGATAAATGCCATTCTGTCGCTTTTATCGGTTTTGCTGCTGGCAGTACACGTGGGATATAACATTTTTTCCTATATCACTTTTTATTACAATCCCACTTTGAAGCTGTTTACGGCTATTCCCTTTATGGTGGTTGTGTGCGGCCATGCAGTCTGCGGTATGTGTTCCGTTTTTCTTGCAAGTGACGGGACAGACCTGATCATGTACCGTAAACAGAACAGAGGAACTGTCATACAGCGCGTTTCCGCATCACTTATTTTTCCCCTTCTTATCCTGCATATAAATGCGCTTAATCTATTGAAAACCTTCTCATCGAACGGACAGCTCCTGCTTTTTTTCCTTGTCGTAATTCTGCAGGCCCTTTTCTTTGCGGTCATTGCATTACATATAGCAACCTCCTTTTCCAAAGCCTTTATCACCCTCGGGCTCCTCTCCGACATGGATAAAAAGAAAAGGATCGACCTTATCACCCGGATCGTATGCGTCGTAAGCTGTGCAGCTGCCGTATATTCTGTCGTCCAAGGAGAGATTTTCATGTTCTTATTAATGTGAGGTTTCGTCATGAAGAATGTATTGATCATCGGAAGCGGAATATCAGGCCTTGCATGTGCGGTAAAATGTGCCGGCCTCGGTTTATATGCCACTCTCATATCGCCGGTCTCATCCGAGCGGTCCCAGTCGGTAATGGCCGCCGGTGGAATAAACGCCGTGACGGAAGAATGCGAAGAAGGGGATTCCGTCTCCTGTCATATTGAGGATACCTTAAGAGGTGGTGCCCGTATCGGAGGTAAAAATGCCGTTACAGGGCTTTGCGAACATGCCGGGGACATCATCCGTTATCTTGAAGGGATCGGCACGGTATTTTCGGTAGACAGTAACGGAAGGCCCATGATAAGGGCCTTTGGCGGACAGTCCTTTAAGAGGACCCACTACTGTGGTTCTTCAACCGGGAAGCAGATCGTTTCTGCCCTTATAATGGAGGCGAGAAGATATGAAGCGGACGGACTCATAGAGAGGAAGTTACGGCTTGATTTTCACTCTGCTCTCATAAAGGACTGGGAATGCTTCGGGGCCCTTCTTTACGATGAAAAGAAAAGACTTTTGGTACCCTTTTATGCCGATGCACTTGTTATGGCTACAGGAGGTCAGAATGCCCTTTTCGGCAAGACCACAGGTACCTGCCTGTGCGACGGATACGCTGCAGGAAAGCTGTTTATGCAGGGAGCGGACCTTAAGAATCTTGAGTTTATTCAGTTTCATCCGACCACACTTGAGACTGCCCAGAAGAAGATGCTGATATCCGAAGCGGTCCGCGGAGAAGGCGGCAGGCTTTTCTATGAAGATGGCGGTAAACGTATATACTTCATGGAGGATAAATACGGACCTAAAGGTAACCTTCAGACAAGAGACCTTGTTTCCCGTGAGATAAACAATATCGGCAGGGATGTATATCTTGATATATCTTTCCTTGACAAAAAACAGATCGATGTAAAGCTTCCGGAAGTACGTGATCTGTGCAGGAAGTACGGCGGGATCGACATCTCCCAAACTCCCATACCGGTTGCACCTGCAGTTCATTTTTTCATGGGCGGTATTGCAGTACACTTAAACCACGAAACAAATATAAAGGATCTGTATGCGGTCGGTGAATGTGCTTCCATGTATCACGGAGCCAACCGTCTCGGAGGTAACTCCCTGCTGGCAGCCATTTACAGCGGCTGGGTGGCCGCGGACGATATATTCGGCCGGACGGAGAATAAGACCCATCCTGATTTTGACAGGGCGATCAGGAATGAAGAGGATAAGCTGACAGGACTTATGTCCTCAAAAAGCTCCTTTTCCGTAATTCATATAAGGGATATGCTCTCTGATACCATGCGAAAAGATATGAATATGATACGTACCGAAAGTACACTTAAGGAAGGTATTGATGATGTTGATTATCTTCTTTCTGTCGCCGGACAGATTTGGTATGACAGCAGCGAATCAACCTATACCAATTACAGTCTTACGGGACTGCTGACCCTTGCCCGCGCTGCCTTAACCTCCGCACTCTCAAGAACGGAAAGCAGGGGGGCACACTTTCGAAATGATCATCCGGATATGGATGATGACTATGCATTCTCCACACTGATCTCGTATGATGACGGGGCTTATAACACATGTCTTGACAAGGAGAGGGTCTATGAAAATTAGGATATTAAGACAAACGGAGCCTGACGGAGATGCTTACTGGGAATCTTTTGATTATGACGGAACAAGGGAAATATCGGTGGCCGCTCTTCTTGACCATCTTAACTATAATGACGATATCATAAATGATGACGGTGTTAAGACGACAAGGATAGGATGGGACCGTTCATGCATGCAGGGCATGTGCGGGGCCTGTGCCATGGTAATAAATGAGGTTCCATCTCTCGCCTGTGATACCTTTCTAAATAAGCTTAAGGGTAATACATTAACGATCCGTCCCTTAAGGAAGTTCCCGGTCATACACGACCTGATCGTAGACCGCTCAGTTATCCAGGAAAACCTTAAGAGTACGGATGTTTACATAGGTGAATACAATCCTAAGGAAAACGAAGACCACCGCCATCAGTACGAGGTCGCAAAATGTCTGAAGTGCGGCCTGTGTATGGAAGTATGTCCAAATTACAGAGGCGGTGAATCGTTCTACGGAGCAATGTTTGCCAACGACTGCTATCTGGTCTATGCCAGAAACCGCAAAAAAAGCGCGGATATGAAAAGTACATATGCGGACCACTTTGGAAGGACCTGTTCAAAATCACTCTCATGCATGGATGTGTGTCCGATGAACATCCCTATGATAGCATCCATGGCAAAGCTTAACAGGTAAGTATCAAGGTATATATCTCTTCTTAACTCTCTTCCCTTATTCAATAGAGTATCCTTCTGCGGACAATACACATAAAGCTCTCTCAAAGTTTTCTGCCTTTACAAGAATATAATCCGTATTGAAAGTTGATACCGCAAAGATTCCGATATTATT
>JAILNV010000141.1 GCA_024691125.1 Lachnospiraceae bacterium | reverse complement strand
ATGTCCTTACAGTCGGAGGAGGGCTGATATTATGGAAAGTATGAAAGCACTTGTTTTAGAGAAGATTGGGGATAAAGAGTTTGGAACATGGTATAGAGATTATACTGGCCGGCTTAAATTTGTGGTTTATCAGGGCATGCCGGCGATGGATAAGGATTTGGATTGTCTTGAACTGTCACCGAGACCATATAATTGTCTTAAGCGTGCCGGTTACACAACAATCAATTCTTTGGTAGACAAAATAGAGCATATGAGTGATCTTGCCCGTATAAGAAACATGGGAAGGAAGAGTATGTACGAGGTGATGACTAAGCTGTTTCTCTATACATATGATAATCTAAAGCCTGAGAAGCGGAAGGCATATCTTGAAAAGGTAAGGAGTATGAACCAATAGTATGGAGGAGCGGGATATGAACGTAGAAACTGTTTCTAATCTTGTTAATGATATCATGGAAATTGCTGACTGTATGCAGGAGTATGATATTGACGAGCACATATTATCTTTAAACGATGATGGTAATATGCGTGATATGTTTAGGGCTGATATGTTGCAGTATATATTAAGAATTACCGGTGAAGAGGCAGAGATAGATAGTCGCCATGCTGATTATATTAATGAAATCCTTGGAAGTGATTATTCACTTGAGCAAGTGAAAAATGCTCATGAAGAGGCTTTTGCCGAGGGAAATGAGAAAATATGCCAGCTCCTGCCATATATGATTCTATTTGACAGGGATATAAGGCAATCCAATAGCTATGATATTACATATGTCTATATGAGAGTTTTGGCTTTAGTAGCAGTGATGTATCTTTCAACAGACGATGAGCCGGATATTATGGCTGTAATGACATATTTAAATATATCAAATAAATGCAAGGAATTAGCAGAGCAGGCAATCGGGATTACTCTTGATTATGATCCCGGGGCGAATATATCTACTGATGAAGTTTACGGACTACTTCTTCAGTTACACTCTCACATGACAAATATGGATGAAGCTATAAGGGATCTTGAATTCCGTCTGTCCATATTAGATGAGATGGTGCTTGTAAAGAAGGCTGAGATAGGGTCTGACACGATATCGGATGTGATCGATGATTCATATTTGTCAAAATCGGAAACCAGTATCTTGGTTAAGGATATGTTTGACAGAATTTACAGGATTATAGATTCGTTAAGTGAGAAAGGTCTGGATAAGCATATACCTTTTGTGGATGAAGAAGTAGGTATGAAGGGACTTGTGAAACTGGATATATTTTTCTCCATGATACAGCTATTGGGTGAGTATAATAGAATTAGTCCAGAATGTCTGGCTTACATTAATGGATGTCTTGATGAGAATTTAACACAGACGACTTTTGAATTAATGAAAGAAAAGTCGTTAAAGACAGGTCTTGATGGTATGAGCAAAGCGTTGCCTCTCTTTATTCTTATAGATAAGCAGATAGGTGGTAATGATTTGTCGTCCTGTTATGTGAAAGCCTTATCGCTCACAATGCAGGGCTATATAAGATGTTTGGATAATGTAACAATCGATAAACTTGTGTCATATTATCGGTACAGCAGTGGGTGCATACGAATGGTAGAGAATGCTCTTGGTGAAAGAGTCGATTTTGATCCTCTTATTGGAGTGGAAAGTGAGCAGGCTGAGATTGTAAGGGCTGCATCCAGAATTGACGAGATGCTTCACAATAATAAACCGCAAGATGAAGCAATTGAAAAAGCATTGATAGCCGTTATAAACGATAAGAAAGATGAAGCAGATGGAACACATTTATTGCACATATCGGACATGGAGTTATATAAGGATCCCGGAGATGGATCGGATCTTCCGGATGAAGAAGGTTTTTATCTTATAAAGGATCCGGGAGATGGATCTGCTCTTGAGAGTGAGTCACAAGACAGTGCAGAAGTTCAACAGGAGTGTGATAATCAATCCCAGACACCTGCTATGAAGGAGCTTGATAATCTTGTGGGACTGGATGATGCAAAGATGCAGATAAAATCACTTATCAATCTACTCCAGGTAAGAAAACGGTGTGCTGAATTGGGTATTAAGCGACAGGCAACAACGTTGCATATGGTATTTACTGGAAATCCAGGCACCGGAAAAACCACTGTGGCCCGAATCCTTGGAAAGATATATAAAGAAACAGGATTGCTGAGTAAGGGACATCTGGTTGAAGTAAGCCGTGCGGATCTTGTCGGGAAGTATGTGGGGCATACGGCAGTGATGGTAAAGGAGCAGTTTGAGAAAGCAAAGGGCGGCGTGTTGTTCATTGATGAAGCGTATTCCCTTATGGGCACTGGAAATGATTACGGACCGGAAGCCTTGGAAACGTTGCTTAAACTAATGGAGGATAACCGGGAAGACATTGCAGTAGTAGTCGCAGGATATCCGGCATTGATGCAGGAATTTCTTGATTCAAACCCGGGGCTTAGGTCGCGTTTTCCGTTTGTGATTGAATTTCCGGATTATTCCGCCTCAGAGCTGTTTCAGATTTTTAGAAAATTATGTTTCGAAAATGACATACATATGAGAATCGAAGTTAGAAATGCAGTAAAAGCCCATTTTGAAAAAGAGACCTCAAGAAGAGACAGAAATTACGGAAATGGACGCGCTGTCCGGAATTATTTTGAAAAGATGCTGATAAACCAGGCCAACAGGCTGGTTATGAGCGGAAGGATGAATGGCTCTTCGCTCAGAAAATTCGAGATAGAAGATTTGCCGAGCGTGAATCCGTTCCGCCCATCAGTTGAATCCCGTTCACAGTTTGCAGTCGTGAAATAGAAGGAGGTCATCATGGATATAAGAGAATACAATACCAAGTCATTACCGTATCATTTTGTGCTGTTCTACAATATGCCGGAGAATACGATGGCTATGTACAGAGGATTATTCAGTGGGAAGGCTGATGATAATGCCGTATTGACATATTGCTATCTTGATTCAATGTGCGGGCTTAGCTATAAAGTCATATGCTGTGCGAAGCTTTATGACAATGAAACCATTGAATTTGATGTACCCGAGCATTTGACTAATGGCATGACAATAAGGGAAGGAGGTCTTGAATGTGAGGCTCTTCTGTTTGATGAAGGCGGTATCATGTCAAGATTTCAGAAGGAGGCTGACAGCATAAAGGAAAACTATGGATACTATGCAGAAAGCTTGAAAGAGGATGAGGATGTTCCGTTTGCCGCGTTCAGACATGTGGCCTATCCGAATGACATTCAGGTTTACTTTTTTAAGAAGAATCAAGGTTATGAAGAGATGTGGGTGAGAGAGCATGAGCGCAGGCCGGACGGGACTGTAATAGGCACACTGCTTAATGAACCGTATGATCAGAGCATGGAAGTCCATGAAGGCGATAGTGTGAAGGTGTTCCCGTATGATCCCGGGGATGGAAATATAGTGCCGGTGGCAGTTCTGTCGTGGATGGAGGAATTAAAAGAGGGAGGATTTCATGAAAATATCTGAATATAAGCTTAACAAATTTGATCCTGATTCCTGTGGGGAATTGATCACTACAGTTTATTGTAAGCATTATGGGTTTGAATGCGAAGGAAAGGTTTACACAAGTGTAGGGGAGCTTGACGAAGATTACATCGTCTCAGCGATGATTAAGATAATCTGTAAGTGGACCGACAAGGAAGGTTATAGTCGTACAACGACTTTTTATGACTCGACGTTTAAAGAGTTTACTGAAGAATCAATAAAAGAGTTTATTGAATTTGAACTTAAGTGTTTATACACGATGTATAGAGATGGAAAATAGCTCATATTGGAATACCAGCTGAGTGGCTTGAAGTTATACAGCGCAGGGAATGGGTGGAGGAGATGTGCGATATGACTTGTAGGTATAAGGGATGAGTATATATGTAATATCGGATATACATGGCTATTTTGATGTATTCCAAGCTATGTTGAGAAAAATAGATTTTTCTGATGAAGATGAGCTGATAATTGCAGGGGATTATATAGACAGGGG
>JAILNV010000120.1 GCA_024691125.1 Lachnospiraceae bacterium | reverse complement strand
CCGGCCAATGAGCGTGCGTTTTGCTCTGGAGCATTTTTTTTCTTTATCATAATAGGATTTGGAATCATAGACATAAGTAATGCCCGAGCGTTTATCGAATTGTTTGATGATTGCCATTGAAAACACCTCCATATGGTTATGAGATGGTGGATTTGGCTGGGGTGTGAACAGTAACTCCGAGAGGATGTACGATAAATGGAGATAGTTATTGGACTGAATGTTACGAATAAAGTGGTATATTCAGATACAGGGAAAATAAAAGGCGCGAGAAAAACAATTTTCGAAAACATTTCAATATAAAATAGTGTGGTATAAAGGAAACGAGTTTGTTATAATAATATGGATTGTACGACCGACTATGGGTGTAACAATAATAAAACAATTTCATAAGGAGAGTTGACGATGAGAGAATTTACAGCAGTCAGCTTGTTCTGTGGAGCCGGCGGTCTTGATATGGGATTTGAAAGGGCTGGCTTTAGGACAATCTGGGCAAATGATTTTGACAAGGACGCTTGTAAAACTCATCAGAACTGGAGCAGAGCTAAGGTCGTTTGCGGTGATATTGGCAAAGTGGATATCTCGCAGATTCCAGATTCTGACATAATCTTGGGTGGGTTTCCATGCCAGGGGTTTTCTTTAAGCGGTCCTCGTAAGATTGACGATTCCAGGAATGTGCTTTATAAGCATTACGTAAGAATTGTCAAAGAAAAACAGCCGCTTATTTTTGTTGGTGAGAATGTAAAAGGGTTGCTTACAATGGGAGAAGGAAAGATCATTGAAGCAATCATAGCAGAGTTTTCGGATTGCGGATATGATGTGTTTTTGCAGTTGGTGAATGCGAAGGATTTTGGTGTACCACAGGATAGGGAACGTGTAATAATCTGTGGATTTAGGAAAGACTTAAACATTAAAAACTTTGAGATTCCGACACCTAAAAATATGCGTACCACAATGAGGGAAGCACTCGCCGGAATGCCTGAAGCGGATCCCGATGATGTATGTAATGCTCCGTATTCCTCGAGATACATGTCAAGGAATAGGAAACGGGGTTGGGACGATGTCTCATATACAATCCCGGCCATGGCAAAACAAGTGACATTATATCCCGGATCCCCAAATATGATAAAGCTGGGTACAGATTTATGGGAGTTTGGCAAAGACGGAGAAACCAGACGATTTAGCTGGAGAGAGGCAGCGGCGATACAAACATTTCCTAAAGATTTGGAATTTTACGGTGACTTGACCAGCAAGTATAAGCAGATAGGTAATGCAGTTCCGGTCAAACTTGCCGAATATGTGGCGACACAACTATATGCTGTCCTAAATGTTAAGGGGGTAACGGAAAGATGTCCAATGGGATACAAACCGCAAATGGAAAGGCGTTCGAGTATTCTTGTATTGAAGCCTTACACAAAGCCTTGTCAGATTGCGGAAAAATTGTAATAGAATCTTCAGCCCAGTTGGAAACTGCTAAAGCACTATATAAAGCTGCCGATCCAGAGATGAGAAATTCTCTTGATAAAGCAGCAGATGCAGCTATAAGGGTTATTAGGAGGCTTGAACCGCAACTGTGGAATCCGAATGACAATGAACCGTTATTTTTATCGATCCAACCTGATTCGGCTGGAATTAAGGGGGATGTAAGGGATGTTATATGCTTGCGAAAACAGAATAGATGGGAAATAGGTTTCTCATGTAAACATAACCATCATGCAGTGAAGCATAGCAGATTATCTGACACCATTGATTTTGGGAAAGAATGGTTAGGGGTTCCGTGCTCAAAAGAATACTTTGATACTGTCGTGCCTCTGTTTATGGAATTACGTAATCTTCGTGATGATAGCAAAAATGAAGGAAAACCTATTCTTTGGGAAGAGATAGATGATAAGGCTGGGAGGTATTATAAACCAATACTTGAAGCTTTTATGAAGGAGCTGAAAAGAATTGCGAATGAACATAAAGAAACACCGGAAGGATTGATAAGATACCTCCTCGGCAGAAATGACTTCTATAAAATAATAACTGATGATAAAAGTAGGACGACAAGAGTTGAAGCAATTAATATTGCCGGAACACTTAACTCTAATTCCGGTACTGAAAAGCCTATTGCAAAGGTGGCGCTTCTAAAGATGCCAACACAGTTTTATCACATAGGCTTCAAAGCGAATTCAGATAATACAATAGAAGTTGTTTGTGATGAGGGCTGGCAGATATCAATGCGTATCCATAATGCAAGTTCAAGAGTTGAACCATCACTGAAATTCGATGTGCAGCTCATATCATTTCCTTCTTCTGTATACGCTCAGGTAGAGCCTTGGGATGTTGAAGATATAAGAAAGTATAATAGATATAGTGCATATGAATGTTCAGTAAGAAAAAAATGAAACAATAGCAAAAATGTACGAGATTAGGCCGGAATCTATCAAAACGTATATAAATGGTTGGAGCTTAAGTATATCCTTTAGCGTAAGATATGAAAATGGGTATAAGTTTTAATGGAGAAGTATCTGAAAAAAGTCATAGGAATATGAGCGCGATCCACGGAAAGGATACAAGTATTGAAATTGTACTGCGCAAGGCGATATGGGATAAAGGATATAGGTATAGGAAAAACTATAAAGCCTTGCCAGGCAAGCCGGATATTGTGATGACGAAATATAAAATAGCAATATTCTGCGACAGCGAGTTCTTCCATGGGAAAGATTGGGATAAACTCCGACAAAGACTTGAAAAAGGAAAGAACTCCGGGTATTGGGTAAAGAAGATAGAGCGGAATATGGAACGCGATATAGAGACAGATAGGCTTCTACGTTTTGAGGGATGGACGGTGATACATTTTTGGGGGAAGGATATACTCAATAACGTAGATGAGTGCATGCAAGTTATTGAAGAGACTATATTTGCGACAAAGATTCAGGATAATGAATAACGTAAGAGATCATATAAAAAGGATGTGAATGATACAGTGACATCAAAAAATACAGTAATAATTTGCCGGGCTGGCATTGTCGCTTGCTCTGACCGCATGTACAGCTGCCGCTCCGATCGCGGAGGGAGACAGTGACACGCAGAGGATAGAGGCGCATTCAGTACGGGGCGAGGTCGATTTTGAGCATGAACTTGACCCGTATAAGCCGGAGAAAGACCAATATAACTTCTATTTCACATATAAGACAGTTCATCCATGGTGGGATGCTGTTGCACTGGGTATGGAAGATGCACAGCGACAGTTCCTTGACAGGGGGATCAGGATCACATATGAGTATATGGCACCGGATGAAGCATCTGCCGATGACCAGAAAAAAAGACTCGCTGAAGCAGAAAAGAAAGATTATGATGTCATTGGTGTCGATGTAGCGGATCTGACTGAAGCTCTCTGTAAAAAACTGGATTATAAAGGAAAGGTTGCGATCCTTGTAGGAAGTGTGGGCGCACCGTGCCATGAGGATCGTGCAAGAGGCGCGGCGGATACGATCGCAAAGTACTCTGATATGGAGATCGTGGCTACGGAATATGATATGGATTCAGTTGATAAGGCTTATGATCTTAAGCTGAAGATACTTAAGGATAATCCGGATCTTAACGGTATCGTATGCTGCAATATGAGTAATCCTGTCGGTGCCGACAGAGCAATCACTGAAAAGGGGAGCGGCGCTGTTATCGTAGGAATGGATCATGATGAAGAAGCGCTGCATTATTTGAAGGACGGAGTCATCTACTGTCTGGGTGTGCAGGACTGTTATTCGATCGGCTTTGATACGATCCAGATCGCAGTTATGATCGCAGACGGAAATCTGCCGGGAGAGCTGTTCCCGGAAAAGACTGATGAGATAACAACTGTAATCTATCAGGAAGATGCAGCCCAGATGCTTGAGCTGCTGTATGGTGATGTCCTATGAAAGAGAATAAAAAGATAACAAACAAGACGATAGTATTGACGGCCGTAATAGGGAGTATGCTGGTTGTGGCAATGGTGACGGCTAATACATTATGGGCTTCCAAACAGACTGCTGCTGCCACGGATGAAGCTGTTTCTGCGGTCAGTTCATTCTATCTTGAGACGATGGCAGACCGACGTGCGCAGACCATCTCGGATCTGATCGACAGCAACTTTGATCAGATGGAGAAGGCAGTTGAAATGATCAAGGGTGAGGAGATAGGTTCGCAGGATGAGCTTCGGCACAATCTGGGACTGGTCAGGTCATTACTGAATCTTAACAGGTTTGCTCTGGTCGATGAGGATGATATCGTGTATACCCAGTATACAACCTATACGGGCAGAAGCCGTCATGCCTTTCTGGAGGAAGCGCAGATGAATGACCGGATGATTTCTACTGTCTCTGTATATGGTTCTTCCAAGCAGCTGTGTCTTGCTATTCCGACACCGGATCTTATGCTTATGGGTAAGCCCTTTAAGGCCTGCATTGTTCAGCTTGATATCCAGGATATTGTAGATCTGCTTGCTTTTGATGATCAGGGCAGGACCCATTTTGCCCTGTATACAAAAACGGCGTGAACCTGTCCGATACCGAACTCGGACCTGTGATACTGAAGCATAATTTCCTTGATGTGTTACATGGTATCGTTTCCGAGGATGTATGGAATGAAAACCTTAAGAATTTCGAAAACGGGCAGGGAGGAAGCGTAACGTTTGATTCCGGTAACTCGGAAGAAACCCTGTGGTATGTCCCCATACAGGATACAGGCTGGGAGATTGCGGTTCTTATCCGTGACAGTGTGATCAGGGATCAGATAGGTTATTTCAGTGAAAGAAATATGCGAAACAACAGATATCAGATCATTTTTACACTTGTAGCTGTATTGGCTCTGGCCACCGTTCTTTTGTTACAGTTAAGAAGATTTTCAAAAGAGAAGCTTGAAGAAGAGAAGGAAACCAGCAGGACCTTTAAGGATCTGGCGAATACGGATTCCATGACGGGTGTACGGAATAAGCATGCTTATTCGGAAAACGAAAAGATCATAGACAGCCGGATACAGGAAGGAGACATACAGAATATAGGGGTCGTGATAGGTGATATCAATGGTCTGAAATATGCCAACGATACCCGGGGACATGCGGCCGGGGATCGTCTGATCAAGGAAGCATGCGCTCTTATCTGCGAATATTTCAAACAGGGGGCGGTGTTCAGGATCGGTGGCGATGAGTTTGTCGTTATACTTCAGGGAAAAGGTTACGATTCCATGCTTGATGTTATCGGTGAACTGAATCGAAAGGTTGAAGATAATATCAGGGAGAACGCCGTGGTCGTTTCAATAGGGTACTCTGTCCTTGGGGAGGGAGACAGGCAGCTTAAGGATGTATTCGAAAGAGCTGATAAAATGATGTACGAGCGAAAGAAGGAGTTAAAGGCCATGGGAGCAAAGACAAGGACGGACAGCCATCATTGATGAAGTAATGAGACGGGAAAAAGTTATTCTTTGATGTTTTCATTCATGGCATTTAGACGTATAATGAAATAAACTGTAGTTTTAACACCATAATTATACATGAAGAGGGATTGCCATGAAGACTATACGCGTTAAAATTGTTATCGGAATTATTTTGTGTTCACTTCTTACCGCGCTGATCGTCGGGATTCTGTCCATCAGGACCACCATGAAGATTTCGGAAGCGGATTCCACGCAGAGTATGATCAATCAGAGCGATGCTGTTTCCAATGAGCTTGATTCCACCATTCTGAGGGTGGAGCAGTCGGTTAATATCCTTCCGCGATATGGTCAGTTCCTTTGTTAATGTGGAGCATACAATATCCGGCAGTATCGATGAGCTGGATACGATAATGAGGGAGAATAATTCACGTACCGATGACAATAATACAGAGACCGGGCATCTGGCTGAGGGAATGAAGGTGGCAGCAGGCAATACAGCACAGATCGTTCATAATGTTGAAGAGGCAAGGCATCAGACGAGGGAGATTTACGACCTGGCAGTTAAGAGTGAGGAGGATTCAAGGGAAATACAGAACAGAGCGGGTGAGATGGAGCAGAGGAGTACCTTATCCAGTGAGAAGACTCAGCAGATGTATGTAGTCATGAAGGCAAGGAGTGATAAGGCGATTGAGAAATCAAAGGCTGTAAACCGTATCCATGAGCTCACAGACGATATAAAGAGTATTTCCTCGAATACCAATCTGCTTGCTCTTAATGCAAGTATCGAAGCAGCCCGTGCGGGAGATGCGGGACGCGGTTTCGCGGTTGTTGCGGATGAGATCGGAGCTCTTGCGGCTCAGACCTTAAATACCGTAGACAATATAAGCGGAATAGTGGATGAGGTAAGCGACGCCGTATCCAATCTGAATGAATGTATCGCCGAGCTTGTTTCATTCCTTGAGGAAACCGTACTTACAGACTATGGAATGTTCCGTGATTCGGGAGCGCGTTACAGAGAGGATGCGGATTACTTTATCGATGTAATGTCACGTGTCCGTGCAGGTACGGATTCGCTTGAGACACATATAGAAGAAATAGTTTCCGCTACCGATGATATCAACGGAATGACAGGCAATTCCGCCGAGCAGATAAATGATATAGCTCAGAGATCCAATGAAATGCGTATTTCCAATGAACAGGGTTACAGAAAGCTTCAGGATGCAAGAGAAGCTGTCAGGGAGCTTGTGGAGATCACTTCGAGATTTAACTGGAACGGAAACTGAGATAATATGCTGATTTTTTTTGATATAGACGGTACCCTTTGGGATTATAAGAATTATATTCCGAAGAGTACGGAAGAGGCGATAAAGAGGGCGCAGGCCAACGGCCATAAATGTTTTATAAATACCGGACGGGCCAGAGCCTATGTCAGGAGTGAGGAGCTTCTTAGCCTTGGATTCGACGGTATTGTCTCGGCATGCGGATGCATGATCGAATATGACGGCAGGATAATACTGAATCATCTTGTCAGTCGTGAGGACTCCGTCAGAACGATGGAATCTGTAAGACGCAACGGTCTTAAGCCGATCCTTGAGGGACCGGAGCATCTGTATATTGATGCGGATGATTTCAGGGGAAATATGTATGTTGAAAAGGTCATGAGAGAGATCGGTCCGGATGTCCTTGGCATAACAGATAACTGGGGTAACTGGAGGATGAATAAATTATCCTGTGATTTCAGGGATTCCGACAGCGACAGATGCTTCGATGAGCTTTCGGATATCTATACCTACATGATACTTGATGAGCATGATGAAAAGGTGGTCGAGATGGTGCCGAAGGGCTTTGACAAGGGCACCGGGATACTTACCCTGTGTAATCTTTTGAATATGGAGCCAAAGGATACCATGGCGTTCGGCGACAGTGTCAACGACAGGGAAATGCTGGAAGTGGCAGGAATATCTGTTGCCATGGGACGTTCGGATGATAAGGTTAAGGAGATCTGTGATCATACCACGGATCTTCTTGAACGTGACGGTATCAGTAAGGCATTGAAAAAATATGGGGTTATCTGAGTGGCAGTTGGACAGATGACTTACATAAGTAAATACAGTCAGAGGTGATTTTCTTGAAGATAAAGGATCGTTTCCGTGAACCGGACAACACGGAAACAGTCAGAATGTGTATCATGAAGAGGAACGGAGAAAGCTTCACGGAGGAACACAGAGTATTACGTGAGCATGAGCTGACAATAATAATAAATGAAAGAGAAGCCATAAGGCTTGTCTGTACCGCAAGCGACATTGTCAATCTTGTGGTGGGAAGGCTTCTTAGCGAAGGCTTCGTGGATAGTGCAGAGGATATTGAAAACATCTATATATGCGAGACCGGACAAAGAGCGAGGGTATTTATTACGGAAGAAGCCGCGGAGCGACTGGATACAGAAAACAAAGGCACAGAAGACAGGAACCGGTATGCTTATAAAGATGATAATAATGATAATGATGCTTCTTTTGAATATGGCAGAATAACTGTATCACAGGAGATACAGACATGCTGCACGGATAATATAAATTATATAAAGACTTCAAGACCGCTTAAGAAAATAGCTCCACACAGAGAAATAAGACCGGAGGAAATATTCGAGCTTACCGACCGGTTCAAAAAGGACGGAGAGCTTCACAGAGAAACCGGAGGTACACAGAGCGCCTACCTTATGTATAAGGGCAGGACGGTATATGGCTGTGAGGATATAGGAAGGCATAACGCCCTTGATAAGGCAATAGGGGAGATGGCAGTAAAGGGTTATGATCCATCGGAATGCCTGATCTTTACGACGGGAAGAACACCCGTGGATATGGTAAGGAAGGGTATAAGGGCCGGCGTGGCCGGACTGGTATCCAAGTCGGTTCCCACCGAACAGGCTGCAGAGCTTGCCAGAGAGTACGGGCTTAATCTGTACTTCAGAGCATGGCCGGACAGTTATGTATATGAAAAAAAGATCTAAATACTAGCAGACAAGAAGGAAAAGGATGTTTTGAAACTGTTCAAGAACCTGAAGAAATTCAAGATCAGGGAAAACCCAAAAATCCAAAACACAATAAAGATACTTAAAGCATTAAAGAATTTTAAAGAGTTTGACTCCGTAAAGAACTTAAAGATAACGAAAGCATTCCGTGGATTTAAGGATAAAATGGCTGAATTCGGGTCGGTGCTTCCACAGATACTTCTCTTAAGCGTTCCGCATGTGCTCGTTATGTTTCTGGTAATATCTGCTGTTATCCCTGCTGATATCGCAGAGGGAAAGACTGCATATGAAGGGTTGCTCAATGAGGAAAACCTTCAGGACGGTGCAGCTTCCGTGGGTGCTGCAGTAGTAGGAGATACGGAATATAAGTCCGTAGGATCAGAGACCATTGCCGGGAATGAGGAGCAGGTAAGCTTTAAAAACGGTAATCGGATAAGCAGTGCAGATGCCGTGGCAAATGCAAGAAGCGGGGCATTTATTCCCTCTGACCCGTATGTGAGCGGTAACAGTGTTTCGGGTGATTATGTAGCGTTGGATCCCGCCTTTGACCTGACAGGGTATTCGGAGAATATAGAAGCTAACAAACGTGAACTGGCTAGGCGTATTTGGTCAACGATGAGTTCTTTTAAGCCGATAGAGGGTGGAAGTAAGGGTAAAACCACATATTACGGTTTGAGAGGTGAGCAGATATGTGCCCTTTTGGGAAACTGGGAGCAGGAATCGGGACTGGATCCCACAGCTGTAGAGGCTGTATTTTATGAGCCCTGGGCATTGGGATATACGAAGCAGGAAGCTGTCAAACGTAACTTCATAACCGAATATTACTGGGGTACGGATGAAATGAACGGGTATTTCGAGCGCCACGGCAATATATATAAGGCCGGTATAGGACTGGCCCAGTGGACGGATACTTATTCGGGTACCCAGATCATTGGAACTGAAGCGGGAGAGAGCAGAACCATTAATGAAGATCAGGATACCGCAAGGACGGGAGAATCAGAAAGCAGTAGTATCCTGGCCGATTCTGAAGACAATATAGTTATTATGGATAATTCCGAGATAGACCTTATTAAAGGAAATGATATAAGGATAGACGGAACAGAGGGGGCTGTGGAGGAAAGCAGTCACGATGCTGAGGCGGCTAATGATGAAAAGTCCGCCCGCGGCACAGCACTACATACGAAGCGTACTCCCGGAAGGAATTCTAAGCTGACCGGTTACGCGGCAAAGAAAGGGCTGCAATTCTATAATGGAATCAATAAAGGTGCAGCCGTATGGGACTGTGATAAATGGATACTGAGTGAGGCACCGGTTAAGGGCAGCTGGTGTGATCCGCTGGTGCAGCTTGCCTTTACATTGGACACAGCATCGGGAGACAGTCGGGCAGCTTGGCTGAATTCATGGGCAGATCACGGTGAGATCTACTGGAAAGGAGACCGTACGGTTGATCTGGGCATGCTTTCGGATAATGCTTTGGAAGGCTGGACATGGGCCGGTAAGGATGCGTTTACTGTAGAACACGGATGGAATCCTTCACTTTTTTACGTAGCAGATGATGTTGTCGAATTCAGCACGAAGACTGATACCATAAGTCCATCGGGAGACAACACGGAGGACATAACGGATTTTAAGGCGACTGACACATCATTACGTAAAGGGGTATGTAATGACGATTATTATAATACTCCCAATAACGATTACATAGCCGGTATAATGTATGACAGCTGGGACTGGGAGAATGGAAAGGCACTGTCAACATCAGGTGATGCCTGGGATCGCAGTAATACGGATGAGGCGCGACAGGGAACCGTTAATTCGGCCAGGGAACTGGCTTTTGAATATGCGGAAAAATCTGCGGGACTTGCATGGCACGGAAGGCTTAATGATAAGCACGGAGTACTTGGCACGGATCCGGAATGGAACGATTATTCGCGTGCGGCAGGTCATGATTTTATCTGCGAGAATAATGCTTCCAATATCTTCATACTGGAAAACGGAGTGGAGAAGGATGGTCCGTTCCAGCATTATGGGGTTATAGAGGATAATCTTATAATCGATTCGTATGGAAATGAGGTACATGACTACAAATACGGCTGGATAATGGATGATGATCCGACCATGGTTGCAAATGACCGGGCAAGGAATCAGTACAGACATCTGTTTAAGTATATATACAGATATCATCTTTACAGATACATGACCATGTATTATACGACCCAGTTTCTTGCCGAATATGAGGGCGTTCCCGGCAAGGCTCTTGAGGAGAGACAGCGGAATGCGCTCAGATGGTTTCAGCTGTGGTGGGACAGCGGAATGACTGGAAAGGCAGAACCGAATGTATATGCTCCCGATGCCGTATCTGTCAATGCTTTCGGAGAGAAGGAGAGCTTCTTTACGATCGTTCCCGAGTATGCACAAAGTATAGTTGAAAACATGAAGTAGCATTGAAAAATTACTTCAGGAAATATATGATTAAAGGGTAAAATCCTGTCAACACCATGAAATCATATGATCATGAAAGAAACAGAGGGCTTACGATGGTTGATTCTACACGCATACCTGCAATGGTGGTCGGCGCCGTACTGATAGTATTCGGACTTATATCAATATTTGTGTTCAGCAGGATGAATGAGCAGAAGATAGCAAGGTGTACAAAGGATACGAAGGCGGTAGTAACAAAAGTTAAAGAAAAGGGCAGTAAAGAGGATAAGAGCCTTCAGTATGAGACAGACCTTGAGTATATGGTGGATGAACAGGTGTATACGCTACATTATACCCTTAATACGGATCTTGGAGTGGGAACGAAGATAAAAATGAAGTATAATCCCAAAGATGCTTCGGAATACTATATAGCATCAATAGATCAAAGGGGTGACAGCAGCAGAGTGATCGGCGTGATATCGGCCGGAGCGGGCCTTGCGGTCATTGCGATAGCCGGTGGAGTGATATCTACAAGGACATACGGCTGATAAGAGAACAGAAATGAGTAGAAATAATATAAAAGAAGAGAAGACTTATACTTGCGATGTCGCTGTGACAGGAGCAGGTCCCGCAGGACTGATGGCAGCGATAATGGCGGCAAGGGAAGGGGCGGGTGTTATCGTTCTTGAACGAAATGACAGGCCGCTTAAGAAGCTGTATGCAACGGGAAACGGAAGATGTAATTTCTCGAATCTGAATATGGAACGGGGAGTATACAGAGGGAGTGATCCCGAGTATGCAATGACGATAGTGGATTATTATGACAGGAATGATCTGCTGCTGTTCTTTCATAACCTTGGTATGATGACCAGGCATATAGGTGATTATATATATCCGTATAATGAGCAGGCAAGGACTGTTGCCGATGTGCTGCTTCTTGAGTGCAGAAGACTGGATATCAGCATATTCTGTGAAGAGATGGTGGTTGACATAATACCGAATCCTGACTGCTTTACCGTAAGAACCCATTCGAGCAGATACAGATGTAAGAAGGTTATAGCCGCTGCAGGCGGAAAGGCAAGTCCGGCTCACGGAAGTGACGGTAATCTCAACCACATTATTACAGGCATGGGGCATACAATGGTAAGACAGCGTGCGGCGCTTGTTCCGCTTATGTTTGAAGATAAGAAGCTGTCAAAGCTTGCGGGAGTAAGGGTGAAGTGTTCTGTAAGGCTTACGATAGACGGTCTTAATGCATCACAGGAACGCGGTGAGATAATCATTAATAAGGACAATATCAGCGGAATACCCATTATGCAGATGAGTAGATATGCCACTGCTGCCTTTCCGGACGGAAGAAGGGTAACCGTGCATATAAATCTGTTTCCGGATGAAACAGAGGAGGAGATGAGAGAGTTTATAAGCAGGGCTTTTAAGGGAGAATATGATCCTGAGCGGAGGAGTGATATAAGGAAGGACAGAAATGCCCATGAGGCGTTGAGCCTGTGCCTTAACGAAAAGCTCGCTGAGTACTGTCTCGGTGTTGCCGGGATCATACCAAGATCTCTTGCCGGAAATGTTTCGGAAAAGCAGCTTGAGAAGCTTGCAGGTATTTTGCAGGATTTAAGAGTTACGGTTACGGGAGATGCCGGTTATGAAAGAGCCCAGGTTACCGCGGGAGGTTTCTCAGTATCTGAGCTTACCGATGAGCTTGAATCACGGAAGATTCCGGGACTGTATATAGTAGGAGAGCTGTGTGATGTTGACGGAACCTGCGGGGGCTATAATCTGCAGTGGGCATTTTCATCCGGTGCTGTTGCAGGAAGGAGCGCTGCAGCGACCTTGTCCTGTTAATTTTTGATAAATATAAGTCGATATATATAATATATCCTATATGGATCACGGAGGATGGAATATGAGGATAGGTTCACAGGGACAGGGTTACAGCCTGTATAATTCACTGTATGTGCAGTCCGCCGGAAGCGGCAGAGGAACAGCCGTCGGCAGTATGAATAACAGTCAGGCCAATATGGGAAATACGACGAATACAGGGTGGAATATAGGAACCGCGAAGGTTGATGCCAATGCGAAGGAGTCTGTCAGAAAACAGATGCAGGATCAGCTGCGTAATCTGTTTGAGAAAGAGAAGGCTAATTCAGGCGGCATGAGCCTTATGTCCGGTGCAGACAATTCGGTTAACGGGACTGAAGACAGTGACGAGACAAAGGAAGATAAGCTGTTAAACAGCGGAAAGATATATAATTTCAAGGAAATATCCAATAAGATAATGCGGGCGAAGACCCCTGCAAGTGCAGGTCAGGCGGTAGTGGCGGCGAAACGTAAGATAAGCGAGATCAAGCGTAAGCTGGCAAGCTCGGATGGCGACAGCAACGATCTTCAGCTTGCTCTGACCCATGCAAGAAAAATGGAGGTGGTTGCAGAGCGGAAGAAGAATAATCTGACCCTGGAGGAGCTGGTAACCAATACGCAGAAGAGGGATGAGCTGTTTAAGAAGAAGGAGGAACGGGAAGCATCGGGTTCAATGACAATAGATGCATATGAACAGATGAAGGATGAGGTTCTGGATAAGCAGCTTAAGCTCATAGAGGATAATGAGAAGGCCATGCGGGAAGAGATGGCTAAGAAGCAGCAGGAGCTTGAGAAGGAAGTGGCAAGGAAGCAGGCTGAGGCTGTGAGAGAGGATATGCAGGAACAGATGGGTGCATTTCTCGACGAGATGGATGACGAACAGTCGGAAATGCTGAGGGAAATGTCCGAGATGCTGGATGCGGTTGAGATAGTGGATCCGCATATGAATGAGCAGGAGCTTGACAAGCTTAAGCTAAAACACAGGCTTTCGGAGAATAAGGCTATAATGAAGGCCGATATGGATTATCTTAAGGGTATGATGCCCAGTCATTCAGCAGGTTCGGTGCCCGTAGCGATGGCAGGCGGGATGGCCGGAACGGGTCCGGCAGGAGGTGCGTTGGGAGCTATGGGTGGTTTGGTGAGTGCATCTGCCGGTATGACGGCTCCCGCATCGGACGGGGCAGCCGGCGTAACAATCCAATAATCATAATAAAAGATATAAACGGAGGGTAGGAAATTGGAACCGATATTAAGGTGCAGGAATCTGACGAAGTGCTACAGACCGGGGAGACCGGTGGTGTCAGATCTGACTCTTACATTAAACAGCGGGCGCATCATAGGTCTGTTGGGACCTAACGGAAGTGGTAAGACCACTCTTATTAAGATGATAAACGGCTTGCTTAAGCCAACCTCGGGAGAGGTGTATGTGGATGGCTTTGCACCCGGACCGGAAAGCAGGAGTGTTGTATCATATCTGCCTGAGAGAACATATCTTGAGGCACAGGATACCGTATCTGATATAATTGATTTTTTTCATGATTTTTATGAAGATTTCGATCCCGACAGGGCGAGAGAGATGATAGCTTCGCTGAATATAGATGAGACGGCGAGGCTTAAGACTCTGTCCAAGGGAACCAAGGAGAAGGTTCAGCTTATCCTTGTAATGAGCAGAAACGCCAGGCTGTATATACTGGATGAACCAATAGCGGGCGTGGATCCCGCCGCAAGGGATTATATAATAAGAACGATAGTCGGAAATCATAATCCCGGCTCTACCGTGCTTATATGCACGCATCTGATTTCGGATATAGAGAATATCCTTGATGAGGTTATCTTCCTTAAGAACGGACATCTTGTTCTCTACGGAACTCCGGATGAAATACGCAATAAATACGGATGTTCCGTTGACAGGCATTTCAGGGAGGTGTTCGCATGTTAGGAAAACTGTTTAAACATGAGTGGAAGGCTACATGGAAGCTGATGGTTATAATGAACGCTGCAGTTATTGTTCTGTCAGCTCTTGGAGCAGTATTCTTTTACAGAAATTCATCTGCGGTAAAACCCCTGTTTGATTCGCTTGAACGCAATGACAACGGAGATACGCTGTACATGCTGGCATGCATGGGATATCTTATGCTGCTTGTGTTAAGTATATGTGTACTGGCGGTGGGCTGCACCATTTATTTCTACATCAGATTCTACAGAAATCTTTATACCGATCAGGGATATCTTATGCATACCCTTCCGGTTACCGAGCATCAGCTCATCCTGTCCAAAACCTTTGTGTGCATTATATGGCGTATCATCAGCGCACTGGTAGTGCTTACGGGTTTCCTTGTGCTTATGTTAAGCGCATTCGGTGAAGACTTTTCGCTGATGGATTTGCTTGGAGAGATTAATAAAGCTTTTTTTGATATGGGAATGTTTAAGGGTGTCATTTTTATGATCATTCTTATATTCGGCCTGCTTGGTAAGGCAATATTTACGACATTCACAGGCTATACCTGTATCAGCATAGGGCAGCTTGCTTCGAAGAACAAGGTGCTTGCTGCGATAGGAGTGTATTTCGGCATGAGAGTGATCATGCAGATAATAAGTACCTTTGGATCGCAGTATCTTGCAATAATCGGAATGATGGCTCCGGATATGTGGTTTGAAATATTTGAAAATAATGAAAATGCAATGATCGTATTCTTCGCAGTTGCGGTTGTTGTCGAATACCTTATATGCGGCGCAATGTATATGATCACACATTCCGTAATGCAGAAAAGGCTTAATCTGGAATAGTGTATATGAAAATGGATCATGCCGGTTTATCATACAGGTGAATAATGAAGAGAGTACTGCTCGTAAATAACGATTTATCCATATTGGAGATGCTTAAAACAGAAATAGCCTGGGAATCGATGGGCTATGATGCCGTGCTGTGCGCAAAAGACGGTGCAGAAGCATACGACATGGTAAAGAGCGGTTCTTATGAGCTCATCATATCCGATATTGAAATGCCGGGTATGAACGGGCTGGAGCTTCTGTACCGCATCACGACCGAGAGGCTTGAAAACAGATGCTTTGTCTTCCTTACATATTCCGAGAGCTTTAATTATGCGCAGCAGGCGCTCAGGTATCACTGCAGGGAATACATGGTAATGCCCATGACACCAGCTAAGATCACGGAGACTCTGCAAAGGCTTGAGGCAGAGGATTTCGTCAGACCGTATGATGCTGCTGAAAATCATCCGGTTATTCAGGAAAGTGATGAGCCGGGAAAGGTACTGTATAAGAAAGAGCTTGACGCTCTTATTTCTGCCATCGATCTGAATGATGAGCAGGAGATAGGATGCTGTGTGGACGTCCTGTGTGAGTGCATGAGCGGGATGAGAAAAGACAGGAGCATCGCAAAGCTTAACCTTAATTATCTTAAGGTAAGGCTGATCCACCTGCCGGAAAATGAGGATGGCGCCGGGAGAACATGGGAAGGCTTTTCGGAGCTTGACAGGATAATCCTTAAGGGCAGTCCCGATAAACAGGGGGATGAACTTAAGAAGCTGGCACTTTTGTACGCAGACAGGCTCTCGGAAATACGCAGCAGTATATCTCCGGGCGTTCTGGGTGATATAGAGAAGGAAATCCGTACACATTATATGGAGAACCTGACTCTTAAAGATCTGGCGGATAAATATTATGTTAACTCATCATATCTCGGAAGGCTATTTAAAAAACAGTATGACTGCTCGTTTAAAGAGTATCTGTGCTCTGTCAGGATCGAAGCCGCAGCCGCGCTTCTGCGTGATACGGATGATGATGTTACTCTTATAGCAGAACGGGTAGGATACGGCAACACAGGGTATTTTACGCATAAATTTGTGGAGCTTATGGGCTGCACGCCTGTCAGATTCAGAAATGATATACACAAATGATACGTTTTTTTGACGGTCTATAATTTCCCCCCTTTTTAGGTTCAGTTTGTATATTGTCCGGAAAATGTTAAAACGATAATATGGAATCATCCGGTGCGGATTTTAAAAGATCAGCCCGGATGACCATATCATTTTATTTTCACAAAGGGAGGAAAAAGATGAAATTCAAGAGAATCAAAGCTTTACTGTTAAGCTCTATCCTTGCAGCATCAATGCTCGCAGGATGTGGTGGAAGCACAGGCGCAGCTCCTGCAGGCGGAGCAGCTGACACGGCAGATGCTGCCGATGCTGCAGATGCAGGTGATGCAGAGGACACAGATGATGCGGATGCAGGCAGCGCATCAGACGGTGAGGTTAAGGACTTCACAATGTTCATTACAATGCCCGGTAAAGAGATCGATGACGACAACGAGATTGCTCAGATGATCGCTGACAAGTGGGGCGTAAGGGTTAAGGAAACATGGCTTACCGGTCAGACTGCTTCAGAGGCAACAGGTACTCTTATTGCAGGCGGCGAATATCCTGATTTCATCGACTCTGATGAAATGAGCCTTCTTTATGACGCCGATGCACTTATTCCGCTTGATGATTATATCGATCAGTATCCCGAGTTCAGGGACGAGTGGTTCACACCTGAAGAATGGGACAAATTCCGTCAGCCCGACGGACATATCTACTGGATCAATCCCTTCGGTAACACAATGGGTGAGACCAAGCAGACAACACATAATGACGAAGCATTCTGGATCCAGGTTCGCGTTCTTGAGTGGGCAGGATATCCTAAGATCGAGACGATGGATGAATACTTCGATCTTCTTGAGAAATACGTAGCTGAGAATCCCACAATGGAAGACGGTACAGAGAATATGGCTTACACCATCCTCTGCGAAGACTGGAGATACTTCTGTCTTGAGAATGCAGGCCAGTTCCTTGGCGGATATCCAAACGACGGTTCTGTTATCGTTAACAAGAAGGATATGAAGATAGAGGATTACAACACCTCTGAAGATACTATCGCTTACTTCAAGAAGCTTAATGAAGAATATCAGAAGGGCTTCGTTGATCCCGAGTCATTCACACAGACCTATGATGAGTACATCGCCAAGCTTTCAACAGGCCGCGTACTTGGTATGGTTGACCAGTGGTGGGATTTCGCTTACACCGTAAATGATGTATTCAAGCAGACCGGACTTGATGAGAAGGGATGCAACTATGTTCCTCTCGGACTTACCACAGAGAAGGGCATGGAGAACAGATGGCATACATATGATGATACAGTTAACCAGGCTTCAGGTATCGCTATCACGACAGACTGTGAAGATCCCGATGCAGCATTCAAGTTCCTCGTAGACTGCGCTATGGATCAGGAGCTTCATGATTTAAGATGGTGGGGCGTTAAGGGAGTTGACTATGATGTTGACAGCGACGGACTTTTCTATCGTACACCTGAGCAGAGACAGAACTGGGCAGATACATCATACCAGGCTAAGCACAGATGCCAGTATTCATACTTCCCTCAGTGGCATGGAACAAGCAGGGATGGTAAGAATGCAAACAAGCCCGAGGAACAGCCTTCAGAGTTCATGAGCGATATGGCTAAGCCACTTAAGGCATGCTTCGATGCTTACGGGGTTACCACTTATCCTCAGATGATCGGTTCCGTACAGGAGAAGAACGGTCCCTGGTTCCCGATGTACTCATATTCAAACAACTTTACTACAGAGACACCCGGTGGTGTAGCATGGGCTAAGATGGGTGAGTGCAAGCATGAGTGGTTACCCAAGGTTGTAATGGCCAAGGATTTCGACAAGGGTTGGGAAGAGTATATGGCAGCTTACAATGCATGCAAGCCTGAAGACTTTCTGGCAGAGATGCAGGAGATACTCGATACCTTCAAATAAGAATGCTTATCTGATAATGAGCAGTAAAGTACTATAAAAAATAGGGCAGCAATAGGGCGACAAAACTGTTGCTGCCCTTATTATCTGAATAACTCATTCGAATGAATTAATAGGAGTTGGGGATATGGCTCAAAACGAAGCAAGTGTAGTAAAAAAAGATAAAAAGATAACATGGAAAGAGGTAAAGAAGCAGAAATTCCTCATGCTGATCTCTTTTTTCATGGTTGTTTACGGAATTATATTTTATTACTGGCCGCTTACCGGCTGGTTAATGGCATTTGAGAATTACAAGCCCAAGAAGGGCCTTCTCGGTTCCAAGTTTATCGGGCTTGATAAGTTTAAATTCCTCTTTGAGGATGAGACATTTTTACGGGTTATAAGAAATACTTTCGCAATGGGATTTATCAATCTGGTTTCGACGACCGTCATGGCAGTGCTTTTTGCGATCCTGCTTAACGAGGTCAGAAAGGGATGGATAAAGAAACCCATACAGACGATTTCCTATCTGCCGCACTTCCTTTCATGGATAGTGGTTACAAGTATACTTCATGACTCACTTTCATCAACGGGTATAATCAACGATCTGCTGCTTAAGTGCGGTATTATAGATCAGGCTATCAATTTCTTCGCACATCCCAAATACTTCTGGCCGATAGTTGCTTTTGCCAACTGCTGGAAGGAAACGGGATTTAACGCGATCATCTATTTCGCGGCTATCACCGCAATAGATCCTTCTCTGTATGAGGCAGCCTCCATTGACGGAGCTGACAGGCTGCAGAAGATAAGATATATAACCCTTCCGGGTATCAAGCCCACATTCCTCATTCTTCTTCTTATGAATGTAGGTAACGTGCTTAATGCCGGATTCGAAGTTCAGTACCTGCTGGGGAACGGTCTTGTACAGTCGGTATCGCAGACGATCGATATCTACGTGCTGAAATGGGGTATTTCGCAGAATGACTACTCACTCGGTACGGCAGCAGGCCTGTTTAAGAGTGTGGTAAGTATCCTTCTTATTGTCATAGCTAATGCAGTGGCAAGGAAGTACAGTGAAGAAAGACTATTCTAAGGGAAGGGAGGAAGAATACAATGAACAAGCAAGAATATAAAGTCAGTAAGCCGATAAGTGATAAGATATTTGGAGCTGTGGTAGTAATATTCCTCGCCTCCTTTGTAATAATAACGCTGTATCCGGTTATCAATACTGTGGCGCTCTCATTCAACGACGGTATTGATGCAGTCAGAGGCGGTATATATCTGTGGCCGCGTAAGTTCTCGATGAAGAACTACAAAACCGTTTTCGCAATGCAGAATATATGGACAGGCGCCAAGGTTACGGTAGCAAGAACCATAATAGCAACACTTACATCACTGTTTGCCAATGCACTGCTTGCCTTTGTGGTAAGCCGTAAGAGATTCCTTTTCAAATCACAGCTGGCTCTGTTCTGGGTAATAACGATGTACGTTAACGGTGGTATGATCCCGATCTTCCTGTTATACAAGAATCTGGGTCTTACAGGTACCTTCCATGTGTACTGGATTCCCGGAATGATCTCGGCTTTCAACATGCTGGTAATGAGAACCTATATGGAGGGTATTCCCGAGAGCCTTGAGGAATCGGCGCAGCTTGACGGAGCAGGCTACTTTACCATATTTAAGGATATCATCTCACCTCTTTGCAAGCCTGTGTATGCGACTGTGGCTCTGTTTATTGCGGTATGGCAGTGGAACTCATGGTTTGATGCAATGCTCTACAACAGAATGAAGACACAGTACACGACTCTTCAGTATGAGCTTATGAAGCTGCTTTCATCGGTTATGCAGCAGAGTGGTAGTGCAGAGAACGCCAAGAACAGCGGCGGTAATACCATCACACCCATTACCATACGTTCGGCGGTTACGATCGCGACGATGTTACCCATCGTATGTCTCTATCCTTTCCTTCAGAGGTATTTCGTAACAGGTCTTACGATCGGTGGTGTCAAGGAGTAAGCACATGAACCCAAATTTGAAACAGGTTACGAACCCATATCTCCCATTTTATGAATACATTCCGGACGGCGAACCATATGTGTTCGGCGACCGGGTGTATATATACGGTTCACACGACAGGTATAACGGGGATGTTTACTGTGAGCTCGACTATGTATGCTGGTCGGCTCCGGTAAACGATCTCGGCAACTGGAGATATGAGGGCGTAATATACAGAAAAGAACAGGATCCCTTCAACAAGGATCTGCAGGGTAATCTCTATGCGCCTGATGTGACCGTTGGTCCCGACGGGCGTTACTATTTATATTATTCCCTGAGCAAAATGAGCCATGTTGCGGTGGCGGTGTGTGACGAGCCGGCAGGGAAATATGAGTTCTACGGCTATGTTCATGACCTTGAGGGAACAATGCTCGGAGCCAGAAAAGGGGACGAGCAGCAGTTTGATCCCGCCGTTATAACGGAAGGGAATCTTACCTATCTGTACACGGGATTCTGTGAGGCTGGTAATAAGGGTAAGCACGGAGCCATGGTGACAGTGCTCGGAAAGGATATGATAACCATAGCCAAGGACCCCGAATTTATTGCGCCGAGTGAGTATTACAGTAAGGGTACGCCTTATGAGGGACATGCCTTTTTCGAGGCTCCGTCCATTAGGAAGATAAAGGATAAGTACTATTTCATATACTCATCTTATGTAAACCATGAACTCTGTTATGCAGTATCGGATGAGCCCGATAAGCCCTTTGAATACGGTGGCGTGATCATAAGCAACTGTGATCTGGGCATAGATACCTATAAGCCGGCGGACATGCCGTGTGTTCCGTATGCAAACAACCACGGAAGCATCGTGGAGATAAACGGAGAATGGTATATATTCTATCACAGGCATACCAACGCCCATAATTACAGCAGACAGGGATGTCTTGAAAGGATTAAGATCGAAGAGGACGGAAGCATTAAACAGGTGGAGGTCACTTCGTGCGGAGGAAAAGTTCCGCTTAAGGGAAGCGGTGTATATCCTGCCAATCTTGCATGCAATCTTTTCCTTGAAAAGGATACACTTAATGAGCAGAAAAATGTATATGATGTTACAAAGGACAGGTACATGCTCATTCCGTGGATCGGCTGGCTTTCGGATGATTTTCCAAAGATAGTCCAGGATCACAGCGATGTTACGCCTGATGAATACAAGGTGGTTGCGAGACCTGAGGAAATCGACAGAGCCGGCGGACTTGATAAGGATATCCATCCGTTCATAACGAATATAAGGGATGGGGCAATAATCGGGTTTAAGTATTTCGAACTTAAGGATCTTAAGAGGATCGCCATCAGGACAAAGGGTTACGGACGTGGTATAATCGAAATATATGCTGCGCCCAAGGATGAACCCATGAACCGAAAGCTTATCGGAAGCATACCGGTATCCTCCACCAACGCATATATACGGGGTGAAACGGATGTAAATGGCGGGGATGGGGTATATGCTCTGTACTTTATATTCAGGGGAGAGAGCAACTTAAACTTCCTTGACTTCGAACTCATTGTATGAGAGTGTTGGATTCCTTATGACATAAGTGCGAAGCACAGGACAATCCGTTAATCAAAAAAAGATAGTTTTGCCCCCTGAATCATAAAATGAAACGGAGAACGGGATGGATAAGTCCCTGACAGCCTGATAAGTGATGGACGATATTAAAGGTATAAAAGATACGGAAGGGACCGAAAAGCTCAGATTCTGCAGATTATGCGATATATTTAAGGAAATACCCCGGGATATCAATGCGTATGCACAGAGACTGTATGATCTTCTTGATGCAAAGGATAAGGCAGGGGATGAGCTTATAAAAGAAAGGCTTGAAATATGCAGCGCATGTGACAGGAACTCACAGGGGACCTGTCTTGCATGCGGCTGCTATTGTATTGTAAGGAGCATGAAAAAAACAGTTCACTGTCCTCATAAAAAATGGTAAGTGTGGAGATCATAAAAGTCATAAAGCAATCATTATTATGAATTCCGGTATGGAATGCAGGAATGAGAATTTAAGAAAATACAGGAGGTAGTGGAAGAATGGCCAGACTCGTAATTGATGTAAATAATAAGATAGGAACGATAGAACCGGAAATATACGGTCACTTCAGCGAGCATCTGGGAAGATGTATATATGAAGGGATATTTGTGGGAGAGGATTCCGATATTCCCAATGTTAACGGAATGAGAAAAGACGTAGTGGAAGCACTCAGGCAGATAGATATCCCGCTCCTTCGCTGGCCCGGCGGATGCTTTGCCGATGAGTATCACTGGAAGGACGGTATCGGTCCGAAGGAAGAACGCAAGAAGATGATCAATACCAACTGGGGTGGAGTTGTAGAGGATAACAGCTTCGGGACACATGAGTTCATGGAACTGTGCAGACAGCTTGGATGCAAGACCTATATTAACGGAAATGTGGGAAGCGGTACAGTCAGGGAAATGTCTGAATGGATCGAATACATGACCCTTGACGGGACTTCTCCGATGGCTGATATGCGTAAGGAGAACGGACATGAGGAGCCCTTTACTGTTGATTATTTCGGTGTGGGAAATGAGAACTGGGGCTGCGGCGGCAACATGAATCCGGATTACTATGCCAATGAGTACAGAAGGTATCAGACATTTATAAAGCAGTATAATAAGGATAAGCCTGTTAAGAGGATATGCTGCGGAGCGAATTCAGAGGATTATTACTGGACGGATGAGGTTATGGAGGCATGCTACAGACATGTGGATCCTGCGCAGCATGGGTTCATGGATCTGTTATCACTGCATTACTATACGCTTCCGCTTGGATGGCTGCCTAAGGTCAGTGCAACCGAGTTCGATGATGAGCTTTGGTATAAGACTCTGTGGGCTGCATATCACATAGAGGATCTTATAAAGAGACATGGCGCCATCATGGATAAATACGATCCTGAGAAGAAGGTGGGAATGTCAATAGATGAGTGGGGAACATGGTTCGAGGTGGAACCGGGAACCAATCCTGGCTTCCTGTATCAGCAGAACACGGTGAGGGATGCGCTGGTGGCAGGTGTTTCACTCAATATCTTCAATAAGCACTGCGACCGCGTTAAGCTTGCCTGCATAGCTCAGATGGTGAATGTTCTTCAGTCAGTGATCCTTACCGATGGTGATAAAATGATCAAGACACCTACATGGCATGTATTCCGTATGTTCCGTCATCATCAGGGGGCAGAGCTGCTTGCAAGCTCACTTACAGGAGTAGATAATACCTATACGGATGAAGAGAAGACTCTTCCGGTATTGACGGAATCCGTATCGGTTAAGGATGGTGTGATAACGATCACCATAAATAATCTGTCAGTTGATAAGGATGAAGAGCTCATTATACAGTTTAGCGATGCCGTGAAGCGTGAGATTAAGGAATGCAATATCTTAAAGGGCAGCGATATCCGTGATAAGAATACCTTCGAAGAGCCTGAAAAGGTCGGCATTAAGCCTTGCGACGGATACAGAGCCGACGGAAGTTCTCTGACGGTCATGGTACCTGCAGCGTCGGTTATCGAGCTGAGGCTTGGATGAGGCTGGTTCCGGCTTATTCTTCGGATTGCTATTTTTCAGGTATGATATCAGACAGTTATATCATACTGTTAACTTCTCAATATTCAGGTTGTCCGGTAAGGCAGCCGGCCAGCCGGGATCGTGGGTCCTGACGAAGGCGGCAAAATGATCGCACATCCTTCTTGCAAGCATGAAGTGATCGCCGCCAAACGGCCTCCAGCACATATTGAGGGTTTCGAACCAGAACCAAAGATCGCACGAATGGAAGACTCCGGGATCATCGCGCCCGGGCATCGGAGAGGAGAATTCATACACATAATGCTTACCCGGACAGCTGTTACGTAAAGCTTCGTTTATTGCGTTCTCAACTGTCCATTTAACGCAGTTTAAGCCGTCCGTAATAAATTCATCCGTGGTATATCCGGTGATCACCGGTACATCGGGTCTCTTCCCGGAAACGAACAGATCATAAGGATCTGCAACATAATGTATGCCGTCGATTATCGGAGTGAAGCGAAGATGGTCGGCGGCATATTCCGCATATCTGTCGCGTATGAAAAAAGCATCGAGCTGTCTTGCTTCGTCTATGGAAGAAACGCCGAGGAAATTAAGGAAATCCACGCCCATACCTTCGGCACGGCTGAGCGGAACAGGACGCATTATATCATCACCGCCACCGGGGAACCTGATAAGTCCGCTGAATATGGCGGCCCCCTTTATAAGAGACTGATTCTCAGAGCTGCATAACTGCTGCAGCACACTGTTTCCGCCTGCCGACTGGCCGGCCGTGGTTATGTTTTCACGATCGCCGCCGAATGCTTCTATATTATCATAAACCCATCTGAGTCCTGCCTGCTGGTCGAGAAGTCCGAAGTTCGAAGGATTACCCGGATCCTGAGCGGTAAGATCGGGATGCGCAAGGAATCCGAAGGGTCCGAGCCTGTAATTGATACTAACGACTACTATCCCGCGGCGGGCAAGACGTTCGCCGTTGAACTCCATTTCTGCCGTATAACCCCACTGGTAGGCACCGCCGAAATACCATATCAGTACAGGAAGCTTCTCATCCTGTGCCCGTGCCGGTGTCCAGATATTGAGATAAAGACAGTCCTCACTCATGGGGATATCGGGATCCACATGCCATTCTCTGCAATATACATCATCGCCAAGCCCCGGCCGATCCTGGATAGAAATGGGAGCGAATCTGTATGCATCATATATACCATCCCAGTCATTCGCAGGCTTCGGGGCACACCATCTTAAAGCTCCTGTCGGAGGAGCAGCATAGGGTATTCCTTTATAAACCGTAACTCTTGGATCGTTTCCCGGAAGGCCGCGAAGCCTGCCGTTTTTTACCGCTGTTTCTCTGAGCATATCTTTCTACATCCTTTTTCTGCCATATGATTTTTCCGTCGGTTTAATTCCGGTCTGATTCTTTTCTTCACATTCTGAAGTCATTATATTCTGTTTGGTCTTAAAGAAAAGTTGTTATTGCAAGATTAGTATACGGAGTAAGCGTAAGTATTTCAAGATTTTTAAGCGGTTCATTCGGAATAGTTACCAAATAGACATGAAAAACGACCGAATAGACAAAACGTATATAAAGACAATTCAAAAGATGTAAAATATATTTGGAGACTTATACATATATGAAAGGAATGCTGTTATGGGAGCTGAAGGATATATAGATACAAAGTGGGAGATAAACGGGGCGGATCTTAATATTGCGCTCAGGGGGAAGCTTGATACGCTGCGGGCAATGAACCTTGATGAGAGGCTGAATGAGCTTCCGGAGGAGGTTATCAACATCTTCTTCGATCTGGAAGGTCTTGATTATATTGCCTCTGCAGGACTCCGTGTCCTTTACTGGGCACAGGAGTATACGGAAGGGAAGGGCGGCAGTATGACGGTCAGGAATGTTACCCCTGAAGTAGATGAAATTTTTGTGATGACCGGATTTAAGGATATGATAAATATCCTGTAGGTGATTTATGTTAACCAAGAGGTGGCATTATGGAGCTGTGGAACAGGTTTATAACAAAGGCTCTTATAGGGCTGGTATTGGGGACGATAGTCGGAGTGGCTTTCTGGGTAATGAACCATCCGCTGTCAGAGGAAGCAAATTCAGCCGAGCTTATCCTGCATCTTACTGTATCTGCTTTACTCGGCATGATCGCAATGGGCGGGTCAATAGTATATGAGATAGAGAGCTGGGGACTTCTTAAGGTTACGCTTATCCATTATGTTGTTGTAATGATGGATTTTGTTATTGCAAGTACTTTGCTCGGATGGTTCGAAAGGATCAGTGATATGCTGGTCATGATCGCCATTATGACAGTTATCTATGCGGGTATATGGCTGACAGAATCATGGTATTGGAACAGGACAGTGGGCAAGATCAATGAGCAGCTTAAATATATACATAAGTAATATGCCCGGCATATAACAGTAAGGCTGTTCGGATCAGTAAGGGTCGAAAAGCGGTAACCCGGAACAGGAAGCAGATGGCTAACGAGACCGTATTCAGGGATAAGTCAATAGAGAGGATATCATCACCGGATCAGCTTAACGATTATGTGAAACTCTCCGATCCGGGGATATGGTTCGTATTGGCAGCAATCGTGGTAATACTTACGGGAGCATGCATATTCGGCACAGTCGGAAATATCGATTCAACCGTACCCGGAGTAGGGATATCGAAGGGCGGAAGGCTCACCTGCCTTGTGAAGAAGGAATACGGCAGCAGATTCGGAAATGAAATGAAGGCGAAGATAGACGGCAGCGAATACAGTGCATCCCTGCACTCTGATAAACCCGTGACCGTTGAGGATACAACGGACAGCTATACGTTGCATATCGGAAATATGCAGCACGGAGAGTGGGTGTACGAAATAGACGTCGACGGAGAGTTCGAAGACGGAAGCTATGAGGTGGAGCTTGTTACGGAAGAAATAAGTCCGCTGTCGTTCTTGTTTGGCAATAATGAGAAATAGAGACGGGAAAATACAACCGGTGCAAAAGGGTGTTGCAAAGGTTCCTTTTATCATGCAGCTGGAAGCCCTTGAATGTGGAGCCGCCTGCCTGGCGATGGTGCTTGCCTATTACAGAAAATGGGTACCGCTTGAACAGGTTAGGCGTGATTGTGGTGTCTCAAGGGACGGCTCGAACGGAAAGAGCATACTGATCGCGGCAAGGAGCTATGGTTTAATTGCCAAGGGTTACAGATATGAGCCCGATTATCTCAGAGATAACGGAACTTTTCCGTGTATAGCGCACTGGGAATTCAATCATTTCGTGGTTGTAAACGGATTCAGGAAAGACAGAGTATGGATAAACGATCCCGCTCGTGGAACCTATTCTGTCAGCATGCAGGAATTTGATGAAAAATTCACGGGCCTTTGCATGATGTTCTCACCGTCGGAGACATTTACGGCAGACGGGAAGAGAAGATCAACTGTTGATTTTGCAAGAGCAAGGCTTAAGGGCTGCGGGATTGCGATCGCCTTTGTTGTTGTGACCAATATCATTTCATCTCTTACGGGTATCATCGACCCGGTCTTTTCAAGGATATTCATGGACAGACTGCTTACAGGCATGGATCCGTCGTGGTATATGCCGTTTATTATCTGTCTGTCGATTTTTGGATTCATCAAGATAATAACCGCGTTTATCCAGGCTGTATATTCACGCCGCATAGACGGAAGGATGTCGGTGTACGGAAGCACTTCATATATGTGGAAGGTTCTTAATCTTCCTATGGATTTCTTCTCGCAGAGATATGCGGGAGATATCTTAAGCCGAAGGGCAGGGAATGCAGGTATAGCACATTCGCTTATCTACACTCTGGCGCCGCTTGTGCTTAATGCATTCATGATGGTGTTTTATCTTATAGTGATGCTTAAGAACAGCGTAATACTGACAATTGTGGGAATATCCTCTATTGTGATAAATATGTTCACAGCGGGCATCATATCGAAGAAGAGAATAAACCTTTCACGGGCGAAGCTCCGTGATTCGGGTAAGTTAAGCAGCTGTACAACAGCAGGCATAGAGATGATAGAGACCATTAAGGCATCAGGCGCAGAAGAGGGCTATTTCCGCAAATGGACCGGATACCAGGCGGGTGTCAATACAGCCAAAGTACGGTTCCTTAAGCTGGAACAGTATCTTGGAAATATACCGGGGATTGTGTCCGCTATCACTAATACACTCGTGCTTATGATAGGTGTATATCTGACTATGCAGGGTCGATTTACGCTTGGCATGATAACAGCGTTTCAGGGCTTCCTTGGTTCGTTTACGGCACCTGCCAACAGCTTTATCTCATCAGGTCAGATGCTTCAGGAGCTTAGGACTGATATGGAACGCATCGAGGATGTCATGGAATACCCTGCCGATGAAAACAGCGCACTTAAGGTACATGAGGAAGGTGTCAGCTATAAGAAGCTTAAAGGGAACGTGGAAATGAAAGGCGTGACCTTCGGTTACTCAAGACTTGACGAACCGCTTATAAAGGATTTTTCCCTGAAGCTTACTCCCGGAAGCAGGGTTGCCTTTGTCGGTGAGAGCGGATGCGGTAAATCAACTCTGTCAAAGCTCCTTTCAGGACTTTACCGTCCGTGGGAAGGAGAGATCCTGTTTGACGGACTGACGATCGGAGACATAGACAGGAGCGTTTTTACCGGCTCTCTTGCAGTCGTGGATCAGGACATAATAATGTTCGAGGATACGATCTCATCAAATATCAGGATGTGGGATAAGAGCATCAAGGATTTTGAAATGATAATGGCGGCCAAGGATGCTCAGATACATGAAGATATTATCCGAAGAGAAAAGGGTTACGATCATAAGATGATCGAGGGCGGAAATGATTTCTCCGGAGGCCAGAGACAGAGAATGGAGATAGCAAGAGTTCTTGCGCAGGATCCGACGATCGTTATCCTTGACGAGGCGACTTCAGCGCTTGATGCCAAGACTGAATTCGAGGTGGTAAATGCGATAAGAGACAGGGGGATAACCTGTATCGTAATCGCTCACAGGCTAAGTACGATACGTGACTGTGATGAAATAATCGTTCTTAAACACGGAGAGGTTGTCGAGCGCGGACGTCATGAGGAACTGTATAAGAAGGACGGATACTACAGGGAACTGGTTCTCAGTGAGTAGATATAAAAAGTATGGGTTGGTTTGACGATCAGATAAAGTTAAGAAAAAAGAATGATCATGACGGGTATGAGAATACGCTTATGAACATCGCGGGCGCGGTTACCGGCAGTAAGAAGGCAGGGGCGTTCTCGGATGAAAAGGAGCAGGGCAACAGCGTCATAAACGAGATACTGAAAGCTTACAGGCTTCAGCCTGCAGATATTCCCGCAAAGCTTAAGACCCTGGAGGAGAGGCTTGATCATGCTCTGCATCCTTACGGAATCATGAAGAGAGAGGTGGAGCTTAAGGAGGGATGGCGCAGGGATGCTTTCGGTGTCATGATAGGCTTTCTTAAGGAGGATAAGAGACCTGTGGTCCTTCTTCCCGCAGGTCTTACCGGGTATAAGTTCTATGATCCCGGCACCGGTGGGTATGTAAAGGTTAACAGGGATAATGAAGCTCTGTTTGAGAGGGATGCGTTCTCCTTCTACAGACCCTTCCCGTTAAAAGAGCTTATGGTAACGGACCTGATGAAATATATCGTCTCGATACTGGAACCGGCGGATTATGTGATGATGGTGATAGTATCTCTTCTTGTGATGCTTGCCGGACTTCTTACGCCGAAGCTTAATTATTTCCTGTTTGGAAGCGTTGTCAGTGAAGGAAGTATTTCGCTTCTTGCTTCAACAGGTATATTTATGCTTTGTGCTGCGATCGGCGGGCTGCTTCTTGGCTCGGCGAAATCTCTCATATCGGCAAGGATAGACACACGGATGAGCCTGTGTGTTGAAGCCGCAACGATGATGAGGATACTTTCTCTTCCGGCATCTTTTTTTAAGGATTACGGATCGGGAGAGCTTGCTTCAAGAGCCTCGTATGTGAATTCGCTATGTTCTACGCTGGTTTCGGTCATACTTAATACCGGACTTACTTCATTATTTTCATTGGTTTACATAACTCAAATATTTGAGTATGCACCGGCGCTTGTAGTACCGGCACTGATGATAATCGTTATAACTGTGCTGTTTTCGGTGATATCATCTCTTATCCAGATGAAGCTGTCGAAGAAGCAGATGCTACTTGCGAGCAGGGAGAACGGCATGAGTTATGCAATGATAAGCGGTATTCAGAAGATCAAACTTACAGGCTCGGAAATGCGCGCATTTTCAAGATGGGGAGATCTGTATGCGGAGGAAGCAAGGCTTGCATATGATCCTCCTCTCTTCATTAAGCTTAACGGTGTATTCAGTCTGGCTATAACTATTGTCGGAACAATAGTTATGTATAACGCCGCAATAGTTTCTCATGTGAGTGTTGCCGGATACTATGCCTTCAATACCGCATATGGTATGGTTTCGGGCGCTTTTATGTCGCTTATCGGAATGGCTCTGACAGCTGCCAACATACGTCCGGTATTTGAAATGGCAAGACCGCTTCTTAAGACAGCACCGGAAATATCGGCTGATAAGGAAGTGCTTGCCAATGTGGCGGGCGGCATCGAGATAAACGGGCTGTCCTTTAAATATGACGATACTTCACCCATGATACTTGACGATATCTCCCTTAAGATAAAGCCCGGTCAGTATGTTGCCATAGTTGGGAGGACGGGATGCGGTAAGTCAACCCTTGTGAGGCTCCTTCTCGGATTCGAAAAGCCGGTGAGGGGAGGCATCTATTATGACGGCCGGGACATAAACAAGGTCGACCTTAAATCCTTAAGGAAGCATATAGGAGTGGTTACGCAGAACGGAAGGCTTTTTGCGGGCGACATTTATTCAAATATTGTCGTTGCCGCTCCATGGCTGACACTTGATGATGCCTGGGAGGCGGCAAGGATAGCCGGCATAGATGAGGACATACACAATATGCCAATGGGTATGAATACCCTGATATCCGAAGGAGGCGGAGGGATATCCGGCGGACAGAAGCAGAGGCTTATGATAGCAAGGGCGGTAGCGCCTAAGCCAAAGCTTCTTATCTTTGATGAGGCGACATCGGCTCTTGACAACATTACGCAGAGGAAGGTGTCCGAGGCGCTGGAAGAGATGAAATGCACGAGAATAGTAATAGCGCACAGGCTGTCTACCATCAGGCAGTGTGACAGGATATTGGTTCTTGATAACGGACATATTGTGGAAGACGGAACCTATGATGATTTAATGAAGCTTAACGGGTATTTCTGTGATCTTGTAAAGAGGCAGCAGGTGGATCATGAATAAGGGGTTTTTCTCATTATCGATCAAGTTTGTTCTGGGCTTTCTGTTCATGGGGCTTACAATAAGTGCGATAAGCATTAATTTCGGATACTTTAAGTTCAAGAACAGTGTAAGGAAGAATTATAACGATAACGGATATCAGATAGCAGAGGTAGTAAGGAAGATAATTCCCGATAAGGAGATTGCGGAGTATTCGAAGCTTATCAGAGGGGATATAGATAAAGAGGAGTGTATGAGGATCGCATCTTCCGCACGCTACCTTGAAACGGAAGATAGGCTGCTCGATCTTCGGGAGGCTACGGGAGCCAATGATATTTATATCGGATATATCAGAACGGATATCCTAAAGGAATATGCAGGTACCAAGGCCGGATGGTATCCGCTCAGATATATCTTTGATGTATATGAGGTTCCTGAGTACAAATACACTCTCGGAGACGCCGGACCCGTTAATCCGGAGTTCATAGAGGACTGTACGGAATTCATGGAAACGGGTGTCAGGCCGAATAATTTTTTTGTATCAAAGAGTGATTACGGTTACAATACCACAGCCATACTTCCGATCGTTTCCGAAGGCGAAGTCGTGGCAATAATAGGGGTTGAGATCCCGATGGCAACACAGGAGGCGGTGGTCAGTGCGCACGTAAGGGACACTCTTGGTATTATCGGTGTAATAATAGCCGTGCTGATGGCCGTGTATATGTTCTGGTTCCTGAAACGGATAGTACGTCCTGTTGAGACTATGGCAAGAGAAGCGGAAGCTTTTACGGTCAATACTCATTCTGAGGGTCATACGGGATTCGTCATGTCGGATAAGCTGCTTAAGATTAAGACAGGTGATGAAATAGAGTATCTGGCAAGGTCGATCTACAATATGGAGGAATATATCGACAGGACGACAAGAGAACTGGTAAGCGCAGCCAGAGAGTCTGAGAGGGAACGTTCGGAGCTCAGTATAGCAAACAAGATACAGAGGGATATTCTTCCGTCTGTTTTTCCGGCATTTCCCGACAGGAAGGAATTCGATATTTATGCGTCCATGACGCCCGCAAGATTCGTGGCAGGTGATTTCTACGATTATTTCTTCGTTGATAATGAGCATATGTGTCTGGTCATAGCTGATGTAACGGGCAAAGGTATTCCTGCAGCGCTGTTTATGGTAATAGCGAAGACCGTTATTAAGAACCGGGCGATGCAGGGCGGGCTTCCGTCGGAGATACTGCATGATGTAAACGAGCAGCTGCGCGCAGGGAACGATGCGAAGATGTTTGTAACAGCCTGGCTCGGAATAGTCGATACGAAAACGGGCGAAATAGTATTCTCCAATGCCGGACACGAGTATCCGGTGTTCATGGATGAAGAGCATAAGTTCGCGGTATATAAGGACCGTCACGGACTGGTCATGGGGCTTAAGGGAGGAATAAATTATACTGACACAAGGATAACAATGAGGCGAGGAGATACAATGTTTGTGTATACGGACGGTGTACCGGATGCGCAGAATTATGACGGCGATGCTTACGGACAGGACAGGCTTGTTTCCGTTATGAATGAGCATATAGGTGAGTCTCCCGCGGAGCTTACAGAGAATATACTTGATTCGGTCATGAGGTATTCAAAGGATGTGGATCAGTTCGATGATATTACGATGCTTGCGTTTACCTATCTGGGATCTTCAGAGCTTATACTTGATGCAGATGTGGAGAATACAAGGGAAGCAGTTGCATTTGTAAGGGAGAAGATAACAAACGCAGGCCATACAGCACGGCAGGCAGGAAGGGTGGCTCTGGCGGTGGAGGAGCTGTTTGTGAATGTCGCCAGGTATGCCTATCCCGATAGCACGGGACAGATATGTGTAAGGGTAGAGGCACCGGATGAGGAAACGATCCTTATAGAGCTTACAGATGAAGGCATTCCCTATGATCCGACGGTTAAGGAGGATCCGGATATAACCCTTCCGCGAAAGGAACGGGGGCCCGGAGGAATGGGAATCTTCATGGCCAAAAATATAATGGATGAAATGAAATACGAACGCAGAGAGGGATGTAATGATCTTATTCTGATAAAGAGATTCCGCAAAGAACAGGAGGTGGAGCAGGTTGGGTAATACAAATGATTTTAACGATCTTAAGCTTTCGGGCTTCAATGTCGATGAGGGCATTACATATACGGGAAACAGTGAGAAATACATAGCGGCACTGCAGAGGTTCTTAAGGAGGTCTGATAATACAAGGGCGGTATTAAGCGGAATCTTAGATGAGCAGGACTGTGAGGAACTGACTGCAACGGTACATGCCCTCAAGAGCAACGCACGAATGATAGGTGCTGACAGACTGGCGCAGATAGCAGAGACGATGGAGCTTCACGGCAGGCTGAATGAATATGACAGGATGTTTTCTTATAAGGCGGAGATACTGAGCTCGTTTGATGAGGTGGTAAGTGCCCTCAGACCATACGGTGAATTGGAGGAGGTACATCCGGCAAGTGAACTGTCTGCAAAGGAGGCGGCTGAGACCGGAGATGCACTTATTGAAGCTGTTGAGGATTATGATGATGAGAAGGCTGTAAAGCTTATAGATAAGCTTATGCGCTATCCGTTCAGGTATACGCTTATAAATGTTCTTAAGAATGCGAGAGAGGATATTACGGAATACGAGTATAATGAAGCTCTGCTTAAGATACGCAGGGTGGTAAGCCAGATAGAAGACTGATATAAAAGATATGCGCATTCGGAAAGCATTCGGCGAATAAGTCCGGATATTTTGCGAACGCTATATTAAATCAGATGTGACATGGAGGAAATGATAAGGATGATGAGGAAGACCAAGAGGATGAGACTGGTGAGTGTTTTATTGGCCGGAGCCATGACTGTTGTAATGTCGGCCTGCGGCAAGGCCGATAATGTGCCGGCTCAGGGCAGCACAGACAGTACCGGTAATGCCGTGACGGAAGAAAGTACGGCTAAGGTATTGGGAGAAAGCGGTGGTGAAGCATCTGAAAGCGGGACCGAAGGAGCGGGAGACAGCAGTGGTAAGCAGGGCGCAGGTAAGGATGGAGATTCATTCCACATCGGTATAGTCACCGGTTCGTTCGCGCAGTCTGAGGATGACAGGCGCGGAGCGGAGGCATTCCAGAAGAAGTATGGAGCGGATGTTGTGACTCTGGTAATTTATCCGGATAACTTCACCGAGGAGCTGGACACGACAATACAGACTATTGTTAACCTTGCAGATGACCCGGACATGAAGGCGGTTATTGTTAATCAGGCAATAGACGGGACAACGGAGGCTTTCAGACAGATACATGAAAAAAGGCCGGACATCTTATGTATAGCAGGTGAGGCATATGAGGATTTCGCCGATATTGAGAAGACTGCAGATCTTGTTGTCAATTATGATTTTCTGAGCCGCGGATATCTTATCATACGTTCGGCGCATGAACTCGGATGTGATACGTTTGTGCATATATCGTTCCCACGCCATCTCTCGTATGAATCTGTATACAGAGAAGTTAACATTATGAAAGCCGCATGTGAGGAGTTCGGCATGAAATTCGAAATGGAGGAAGCACCTGATCCGACGACCGATGTCGGAGTTCCCGGCGCTCAGGCATACATCATGGAAAAGGTGCCGGAATGGGTGGAAAAATACGGACAGAAATCAGCCTATTTCTGTACCAATGATGCCCATACGGAACCGCTGATCAGGCAGCTTCTTGAGTATGGAGGATATTTCATCGAAGCGGATCTTCCGTCGCCGCTAATGGGTTATCCGGGAGCGCTTGACCTTGATCTTACCGGAGAAGCGGGAGATTTTGACAAGATCCTTAAGAAGGTTGAGGATGCGATCGTAAAGAAGGGCGGTGCAGGCAGGTTCGGAACTTGGACATATTCATATGGTTATACTGTTTCGGCGGGACTGGCAGAACATGCAAGGAATGTGCTCATGGGAGAGAGTAAGCTTACGGATATAAATGACCTTACCAAGGCATACGGAGTGTTCTCTCCGGGAGCTGAATGGAACGGCTCCGCCTACACAGACGCGCAGACGGGTAAGAGGTCGGATAAAACCATCCTCATATATCAGGATACCTATATCTTCGGCGATCCGGGTCATTATATGGGCGCTACCAAGGTTAAAGTTCCGGAACAGTACTTTACAATAAAGTAATGATGTTGGGGTAAAAAGCCCGTATTACGTAAAAGATAGCTGATCGTACAGGATCATAAGCATGAAAGAGGATTAAATGATTTCAACAGACGAAAGAAATCACAGTGAATATGTTCATAAAAATCACAGGATGCTGATACCGTTAATACTGCTGTTTGTATTTATGGTGGTCATGGTGGTGTATACATCGAGACTTATCTACTCGGTTGCGGTGTCTAATTCCAATGCGGTCATAGAGGACAGGATATTAAACATATCCTCCATGATCGAGAATCATCTTAATACAGCTGAAAATGTGCTTCATGTTACCGCCGACTCGGTACACCATATGCTGATAAGCGGATCCACGCCCGCAAGGATACACGAGTTTATCGTTGAGGAGACTAACAATGTATCGGAGCAGTTCGATGAGAATTACAGCGGACTATACGGATTTATTATGAGCAGATATATGGACGGGCTTAACTGGGAGCCTCCGGAAGGGTATGATCCGAAGAGCCGGGACTGGTATATGATCGCCAAGCAGCATGACGGTGAGGTTGTGTTTGTGCCGCCATATACTGATGCACAGACAGGAAATATGATCGTATCGGTCTGCAGGATGCTTCCCGACAGGCAGAATGTAATCTCTCTGGATGTACAGCTTAAGGGCATACAGTCGATGATGTCGGAACTTGTTGTTAACGGGAAGGGTTACGGCTTTGTGGTTGACAGCACGGGACTGTTCATAGCGCACGGTAATGAGGCGCTTAAGGGGACAAATATCTGTGATACGCAGGGCGGGGAAGAATACCTGAATGCCATCAAAACAACGGGGTCGGGCAGCTTCTCATATATGTGTGACGGTGAGAAGAGCACTGTGTTCGTTAACGGCATAATGAACGACTGGTATGTGGTAATGGTTGTAGGCGATCATGAGCTGTATGAAGAAGTGACAAGCCAACTTGTGGTTAACATAATTATCTGTACTCTGATTTTTATCATGATAACCGTGTTTTATTATACCGGTCATAAGAATGAGCAGAATTATGCCAGGAGCATGGAGGAAATGAAGCTGGAGGAGCAGAAGGCGGCGTATGAAAGAAAGGTGCTGGAGCTTGAGAAGGATGCCGCGGATGCTTCCAATAAGGCGAAGAGTGATTTCCTCGCCAATATGTCCCATGAGATCAGAACCCCTATGAATGCGATCATAGGTATGGATGAAATGATACTGAGGTCTTCCGGTGATGAACGTATCAGGAAATATGCTCTGGATATCCAGAGCGCCGGCAGGACCCTTCTTTCCATAATCAATGATATCCTGGATCTTAGCAAGATAGAATCGGGAAAGATGGAACTTATACCTGTTCGTTACGGATTCTCGTCGGTGATGAACGATGTTGTTAATATGACACGTAACAAGGCATATGAGAAGGGACTTCAGTATAATCTTAAGGTTGCTGAGGATATCCCGTCCGTACTGCGCGGTGACGAGATAAGGATAAGGCAGATAATGCTAAACCTTATCAATAATGCGATCAAGTATACAAAAGAAGGCAGTGTAAGTATCAAAGTTTCCTTTGACAGAGAGGAGAGCAGACTGCGCTTCGAGGTTACCGATACAGGTATTGGTATAAAAAATGAGGATCTGGGTAAGCTGTTTAATGCTTTCCAGCGGCTGGAGGAGGACAAGAACAGAAACATTGAGGGTACCGGTCTTGGCCTTAACATTACCATGAGGCTCGTCAAGATGATGGACGGAAGCATATCGGTAAGCTCCAAGTACGGTGAAGGAACCACCTTTACTGCAGAAATGGCACAGGGTATCGAAGATGATACTCCTGTGGGCGATTTTGCACTTAATCTTGAAAGGGCTCAGGCGGCGAAGGAGGAATACAGACCTTCACTTGTCGCTCCGGGTGCGAAGATACTCATTGTTGATGATAACGAAATGAACCTGGAGGTTATTTCCAATCTGCTGTCTGATACTAAGATACAGATAACCACGGTATTGTCGGGAGCGGAATGCTTAACCTGTCTTGCGGAGGGTAAGTATGATGTGGTGCTGCTTGACCAGATGATGCCTGTAATGTCGGGAACGCAGACGCTTGAGGAGATACGGAGGCGTCATCTTGCGGATGATACTCCGGTAATAGCTCTTACCGCAGATGCCATAGTGGGAGCGCGGGATATGTATATAGAGGAGGGCTTCACGGATTATCTTAGCAAGCCCATCATGTACAGGGATCTTGAGGAGGCCCTGATGAAGTACATAGATAAGAGCCGGTTCGCAGGTAAGGATACAGTGGGATGTGATATTGCGGGTTCTGGTCCGGCAGATCGGCCGGGTTGTGTTTCCACCGGGACAAGCGTATCCGAAGAAACATCCGGTGAGCGTCCGGTGGTACTTGTTGTCAGTGGATCAACGGAGAGGCTTAACGAGGTTAAGGCACTTCTCGGAGACAGATACAAGGGTGTATTTGTTAAGGATGAAGAGAAGGCCCGGAAATATCTTTCAAAGCATGAAGTGCAGTATATAATACGTGACACTACGTGAGTATTATGTTAACCGGCAGATCATTGCCGCAGTCATTCTGTGTTAAGGTTTTATAATGAAGCAGATAAGCAGAAGGACAAGTCAAAATGTAAATATATTTTGTAAAAGATCCTTAGGAAACAGGGACAATAACATGTGAGAATAAAGATGGAATAGTAAAGGGGACGTATCTGCCGGATACGTCCCCCTGATGTTGAAAGAATCAGATAACGGATTCGGGATACCAACGCTCATATACAGTCTGGTTTACTTCGAAGCGGAGAAGATAGTTCCACTCTTTTGCTTCGTGCTTCCTGTCATCTACTACGGCTGTGGTTGGAGTGATGGTTGTATCATCACCTACGAAGTTGAACCGGATCTGTTGTCCTATATCATATTTAGGACCGGGGAGACCTGCCATACCACCGGCTGCATCAGACATTGCTGCGTCGTTTAATTCTACATTTTTCATATCTGCCATAATAATTTTCCTCCTTTTTTAAATTGGTTGAATTATTCTTAAGGGTTGCTTTGTGCTGTTTGTCTTATTATACGTTGGACATTTTATAAATGGCAGTGATTATGCATATTCGGTCGTTTTGGATGTTTATTTGGTGTTGTTTTAAATCTGCCGGTTTAATTAACTGCGTCATGATTTACCGAATAGACACGAAAAACGACCGAATATGCATGAAATATAGTCTCACTATGTCACATAGCATATAATATGTACAACCATTCAGAGTAGCAGATATATTTTAAAATATGAACCGTCAAGCTTGCAAAGCTAATCCTTTAGGGTTTGTAAGAGTCGTGTTAACCGCAATGAGAAAGGGAGAGATATGGGAGAAACTGTAGTTAAGATAGCAAATCTTGTGAAGAATTATAAAGAGTTAAGGGCACTTGATCACTTGAGCCTTACCATTGAGAAGGGAGAAATCTTCGGTCTGCTTGGCCCCAATGGTTCCGGAAAGACGACAACGATAAGCTGTCTTCTGTCATTGCTTGCATATAATGAGGGTACCATAGAGCTGTTTGGACAGCCGATGACACCCACAAGCTATGACCTTAAGGCCAGGATAGGAGTAATACTTCAGAATGTAGCGGTGTTTGATGAACTGAATGTATATGAGAATATAGACTGCTTCTGCGGACTGTATATAAAGGATAAGGCCAGGCGCAGGCAGTATGTTGATGAAGCGATCGAATTCGTCGGTCTTAATGACTTCACCGGATTCAAGCCGAAGAAGCTGTCCGGAGGACTGCTCAGACGTCTTAATATTGCCTGCGGTATTGCACACAAGCCGGAGCTTATCATACTTGATGAGCCGACAGTGGCGGTAGATCCGCAGAGCAGGAATAAGATACTTGAAGGTATCGAAGAGCTTAATAAGAACGGTGCCACGGTTATATACACGACGCATTATATGGAAGAGGTCGAGCAGATATGCACTCGGATTGCGATCATGGATCACGGAAAGAAGATAGCCGAAGGGACAAGCGGTGAGCTTAAGCGTCTGATAAAGAATACGGAAACGGTCACCATAGAAATGAAAGAAGTAAATAATGCACTGCTTAATACGATGAAGGGACTACCCAACGTCTATGATGTGAAATGGGAGGCAGGCAGGCTTAAGATCTATCTGGCGGGCGGAGAACATAACCTTCTTAATATCATGGATGCGCTAAAAACATCAGGTACGGGTTTTGGACAGGTATACTCGGAACTGCCTACATTAAATGACGTATTCCTTGAGATTACGGGTAAGGAATTAAGAGATAAAGACTGACGGAGTGCGGAGCATAAGGATTACGGATATAAAGGAGATTCCATGTTTTTACATAATCTTAAGTATGAAATAAAAATGAATCTTAGAGCAAAGGAAGTTATCATCTGGATGCTTCTCTTTCCATGCGTTCTCAGTGTTCTGTATAAGGTGGCATTCGGAAACATATATGAGAACGGTGGTATAAAAACGGTTCCCGTTGCAGTGGTTGAGAACCGGAAGGATGATATGTTCCGTATCATGATGAGCTGGATGGGTGAGAGCAAGTCCACCCATGAAGAAGAGGAGAGCAACCTTGTAAAGTGGCTTACGAAGACCATTAAGGAGAAAGAGGAGAACGAAAGTACCGGCGAGGAAGAAAAGCCGCTGCTTTTTCATGCAATTTATTGCAGGGAGGATGAAGCATACAGGCTTCTTGAGGATGGTGATGTTAAGGGAATCATATTTGTGGATGCTGACGGGGTGCCAGCGGATACTGACGCCAAGAAGGATGATGCCGCAGATAAGGAGTCGGATGAGGAGATTACAGAATGGGGCTCCGAGGCAGTTAAGGCATTCTTAGATGAGTTGGGTGAAGCCGGGCATGCAGACATTAATGAGGGTATAAGCGCGGCAGATTATCTGACTTCCGAAGGCCTGACTCTTGAGGATATGGTTGAATTCAAGGATATGCTTAACAGCTCGTCCCGGCTGTCGCTTAAGATAAAGTCAAACGGAATGGAACAGTCATCCATAAAGCGATTTCTCGAAATGTACGGAACTCTGATTAAGATAACGGGGAAGCTTGCCGACGGCGGTAATTCACCCGGAACTAAAAATGTAATGGATATCGTCGTGATAGAGGATGTTAAGCTTACCGACGGTAATACCGACCAATTCGTGACATATATGTACAATATGATCGCAATGGTAGCCCTGTTCGGGATGACGGTGGCATTGCATATAGCGCTGTACAGTGAAGCCAATCTGTCCGATTTCGGTGCGAGACGATCATGTTCCGCAACGCCGAAATTCACAACAATAATGGCAGGATTGTGTGCCTGCTGTTTCACCCAGATCTTCTGCGTAAGTGTATGTATAACATTTCAGGCACTTGTGCTCAGAGTGGATTTCGGCGGAAGACTGCCCCTTGTTTATCTTGGCGGAGCGATAGGAGCCATAATGGGTGTTTCGATGGGCTTTTTTGTCGGAGCCATAGGCAGGATCAAATATGAGGCAAAGATTGGTATAAGCATGGCAGTAGTTATGACCTTAAGCTTCATGAGCGGTCTGATGGTTTCGGGTATAAAAGCTATACTTGAAATGCATGCGCCAATAGTCAACGACTTGAATCCGGTAGCCATAGTGGCCGACTCGTTCTACTATCTTAGCGTGGATGCAGACACCGGCCGTTACTTTGGCAAGCTCGCAGCAATGTGCATATATACCGTCATTTTCATAGCGCTTGGATTCTTACTGACAAGGAGGAGAAAGTATGAAAGTCTTTAATCTGTTTTTCAAAATAGTAAGAGCCAAGGCGGGGATCTTATTTTTGTATATTGCGATCTTTCTTGCAATCTGTTTTCCCATGGTGCATTCAAATAAGGCAAAGACCGATTTTGAGGAATCGTCAATATCGGTATGTGTAATAGATGAAGATCGGACGGAGACGAGTAAGAGTCTTAAGGATGCAATAGCTGCAAGAAATAAGCTTGTCGAGATGCCTCATGATAAGCAGAAGATCATGGACGCAATGTTCTATGAGATGGTTGATTATACCGTGGTTATTAAGAACGGCTATGAAGAGATGCTTAAGGACATGGGAGATGGGGACAGCGCAGCTCTGTTTGATGCCTATAAGATGCGTGACAGCTTCCAGAGTGCGATGATGGAGCAGTATCTTAGCAATTACATACGTCTTGTGAAGGTGTTTACCAAAGACGGGATGTCGCTTAAGGACGCATGCGCATCTGCGGGTGAAGAGCTGGGTAAGGAGGTAGAGGTTGAAGTAGTAACTCCGCCCGGTTCAGAGGTGCTCGATGCCAATTACACGGACAATTTCGCGCTTTTTTTCAGGCTCCTGCCGTATCTTCTGATAGCCATAATGGTAAACGTGCTCAGTGCGATACTTGTGACTCTAAATAAGAAGGATCAGAAGATGAGGATCGAATGCTCGAGCGTACGGATGTCATCGTATATGAGCCAGATATTCTTTGGGAGCGGAGTTCTTACCATACTGATATGGGGACTCTTTATGGTGAGCGGGATGATAGTATACGGAGGAATGTATACGGGACTTCACTGCTGGCTTGCGGTGTTTAACTCCTTAATTTTCGCGCTTATTGCAGCGCTTATGGCGATACTCATTTCTACGTTTAATCCGAGCGGAACGGTGGTAAACATGATAGCTCAGATACTGGGGCTGGGAATGTCTTTCATCTGCGGCGCTTTTGTATCGCAGTCATATCTTGGAGAGGGAGTGCTTGCATTTGCGAGGATATTCCCTGTCTACTGGTTCGAGAAGGCTAATGATATGCTGGCAGGGATACAGAAGGGAACACTGGCCGATGTACGTACATGCTTTATTGCAGAATGCGGATATATTGTGCTGTTTATTGTACTTATTGGAGTTGCTTCCGCAAGACGGGGCGGTAAGAAGGGATGAACAGCAATAATCATTAAGCGGACGGATATAAACAATCCGGGTAACTATTCAGAAACCATAATAAGGAGGACAATGAGATGGCAGATAATAAGAATGTGGAACTTAATGATGAAATGATGGCTAAAGCGAGTGGCGGAACAGTGGATGTGGAACCTTACGGTTTCGTCTGTGAGGCAACCGTGGTTTCGGGTCCCGGAACAGCTACTGTGAATGGGGTGCCGAGAACAGAATATTCAGTATCAGCCGATAACGGAAAAAAATATATTGCAGGATGGCAGTATACAGATGTTGTTCTTAAGGCAGGAAACAGGGTTCAGCTTATTCACGATCAGGATGGAGGGTTCAGCCTTGAACCTATACCTAATGAGGGGTAACAGACTGTATGAGCTTTAAGAATTTCGTATGAAGCTTAGAGACTGGCTATTAGAGTGATTTGGCGTTATTAACTGATATGTAAGTAGGGGATAAATGAACGAGGATCTTAAGTATCTGTATCGTGTAACACGAGATATAACTGACGGACTGCTTCTTGTGGATGAGAAGGGAACTGTTGTTTATGTTAATCCGAGTGCAGTTCGAATACTTGATAATCCTGCTCTTGAGGTGGGAATAAAGTATGCTTCGTTTATGGTAAAGGACAGGAAGGGCTTTAACGACGAATTCCACCAGTACGTATTGGACAGTATTTATGACAGGAAGAATGAGCACACGGGATTACTGCATTATACATGCCCGAACGGCAGCAGGCGGGTGCTTAGAATGGTTTCGTCATTTGCATATGATGAGGATAAAACACGGATCATAGGGATCATTCTTCAGTTTTCCGATGTGACTAAGCTTCATGAAGTACAGCAGAAATATAATGATTCTACAATACTTCTGGTAGGTCTGCTGGCAATGCTCGCCATATGGAACTTTGCATGCGCGGTATGGGAGCTTTCGGGCAGGCCGGTCCCTCCTTTTGTAATGACCATGATAGTAGAGGTGCTTGGAGCTGTGGCGTCGGTAGTTATCATGAGGAATACGAGCATTACTGCCGCGGACTTCGGTCTTAGCTTCAAAGGAGCAGGTAAGGCGGTTTTGGTTGACGGTCTGTTCACCGCAGCTGTTCTTGCATTCATGATCGGAGCCAAGCTTCTTATGATGAGGTTCATGCCGAATATCTACGGAGAGAACGCTCCGCTGTTTTACTGGAAAGCATGGGGACTGTCAGAGACCAAGTATCCCCTGACAGTTGTGGTGCAGGAGTTCCTGACAAGAGGAGCTGTACAGGGCAGTATCCGAAGGGTGCTTCCTGAGGAGTACGCGGTTCCTGTGGCTATAGTTCTTTCTTCACTGTTCTTTGGTGCGCTGCACATTTATCTTGGTGTGGCGTTTATGGTAGGTGCCTTCCTGCTTCTGTCGGTATTCGGTATCATTTACCAGAAGCAGAAGACTATATGGGGACTGTGCATACCTCACTATTTTCTGGGATTGTCCCTGAAGATAATTTTTGGTGTAGGGGTATGAGTAAGGTGTTTGGAGACATTTATATGTAAGGCTGTTTTGGCCTGAATATACCGGATAGACATGAAAAACTACCGGATAAGCAAAATCAATGCCATCGAATCAGGCTGTTTCGTATAATTAAGCAAAAGGAAAAAACAGAAAGATAAGTGTCAGACCAAAAGTAAAGGAGATGAACTCATATGAATAAAAATATGAATGTGGAAGTAGATGATGACATCATGATGGATGCTTCGGGCGGGCTGCGGGTCAGAGATACAGGAATGCAGGGATTTGAAGTGGGAGATACTGTAAGGTTCAGGGCTGTCGATGAATCGGGACGTCAGGAGATCCGTATTGGTCAGATTATTGAAGTGGCGGCTTCGGATGACGGACAGAGCAGGAGCTACACCGTAGATAATTACGACCGGCCGATAACAGAGAACAACCTGAAGGCCGTGTAACGATTTAAAAACCAAAGCACAAAAACACAAAACATTAAAACACTAAAACACTAAAACACAGGAGGTAACAGTAATGAGCGAGATCACAAGAGAAGAGTACATGAACAGATTTAAAGAGGCGGCTAAGGAGTACAGAGCGAAAGCGGATAACATTGAAATGAACGATGATGCAATGGCAAGTGCCACGGGCGGAGTAGGCGGAGCCAATGAGGCGACCTGCCCTTACTGCGGCAAAGCAATGGTGCCCGGCAATTATCCCGGTGTCGGAAAAGGATGGAAATGTGCCGCATGCGGACTTGCCACCGATGCTTCCGATGCAGAAACCATACAGATCATACGTTATATGGAGAAAATGGGTATTCCTGATATCGGTTATCCTATCTGGTGGAATAAGATCAAGTAGAAAAATGCATAAACCCATTGTGGGATTGCCATAAGCACGCGACAGGAAAATGGAATCGATCAGTCACAGGAGGACTATAGGATGAAGGATTTAAGTACTAACACAATCAGTACCATAATAAGTATGTGTTCTGTCCTTGTAATGTTTATATGGGGATATATTGAAGGAACATTCATGCACAGCTGGCTGGCTGTTTTTGCAGGCGGTATTATTGTAGTGATCATCAGGATGATCAGAAAAGACAAAGATAATAAGGGAAACAGTTATAAGCAGTAGAGATGTGAGCGTAAGTAAAGCTCTGTTTTCAATACATTTACAGTAAATGAAAGTATAGAAAAATCCCCGGAACCTATTTATAATGGTAGCTGTAGTATATAGGTTTTTCGGGGATTTTGTGATGGATCTGAGGAAGAATTTTCTGATCAAGTTACTTTCGGGATGCCTTATCGGAGTATTTATTCCGGTAGTGATAGTACTGTGCGCCGAAGGACCGCAGTATGTGGATTCTCACGGCCTTGAAGTACTCAGACAGATCTTCGGTTCAATGATATACGGCGGCATTGCAATGGGCAGCAGTATTTTTTATGAGATTGAGAGCTGGGGGATCGTAAGAGCGACTTTATCGCATTACATTTTGACAATGGGTTCATTTCTTATAGCAAACCGGGTACTGGGCTGGTTCGGAACGGGGACAGTACTGGTAATAACCTTCATCTGCATGACAGTTGCATATATTATTATCTGGCTTGTTCAGTATTCACTGTTTAAGAAACAGATTCGCGAAGTTAATAAAGAACTTGAGATGCTTCACAGAAGGTAAGTGACTCGCTTTGACTTACCGAATAGACACGAAAAACGACTGAATAGACATCGGCAATTGGATTGAACACTGCCATATAGTATAATACTTTATTATTTTGTGTTTAAAAAAGGCATTGGCAGAGACGGTGCCCGGGGACGGTGGCTTTATGAAAAGCATGGTCGAAATAGAGGTAGTAATAAACGAAAAATATATAGACCCCAAGGTTACGATCAAAACACGGGCCAATACACAGCAGGTCGAGAATATCATTTATGCGATCGAGAACGCCTCTGATAACGATTTTCCTCAGATAGTCGCAAATGAATATGATAAGATGGTGTTCATATCCCAACGTGATATAGTCAGGGTATATACTGAGGGGCGCAGGATACATCTGCAGACTGCGGAAGGGCTGTATACTGTCAAGCGTTCACTGGCGGGACTAGAGGAGTCGCTTAATCCCAACAGGTTTCTCAGGATATCCCAGTCGGAGATAATCAACCTGTATAAGGTTAAGAGTTTTGATATCAATGTTTCCGGTACCATAGGGGTTGAATTCGACTGTGGCATCAAGTCATGGGTCAGCAGGAGCCGCATGAAACAGGTCAGGGATATGCTGAAGAAGCTCAGCAGTTCTGCCGGATGAGCTTTTGACTTTCCGGAGCGCTGTCTTCGGATTCTGATCAGATCTGTTTATATGGCTTCAGCTATCTCATGTATGATATCTGCGGCTTCATCATACATGAAATCTCCTATAAGAGTTTTGGCGTTTCTCAGTTTGTTAAGATACCCCTCAGTAAACGGATACCCGAAAAGCTTTGCAACCAGTTTTGCGGACAATTCATCATCATATTCATCGAGGGCTTCGAGAAGCTCATCTTTTATCGAACGGGCTTCGTCGGCCGATATTTCATCAGCAACAGGATCATCCGAATATTCGCAGAATTTCCTGAAATTTGAAATTAATATATCATAATAATCGAGAACGGTGGGTGTTTCAGCCATTACAACAGCAGTATCACCGTCGCGCCCTGCCATTTCCAGCACTTCAAAGCCGCTGCCAAGCTCTGTTGCGCCTATCATCTTCGAGTTGCTTTTCAGTGAATGAACCGCTATTACATAATTGTCAAAATCCTTTGCATTCAGGGCTTCCGTTACACGCGATCTGTTGCTTTCATACGATTCATAGTAACGCTGTATGGCCTGGATGTATTTGCTGCGGCTTCCGGTATACTCAATGCCGAGACTGACATTAATACCGTATTCTTCCAATTTAAATATGTCTTTTTCCATACTTGTACCTTTCTCAATACGGGATTACACAAATTATAGTTTTGCTCCCCGAATCATAGACAATATGTAATATGACAGAAAAATACTGCCTGCATATTCACCCGAGAATATCGATGATCTTGGCTACAAGCTCCGATTTTTTTGCGGGTTTTACTATATATCCCTGGGGCTTGAGCTCAACCAGTGTTTTGATGACCGTATCCTTCTCGGTAACTCCTGTAAGGAATACAACGGGGATGAATCGGAACGAAGGAAACTTGCGAAGCTGTTCGAGCACATCGGGACCGTTCATCTGAGGCATCAGATAATCGAGGAAGATAAGATCCACACGGTGCTTCGACAAATATTTAAGAGCAGCCTTGCCGGATGTTACAAGGGTGACTTCGTAGAATTCCCTGAGATGATCTTTCATCTGTAAGAGCTGCGAGGAATCGTCATCCACCACAAGTATGTGCTTGCGGGGAGGAGTATCATCGGCATTGGGATTGATATATTCGGTGATCATCATAGAGCCGTTCTGCTGCTTCTCGGCCACGACGGTTTCGATTTCGTTTAATTTCTGGTAGAGTGCAAAGAGTGAAACCGGGCGCGGCATGAAGAACATACGCTCAAGCTTGGTATGATTGATGAAAACCTTCTGATCTTCTTCATTGGTAATTACAATGATGGTTATTCCTCCCACCCGTGTACATTCCTTAAGTACATCGAATACCGTCACTGTTTCCCATGTCTCATTACCCAGACAAATGATGATCACATGCGGCATTTCTGCCGGAACACGGTCGAACAGTGCCTCTTTGCCTGCGGGACATTTGATTACTATATAACCACGGTCATCAGACAGACGTTCGCTTATGTCCGATGCTATCTTGGTATTTCTGCCGGTGACCATTACCTTAAGCTGCATGAAAACCTCCGGATAAGTCTGTGATTGGCCTGTATTAACGAAACGGACAGAGCCGTTCGCAAAAAGTATCGTATTATTATACATCATGTACTTGATAAAATCAGAAGTTTTGTCTATTCGGTCGTTTTTCATGTCTATTCGGACAATTGAGAATATGGCATGGGCAGGGAATTGAAAATAATGTGTCTGTATTTAAGGCAAAAAAGCAACATATTTCCATTACTAAAATATGATGCTTTATATCCGGTGAAATTTCAGGAGACAGTATATTGATGTGCATCCTTGAGTAGGATTTTCGGCGAATATTGACGCAATGTTGCAAAAAGAATAAAATATACAGAAAATTTGGGCAAAATAAACGAATATTTGTTGCAAAACACCATGATAAGTGATAATATAGACGTATCTTTTTAAGAAAGTGGGGAATAAGCTATGAAATTAAAGGGTAAATTTATTTTACTGTCAGTATTGCCGGTCCTGGTACTTGCAATTGTATCCTGCGTAGTATCATATATCATGGTCGAGCAGAAGATGTCCGAAGAGGTATATGATGCGTTGAAGGCAGCTACGATAGCAACAAGAGACCGTGTTGCGACAGTGGCTCCGGGTGACTTTGAAGTTAAGGGCGAGGAAATGTTTAAGGGGGATTTCAACATCACAGCTGACGAAGTTCCTTTCGATAACATAAAACAGCTCTCAAACATTGACACCACAGTATTCTTCGGGGATACACGCTATGCAACTTCGGTTGTGAGCAACGGAGCAAGGGCAGTGGGAACGCAGGCATCCGCTGAGATAGTAGCCAAGGTTATAACAGGCGGACAGCCAATTACATCGAATTCGGCGAACGTAGCAGGTCAGAAGTACTTCGCATATTACATGCCGCTGACCCAGCCCAGTGACGGATCCATCTGCGGTATGGTATTTGCAGGCAAGAGCCGTGCGAAGGTTCAGTCCGAGGTGATGAGCATTGTAGGCATTATCATCGGTGTTTCGGTAGCAGTTGTTGTTGTATGTGCAATACTTGCATGGTTGATCGCAGGCAACACCGTAAATGCTATACAGAAGAGTATCGATGTGGTAGGAGAGGTAAGCAAGGGTAATCTTTCAGTCAGGGTTGACGAGGCAGCCGCTAACCGCAGTGATGAGGTAGGAGAGCTTTGCAAGTATGTTGAGGAACTCAGGGCCCAGCTGGCCGAGATCATCGGTAAGCTCAAGACAGAGAGCGGTAACCTGTATTCATCCTCCAACAGACTGCATACCACATCACAGAGTGCCAATGATGCAGTCGGACAGGTTGAAAGAGCCGTACATGAGATCGCAGACGGCGCCACATCACAGGCTGATGAGACCCAGAAGGCTACAGAGAACGTTATCCTCATGGGTAACATGGTTGAAGAGACCAGTGCTCAGGTTGAAGAGCTTCAAAAGAATGCAGTTGAGATGCAGAAGTCATCAGAGCAGGCAAGCGCAATACTTGCAGAGCTTGCTTCCGTTAACCAGCAGACAGTTGATGCTATTGAGGTTATCTCACAGCAGACCAATACAACAAACGAGTCGGCACTCAAGATCAGGGACGCTACAAACCTTATCACAGAGATCGCAGACGAGACAAATCTCCTTTCGCTCAATGCCAGCATAGAGGCAGCAAGAGCAGGAGAGCAGGGACGTGGATTCGCGGTTGTTGCTGCACAGATCAGTAAGCTGGCTGAACAGTCAAATGAGTCGGCAAGGAAGATTGAGGAGATCATCACAAGCCTGATCGCAGATTCTTCGAAGTCTGTTGAGACCATGAACAACGTTCGTGATATCATGACCCGTCAGAACGAAAATGTTAAGAAGACAGATGAAGCATTCCAGATCGTTAAGGAAGGTATCGACAGATCGATGGACGGCGTTAAGTACATCGCTGATACAACAGCCAAGCTGGATGAAGCAAGAGTTAACGTTGTCGATGTTGTTCAGAACCTTACAGCAATCGCAGAAGAGAATGCAGCAGGTACCGAGGAGACATCAGCATCTGCTACCGAATTCGGTAACATGATCGGCGATATCGAGAGCGAGACCGAAGGTCTTAAGAATGCTGCCAATATCATTGAAGAGAGCGTTGGAATCTTCACACTGTAAGCAGTGCTGCAGGGCTTTGTGAATACTGATATCATTCATATGTGATTTACAGTTGTATTGCATTGCAATAAGGAATTAAGTTATAATACAGGGAGGCGGGAAACCGTCTCCCTGTCTGTTTTACCTGTGGGATCATTGATGGTTTAAAGCTTACAACAGATAAAGAAGGATCGGATCATGGAAGAAGATAACGGAAGAAGTGTTGACGGATATATTTTCGTTGACAGAGAAAACGGAAACATAGCAAAGGAAGAGATTCAGAGGATCAACTATATTTCGTCGAAGATGAACGAGGATAATCCGGAGGCGGTGCTATCCGTTTATAATAAAATGATTGAGAGTAATACCTTTTTCACTCCTATAGGACTGGAGTATTTAAGAAAGCTGCAGGATTATCTGTATAAAAGGCATGAAATAGATGATGCGCGAATAGCCGATATACCTGTAATGGTTTCGTATGTTGATATTCATAATCAGTATAATAACAGGAAGGATATTGAGAGGGATGAAAGGCTCAGGAGACGCAAGAAGGTGAAAACCTTCAGAAAGGAATACAGGAATTCCCTTTTACTTAATCTTATAATGGCAGCAATGATAATAGTAATGTATATAATTGTTATTAAATCGGATACACCCAATATGATCAACTATGAGAATGCCATAACCAACAAATATGCTTCATGGGAGCAGGAACTGACGGAACGTGAATCAAAGATAAGGGAGAAGGAAGCGGAACTGGGGATATACTGACAGACAGATAAGAGGGAAGGAGAGATCCACCGCCCGATAACCGGTCGGATAATATATAATATGGAAAAGATTAAAGTACTGGTAGCAGATGATGAAAGCAGAATGAGAAAGCTTGTAAAGGATTTCCTTGTGAGGGAGGGGTATGAGGTGCTGGAGGCAGAGGACGGCAATGAAGCACTGGATAAATTCTATGAGGATAATGAGATATCACTTCTCATTCTTGACGTTATGATGCCGAAAATAGACGGACTTGAGGTATGTAGGGAAATCAGGTCACAGTCCAAGGTTCCCATTATTATGTTAACTGCTAAATCAGAAGAACGCGATGAGCTTCAGGGCTTTGATTCGGGGGCGGATGAGTACATTTCGAAGCCCTTCAGTCCCAAGATCCTGGTTGCAAGAGTGAATGCTCTGTTAAGACGGTCAAATAAGCTTGAAGCGGAGGAGAAGCTGGAGGCAGGAGGTATTGTGCTTGACAAGACATCACATACGGTGACGATAGACGGACAGCCTATAGAACTTAGCTTTAAGGAATTCGAACTGCTGGCATATTTCATGGAGAACAGATCGGTAGCTCTTTCACGTGAGAAGATTCTTAACAATGTATGGAATTATGATTACTTTGGAGATGCAAGAACCATAGATACCCACGTGAAGAAGCTGCGTTCAAAGATAGGTGAAAAGGGAGATTATATAAAGACGATCTGGGGTATGGGGTATAAGTTCGAGGTCTGACCGGCTTTATTCATATGGACAAACAGATGAGAATGTGTTATTGTGATTTTTGACTCGAATGAGTGTTTATGTATGACTTTCTGAATGCAAACAATGAAATGCATTCAGAAATCATGCGTTCCGCATGACACGTCTCTGCTTTCAGCAGAGCCTGGTTCAATACGAATGCCGAATTTCTGATGAAATTCGCTATTCTATGGTTTGCCGGTTATAAAGAGAGACAGCGTGAGTACACATAATAGAAAATGGTGAATCAGGGGAAAACAAGGGGAGAAATATGAGAAAGAATCTGATCAGACCTATTGCGGGGATAATCGTATTATCTTTAGCCGTTTCAATACCAAATTATGTTGCCAGAGCTGATGAATATGATGATGTTATATCGTCGATGCAACAGCAGGAGGCTCAGACACAGGTAACAATATCCAATCTTGAGAAAGCTACTCAGGCTACAAAGAATTCGATAGACATGCTTAAACAGCAGAAGGAAGCGGTACAGGATAATGTGGATGAGCTCAGAGGGCAGAGCGCGTCGATCCAGAGCACGATTGACGGTTATGAAGGAAAGCTTACCGATCTTAGCAGTGAGATAGAACAGGCAGAGAGTGCCATGTCAGAGGTATCGGCTCAGATAGTTCAGCTCAACAGTGAGCTGGAGGCGTTGAAAGCCGAGCTGGCTGAACGTCAGCTGCTTCTGAAGAATCGTATTAAAAGCGTATATGAGAGGGGCGGCTCCAAGGGTATGCTGCAGCTCCTTACCGAAACCAATACTTTCAGGGATGTGCTCAACCGTTACGTATATATGGATGCAATGGTCAGCTATGACCGTAAAAAGATAGCTGAGTGTAAGAAGCTTCAGGAAGAACTTAAAGCGAAAATTGATGAGGTTGAGAAGCGGGAAAATGAGATTGACGCATATCAGGATGACCTTGACAGAAAGTATGAGGAGCTCGAAAACCTGAGTGATCAGGCACAGGGACTTCTTGATTCAACTAATCAGAGTCTTAATGCAGAGGCCGGAAAGCTTAAGGATTTCGATTCTCAGCTTGCAGGATTGGATAAGACGATGAAAAATCTCGAATCCCAGACAGCGGCAGCACAGGCACAGCTGGCTAAACAGATAGCGGAGCGTCTGGCTATGAAGAAGGAGAATACAGGAGGTTCATACAACGCCAGCGGTACGGAGCTTGAGTGGCTGGCTGCAACTATACAGGCGGAAGCCGGTGGAGAATCATATACCGGTAAGCTGGCAGTGGGTTCAGTCATAATGAACCGTGTTAAAAGCTCTGCCTTTCCGAATACTATTGTCGGAGTCATAACACAGAATATGCAGTTCGCCTCTTACCGTTCCGGCAAGGTGGAACTTATCATGCGGCAGGGTGCAAGCTCGGCCTGCGTGAAGGCCGCTCAGGAGGTTCTCGGAGGTGCCAGAGTAGGTGACTATCTGTTTTTTATGACGAAGTATTATGCTGATTATTACGGAATTTCAGAATATACAATGATCGGTAATCATGCCTTCTTCTACAGATGGATAGTCAAGGAAAAAGAGGAAGAGAAGTCTGAACAGAACGGTGAAGGTGATGATCGGGAAGCACCCGAAAACGGTCAGGAGAACAATCAGACAGAGGAAGATACACAAAAGCAGTATGAAGATTCAGATGGCGATGATGAAAGTGATGACGGTGAAGATCATGACGACGAGTACGATGATGAATGATCCGGGGCATTAAGGACCGTACATTACATATCCCGGGGTCTTTAAACGGTTTTGGGTATAAAACGGTTGTAACAGAAATATGAAACATTCCATAAGAAAGCAATTCATGCTTATATTCAGCGCTGCTATGGTGGGTATGATTCTGCTGTGCATACTCGCCAACAGCCTGCTGCTTGAACCCTTCTACATAAGACAGAAGGAGAAGACTCTTAATGAAGCATATGAACTTATAGACACATACTCACAGCAGGGCGGGTTGAGCTCGGAGGAATTCGCGGTAGGTCTTGATCAGGTGTCGGCGCGATATAATCTGGAGACTCTCGTTATCGATGCAGATACAAATACTTTGCGTTCAACGGTTAACGATTCCAGAGTTTTGACCGATAGATTATTAGGGTATATCTTTTCAAACGCAAAGATAGATCAGATTCTTTATTCCACCGATAATTATACAGTCCAGAAAAACATGGACCCAAGGATGCATACGGATTACATTGAACTGTGGGGTGCCCTGTCAGGCGGAGAGCTCATTTTAATGAGAAGTCCCGTGGAGGGTATAAAAACAAGCGTCCATATTGCGAACAGGCTCCTTGTATATATTGGTATAATAGTTCTTATCATCGGATTGATTATCAATTTCATCCTTTCAAAACGGGTAACGGTACCTATCCTTGAGCTTGTTGATATATCCGAGAAGATGAATAATCTTGATTTTGATGTTAAGTATAAAAGCGGCGGAGACAATGAGATAGCCTTGCTCGGAAGTCATATGAACAGCCTTTCGGGGACTCTCGAAAGTACCATAAGTGAGCTTAAGACCGCAAATGCCAAGCTGCAGAATGAACTGGCGAAAAAGGCTGAAGCAGAGGAAATGCGTAAGGAATTCCTGTCTAACGTCTCCCATGAACTTAAGACACCCATAGCGCTTATTCAGGGATACTCCGAGGGGCTTAAGGACTGCGTGGCGGATGAGGACAGCAGGGATTATTACTGCGATGTTATCATAGACGAAGCGGGCAGGATGAACAGACTGGTTAAGAACCTGCTCGAGCTCAACCAGCTGGAATTCGGTAATGACAATGTGTCGATGGAAAGATTTGACATTGTGGAGCTGGTTTCGAACTGCATACAGGCTGATTCGATACTGTTAAAGCAGAATGAACTTGATATCCTATTGCAGCATGATCATGATGTCATGTGTGTATGGGCTGATGAATTTAAGACAGAGCAGGTGGTAAATAACTACCTTTCAAATGCCATACATTATTGTAAGGATGAGAAACGGATATCCGTAAGGATCATTGATAAAGGTGAAACAGTAAGGGTTAGTGTGTTTAATTCCGGCGACCCGATACCTGAGGAGTCGATCCCTCATTTATGGACCAAGTTCTATAAGGTAGACAAGGCAAGGACAAGGGAATATGGCGGGAGCGGAATAGGCCTGTCGATAGTCAAGGCTGTCATGGATTCGATGAACCGCGATTATGGAGTTATCAATCACGAGAACGGTGTTGAATTCTGGTTCGAGCTTGATGCGGATGCAGGGTGCGGACAGAACACATGAGGAGAGCTATGCACAGAAGTGTGAAGAGAATAATTGCATATGGATTATCATTGATGCTGACAGCCGGCTCGCTATCAGGATGCGGTCTTATTGCATCCACGGGCCTTACCGAGAATGAGGAGGAGCTGGTGGCCGAATACGCGGCAGGAGTGCTGATGAGATATGTCGGAGACAAGACGGATGGTTTCGGCAATCTTAAGCCTACCCCTATACCTTTTGTTACACCGGCGCCGGAGAACGGGTCTGAGAGCCCGGATGTAAATATAGCGGATGATAATGGTTCGCCCATGGATGACAATACCACTGATGATTCCAGGTTTGATGCAGATACCGAAACTGCCTCGGTTTCGGGAGCAGAGGGCGGAGCTGTTGCCGGAAACGGTATAGCCGATGCAATAGGTATTGAAGGATTTGAAATAACTTATACCGGATACGAGACGGCAGACGTTTATCCGGAGGCGGGTGATGATACCCTGTCTTTCTCGATGCAGGCTACAGAGGGAAGGAAGCTTCTGGTCATGCATTTTGATATTAAGAACAGCGCACCGGAGGACAGGGAGTGCGATGTACTGGGCTGCAATGTCAAGTTCAGGGCGCTTATAAACGGAACGACAAGAGTAAATGAACAGATGACCATCCTTCTTAACGATCTTAAATCCTACCGTGAGATGATCGATGCGGACAGCAGCGTCGATACGGTTTTGGTTTTTGAGGTTGATTCGGCGCTTG
>JAILNV010000022.1 GCA_024691125.1 Lachnospiraceae bacterium | reverse complement strand
CGATCCTCCAGGAATAGTTTCATTTTCTTCTTTGAATACGGATTGTACGCTTCCTTCTCTAACGCAGTTATAGCATCATCCTTATCAGCCTGGGTAAGTGTTTCAGTCTCTGTCGTGACTGCTTTCTTAATGACCTTGCTCTTTCGAGGACTCCATAACGAAGCTGTATCAATGTACTCGTTTTTGTCGAATTTATAGAGCTTTACCATTTCCTCCGAGAGTTCATCCAAGAGACTTCCTTCATCTATGCTTGTGCGAAGCAACTTAAGTACCTGCTCCACATTGCCCTGAGCATCCTTGCCGCTGTTTCGTATAAAACGTATCCTACCAACCGCAATGTGAATATGCATGTTGATCTTATGCTTGATATCACGCATGATCCGGTCATAATCCTCGTTAAGGAACTTCTTGGTATTCTCAACCATCTCAAGAACAAAGTCCTCAGCGGCATCTTCCGAAATATCTTCCTCAATAGCGCATCCGGTTACAATAAGCTCATGCATTTCCGGATTATTCACTATCTCATCCAGCTTTGAACGGATATGGCTCCTGTACATGTGAATGTTCTGTTGCTTGGTAAGACGAGCATATTCCCTGATGAAATCGCCATCACAGTACTCAAGCAAATGCTCAGTGAGCACTTCAAGTGACGTTTCTCTGGTCAATTCTTCTATCTTCTTACGGATAAATGTAGATAATCTCTTTAATGACTTAGCCAATGCCTTTGCGTTGTTGTAAACGGCCTTTATTGCATTAACATAAGGATCTGATCTCCACTGATCGGAATTCATCAGTGTATTATAGATGTTATAAATATACGAAGAATATTCAACCTTTTCAGGCTGCTCCAGTGCAAGCAGAAATTCAGAAAGCGCAATACCGGCCTCTGTCATAATGATATATTTATCATAGGTCGCATCATCAATCTCTTCTGTAAGCCACCCACACTCTTCATCCGTAAACTTACGAATGATGTTGTTTGCCGCATCCGAACTCTTCTCATCGGCCTCTTCCTCAGAAAAGCTTAGATTATTCTCTAAAATATAAAGGGCCAAAGCATCACGGAGCTGTTTACGACTAATCCGGTATGAAACCTCCATATCATACTGCGAATAGATTTCAAGGAGACATCCGGCATTATTAATGTTGTCACTACCGCTTGAAAGCAGGTTAAAGAAACCTGATGGTATGCGATTGAATACGTTCGGTGCCATAGCTCGTCCCTTTCCAAAAATATAATTCTCTATCCGCTCTGGTTAGCAGTAATACACACTTTATTTTAGATATTTCCCACCTCATGTTTCTATCGGTCTCTATCAATCCAATTTCTCTGATATATACAATATAATATAGATACTGTTGTTAAAAACACTCTCTATTCCAGATAATTGGTGTAAACATTTTATCATATTTTCAGACAATTTAAAACGATAAACCCACTATACTACTGGATTTGTCTAACATAAATCAGATTTAAGTCATTGTGTCAAAAAGACGATCCGATATTATTCTGATTATGGCCATTTGTTCGTTTTCATTTTTTGAATGGCATCCTTAATGCGTCTTCTGTCTTCATTGGATGCTCCTTCCCTTTCAATATGATCTTACTACTGTGACCTGTCTTAGGGGTCTCCCGGCAGGCGACATCTCATCAGTCGTCCATGAACACTTCCATCAACATGAGCGTATCCCAGTCACGGTCATCCTCTGCCTGCCTCTGTCTCTTCTCGAAGTCCTTCCTCTCGCTTCTGCTCATGTTGGGGCGGGTCATAAATCCTTGTCCCCACCATCAAGCAAGCTTGTGGTGTTGACAGGCTTTTGACCCTTTAATCATCATATCATTTTATGATCTGTTTTATTGCCCCCGCTGCGGTGGCAATTATCGTGGATTATTGAACAGCATCACTTCTGTTAATCTTTTATAAGTTTACAGATCACGCCTCTTGGAGTAACGGTAATTACCCTGCCGACTGCCTTCTTTCTGAACCTGTCGTACATCCTTCCGGCACTCATCCTGTGCTCCCGTAAAATTATACCAAGGCGTAGGTATAAATCATTAATGACTACAGACGCTAACCCTTGATATTACTGGGATTGTACATACAAAATATTGTATCAAAATGACGGAATCTGCTTGATTTCCACCTCGAACCTTGGTATAATTATACCAAAGAGGAGATGTCATGGAAATTAAACTGAATGAACCCTGGATCACAGGCCCGGTACGCTGTCAGAATGGTTATGCCTACATAGATCATCCATTCTGGAATGCCGAAAAACAGCAGGCAGATCATAAGCGAGAGTATATCGGAAAGTACGATGGGACGACCTTTAAACCCAACAAGACTTTCTTACGCCTTAAGGCTGAGTATGAAAGAAGCCGGCTACAGCCAAAGCCCGGTCCGGTACCTACTGATATATGCCTGAGGCAGTTCTATGGTGCCACATATCTGCTCGATCAGATAAGTGACAAGACCGGGATCGCAGCTGACCTTGGCAAGTGTTTTGGATCACTGGCTCCACAGATACTCTCTATAGCCTATTACCTTGTCATTGAAGAAGGCATGCCGCTGTACAGGTTCAGAAGATGGTCCAATTCCCATAAGCATCCGTATGGTAAAGACATACCATCGCAGAGGAGCAGCGAACTGTTCGGTCTTATTATGGAAGACCCAAAGATGGCATACCTTAAGTATCAGGCCAAACGTCACTCATGCAATGAATACCTTGCATTTGACACAACATCTATCTCTTCATACTCGACGCTCATAAAACAGGCCAGGTATGGAAAGAACAAAGAGGGCGATTCCCTGCCGCAGATAAACCTTGCTCTGCTCTACGGAGAGGAATCAATGCTCCCTGTATACTACAGGAAGCTGGCAGGTAATATAACCGATGTCAAGACCATAGAAAACCTGATAAAGGATGTAGATTTCCTAAAGCTCAAGAAACTCAAACTGGTCATGGACAGAGGCTTCTACAGTGAGAAGAACATCAACGATCTGATGAAGCATCACCATAAGTTCCTTATAGGCGCAAAGCTGTCGCTCAAGTTCGTGGGCAAGCGTCTTGACAGCATACGGGATGACTTCGTTAGCCGGTTCAACTATAATTCAGAGCTTAAGCTCTATATAATGTCATTTACGGAGGAGTGGGACTATACCGAGGAAAAGCCCCGCAGTGGCGGGATCATAAATGACAAACGCCGTATTTATCTCCACTTATACTACAATGACCAGAAGGCTACCGATGATAAGATCAGGTTCAATGCCATGCTCGACCGTCTTGAGTATAACCTCATAAATGGTACGCCTGATCCGGAGGATGAACGCCTCTACAATAAATATATTACGATACATGAAACGCCGGTAAGAGGAAAGATCTATTCCTTTAATGAAGATGCCATAAAAAAAGCTGAAAAGAACTACGGCTATTTCGCTCTTATGACCAACGGAATTAAGGATCCGGTGGAAGCACTCCGTGTATACCGTCTTAAGGATCTGATCGAGAAATCCTTTGGTAACCTTAAGGAAAGGCTTTCCATGAGACGTATGTCCGTTGCGTCCGAAGAGAACTTCGAAGGCAAGCTCTTCGTGCAGTTCGTGGCGCTTCAGTTGATGTCATATATTAAAAAACAGATGGATGAGAACGGTCTTTTCAAAGACTATACGATGCAGTCATTGTTAGATGAACTCGATACTATTGAGTATTATCAGCAACCCGGCAGGACCCATCATCTGTCAGAAATAACAAATAAGCAGCGTAAGCTATATGAGCTTATGAATGTGCCTGCTCCAAGCTAACCCTTGGTATAAAATGACAGGACTTTAGGACTCATGCTCTCTCCAATAACAGTCTTGGTGCTGTCCTTCTTACTTGGTTAATCACATTTGTTCATCTCTGTGACTTTAATGATAGCAGATTATTATATATATTCAGTCCGATAACTGTCACTCATTTCCGAGACATATGTTCGATTCTTCAGTTTTTTCTACAAAGAGGCTGCAAAAGACATCTTTCCCATGAACAGTATACAAGGAAAAGACCCATCGTCTCGATGGGCCTGTAAATACTATATCACTCCCATCGATCAAGCTTTGGCACCTTACCTCCTTATGAGGCAGGTTGTC
>JAILNV010000261.1 GCA_024691125.1 Lachnospiraceae bacterium | reverse complement strand
ACCGGAGGTACCGGAAAAGAAACTGATTCAGATCGAAGGATAAATACAGAAGTCTAATATTTATGGAGGTGTCAAACCATCTGGCGAGACGCCTCTTTTTTTGAGAAAAATGTTATCGCCTTTATTCAGTTATTTACTTTTACTGCTCAATAGTGCAAATATAAAAGAACATGATATGTTTCCACAAACGCCTATCTGCTAAAAATGGCCAAAAACCCGTTGATATATTCCTGAAGGGCATCGGACGAACAGAAAAAACGTAGATATGTTCCTGAAGCCGATCGGACGAACAGACAGAGGGTAGTTGAAATGTTTCCGCAAACGGGCATATACTATGTGACAGCAAAATCGTTTCCTCGTGCCACCTTGTATAACAGAACTGATTGGCATTCATTCCAGGGGTTGAACAGATGTGCGAATTGTTTGACAGCACATCCTCGTGCCCCCAATCGTTACGGGGGTTTCACAGGGGGGTCAAAGGGGTTTCAAATTCAAAATGAATCGTGTGATTGTATCAAATACCTCAAATTAGGGGAGGGATGCAACGGAAGAACAACTGCTTTCGATGATCCAACAGAGCTTTGGAAAAACGGGCTTCCATACCTTAAGCCCTGCCTTAACACCTATAAGCCGATAGACATAGTGATACTTATGCTTGGGACTAATGATCTTAACAATAGTTTCAATGTATCAGCTAAAGAGATAGCAGAAGGTGCCGGAAAGCTTGTTGATGTCATCACGGAGTTTACCTCTGATAAACAGGGTTTTATACCTAAGATCATCTTGGTATCTCCACCGGAAATAGGTGAAAGGATAAAATCATCTCCATTTAGCGAGAAGTACGATGAAGACGCAATAGAAAGTTCCCGCAGCTTCCCTGAGTATTACAAAAAGATAGCCGAAGATAAGGATTGTATTTTCCTAAAAGCTTCAGACTATGCAGAACCTTCAAAAGAAGATTCCTTACACTTGTCTCCTGATGGCCATAAAGCATTAGCCGAAGCACTATATAAGACTATCATTTCTAACAATTGTTAAAGGCTCCATAATAGGGCTACTTGAAAATTGTTTTAAAGAAGTCCTTTACTTTAGAACCGGTGCAAATTGATAAAGGATTTCAATGAAGAAGTGCAGGATCAGGGAAGCTGATAGATTAACGACCGTATAGAAGCGTCACAGACTTAATCGAGCTTATAATTGACACCGTATACGGTGTCAATTATAATGTTTTTAGATATTAAATTTGGTAGGTGTATATATGGCAAAATAGGAAAAACTGATTGAGAGATTGTACCGCCTTGATTCGTCAATTCGTTATGATGAACTTTCGAAAATACTGAAAGCATATGGATATAATTCTAACGAAACAAGTGGAGGATCCAGTCATGTTACATTCCGAAAGAAAGGATGCAATCCGGTGACGATTCCCAGACACAGCCCGATTAAAAAGGTATATATTGAGCTTGTGAAAAGTGTTGTCACGAGGGAGACACTTAATCAGGAAGAAACTCCGGAGGAATGAAGATGAAAACAAATATAAAAAAGCCAAAGAAAACAATTGAAGATTATATGAAACTGCCATACAGAATGGTGATTGTTCCGGACGAAGAAGAAGGAGGATATACTTTGTATTTTCCTGATTTACCTGGTTGTGTTACATGCGTAGAGTCTTTGGATGAAGCTAAGACCATGTCTGAAGATGCAAAGAGAGAATGGTTGATGGCAGCAATCGAGGATGGTATTGATATCAAAGAACCTCAGGAAGAATATTCTGGACAGCTACGCCTTCGTATGCCGAAGAGTCTGCATCGACAGCTCTCCCGCAGAGCATCTGAGGAAGGTGTCAGTTTGAATCAATACGTTGTATACGAATTAGGACGGGCTGTGACTAAGTGACTGCGGTGAAGCTGAGCAAATATAAAGAATCCCACGGTTTTAACCGTGGGAGAAATTTTATGGTACCAGGTTTTATGAATCAGTGATTATAAAAAGGAAATACGTTAACAATGATCGATGTATCAATTCCATATCTGACTGTGATAAATGTCATTGCCTTCCTGTTGTACGGTATCGATAAGGAAAAGGCGCGGAAAGGAAGATGGCGTATCAGTGAGAAAGAGCTTATTCTTGTGGCGGTAATCGGAGGCAGTGTCGGAGCATTTTTCGGGATGCATTTTTTCCATCATAAAACCAGGCATTGGTATTTTCGATATGGTATACCGGCGATAGTTATTCTGCAGATTATATTGGTTACAGTTGTAAAGAAATAATATTTTTAACCGTTGGAGCATGTCGAGGAGGAAAAGTAATGATTGGAAGACAGGTTATCAAGATAAACAAACCATTTACATTGGAAGAACTGGCCAAGTTCATGGAAGAAAACTGGGACACAGAGCAGTTCAGTAAATTTAAAGTCGGAAAACCGACCCCAGCATCAATTGGTGAATATATATTACTTCCTGCGTCACATAGATACCTTGTGATCGTTTACCCAAAGGCTGCGGGTGGGTTCTTCAATAAAGAAAACAAGATTGTTCTCTCAACAGCGGATACGCCGGAAAGCGCTCGTCAGGCAATCGCAGATTATTTTCCTGTAAAAGGCGCAATCTTTAACCTGTGGCAGACAAGCCAGGTGCTTAATGCAGAGAAGGAACGGAAGGGACCAGCAGAAGAGGTGCTCCAGGCATACACGGCACACATGAAAGACATACTGGGAAAGAATGGATTATTGAAGTAAAAACACATGAGCAAAATATTTGTAATACCGGATGTACATCTAAAACCCTGGATGTTTGAGAAAGCATCGGAAATCTTATCTGAACAAGATTATCTTCAGGTGGTCGGACACACTCCGGTTATTTCGGCTATCCAGGAAGGTAATCTCCTTAGTCTCGATAACTTTTCAACTTATAGAGATGGTATCCCGTATGGTGACCAAAGGTTTGTTTTTGTTGATACTACTGAGAAGACTTGGCAATTTGCCTAAGCCAGCTAATCCTGAATATCAGTGTGATTAGCTGGCTTTCTCACTTTCCTTCGTCTGCAATAACAATATTTTACATAAACTGCGGGTGTTTGACGAGCCTATAGCTGTTGTCACTAAGGATATCAAGCACTATATCGGCTTCCACAGAGTACTTTAGGCAGGTATACGCATTATATAAATCACTTAGATCAACGAACTTCTCTGCTTTTTCGTGTGATATATTCCCGGTTTTCATCTTCCTTTGTATTAGCCTGTCTCTGAGCATTCCTTCATCAGCCCTGATGCTTATTGTAAGATCTGACAATCCCTTAAGTTCCTTCCATCCGGGTTTATCAAGAAGAAGATAATTGCCCTCATAAAATACGATGTCACCACTTACCATGGTGGCATCCTCAACAGGATTGTGTGTAAGTCTGTCGTATTCCGGCCATCCAACGGTCTCACCGTTTGCGACCTTCATTGTTCTTTCCAACAATTTTTCGAGATCGAAGGTCTCCGGACAGCCTTTCAGTTCAACCATCTTGTAGGTTTTACCGTCACGCTCCATGTCATGAGTCAGGAGATAGTCCTGATACCTGTGGAAACCGTCCATTCCTATTGTTGTGATGGGCATAAGTTCATTATTATTTTCCGACAGATATTTGAAAAAGCTAAGCAAGGTGCTTTTTCCTGCCCCGGGAGGTGCAGCCAACAATATTAATACCCGTTTCTTCTTTTCTTCGTATAGCTTCTTTGCGTATTTAAGTATAGGGATGAAAATATTTTCAATGTTATCATTAGTATAATCGACATTGACCTCTATACCGTTTATCTCAGTTTTGTAGTTCATGAAATACTTCCTAACCTTTGCGTGTTTTTAAAGATAGATGAGTTCTGCATGATATAATATTTTAAATCGTACTTCTTTAAAAATAAATGGAGGCTTTTAAATGAAGACAGTATTATGCTATGGAGATTCAAATACATATGGATTTGACCCACGTACTGGACTAAGATTCTCTTCCGATATCAGATGGACTGGAAGATTACAGCAATTACTCGGACAGGATTACAAGGTGATAGAAGAGGGATGCAACGGAAGAACAACTGCATTTGATGATCCAACAGAGCCATGGAAAAACGGGCTTCCATACCTGAGACCCTGCCTTAACACTCATAAGCCGATAGACATAGTGATACTTATGCTCGGGACTAATGATCTTAAAAATTGTTTCAATGTTTCATCTGAAGAGATAGCAGAGGGTGCCGGAAATCTTGTTGATGTCATAAGGGAGTTTACTGCTGATAAACAGAGTATCATCCCGAAGATCATTTTGGTATCTCCACCGGAAATAGGTGAAGGGATAAAATCATCTCCTTTCAGCGAAAAGTACGATGAAGATGCAATAGAAAGTTCACGCAGCTTCCCTGAGTATTACAAAAAGATAGCCGAAGATAAGGATTGTATTTTCCTGAAAGCCTCAGACTACGCAGAACCCTCAAAGGAAGATTCTTTACATTTGTCTCCTGATGGCCATAAAGCATTAGCCGAAGCACTATATAAGACTATCATTTCTAACAATTGTTAAAGGCTCCGTAATAGGTCTACTTGAAAATTGTTTTAAAGAAGTCCTTTACTTTAGAACCGGTGCAAACTCTGTGTCCCTTTAATCTGCATCTAAGTACTATTTTTAACCATTTTGGCGCGTTTTTGTGCCTGAAAAGCCCAAAAATCCTTCACCTAAACCAGAATTCTGGTTTAGGTGAAGGATTTTTGGGCTTTTCAGGCACAAAAACGCGCCAAAATGGTTAAAAATA
>JAILNV010000237.1 GCA_024691125.1 Lachnospiraceae bacterium | reverse complement strand
GGAATCTACTATGAAACAAGAATTGCAGCACAACGGGGAATATGTGATCGTAAAAGATCATAAGATCCATATTTATCGGGCAGGAAATACTGACGGGCCGAAACTCGTATTTTTGTCCGGCTCCGGCACAGTAGCCCCTGTATACGACTTCAAGATTTTATATCAGAAACTTTTAAGTGACTTTGAGATCATAATTATCGAGAAATTCGGGTATGGATATTCGGATCTGTTCGACGCACCGACTGACGTTGATTCGTTGATCTCTTACCATAGAGAAGCCTTGGCAAAAGCGGGTGTGGAAGGACCGTTCATTCTTCTGCCTCATTCCCTGTCCGGGTTAGAGGCAATACGTTGGAACCAGACATTTCCGGAGGAAGTAAAAGCGATCGTCGGACTTGATATGGCAGTTCCTGCACAGTATTTAAGTTGGGGACAAGAAGAACTTGACAGGAAGACTGACCTCATAATCAAACTGCAAAAGTATCATAAAAAAGGACTCTTATTCTGGTATCCTTTGAGCAAACGGGGACTTGATAAGGATGAGATAAAACAACTGAAAATCCTGTGGAAAAGAAATGGGATGAACGACTGCTATATAAGTGAAGCAAGAACAGTATTGGATAATGCAAAACTTGTTGATAAATCCGGTGAAACAGATTGTCCGATCTTGATGTTCGTGTCTGACGGTAAGCAGGTATCGGCGAATTGGATCCGGTATCAGAACGAGTTCGCAAAGCATAACAATGCAAAGATCATCCAACTAAACTGCGGACACTATGTGCATTACTTTGAGAGTGATCGTATCAGTGAAGAAATAAAAAAGTTTATCGGTGAGCTGTGATATTAAGACAAAATACAAATGTGAAGGGAATAAGAATTATATGATCAGAGAGGTTAAATTCGAAGATTTGGATCAGATGTTGGAATTGTATCTGTTCCTTCATGAAGATAGTAAACCGGAGAATGACCGGCATTTGCAGAATGTATGGAATGAAATATTAGAAGACAAAAATCACCATATTATCGTAAATGAGATTGATGGAAAGATAGTGTCTTCGTGTGTATGCGTTATTATTCCGAATTTAACCAGAGACGTAAGACCCTATGCTTTCATTGAAAATGTTGTAACACATGAAGAATATCGGGGAAAAGGATATGCAACCGAATGCCTTGATCATGCAAGGAAGCTGGCGCTTAAAGAAAACTGCTATAAGATGATGTTACTCACGGGTTCGAAGAAGCTAAGCACTTTGGATTTTTATAAAAGGGCCGGCTATAACAGTAATGACAAAACGGCTTTTATACAGTGGTTATGATATTGCGATCCCCGGATCTAAGATCGGAGTTTTGAAAATATATGTTGAAATTTGTACATTTGTTTAAAAACTACTATTTGGGATTATCGTTTATCGGGCTGGCTGCATTTGCAATCCAGGAAATCCCATATATAGTGATGCCTTTAATCAAACCGGCTTCAAATCCTATCATGAACATGCCAAATGAGATCAAATGGATTAAGACACTGCAGGGGATATCCGGCATATTGTCCATGGCCCTTTTGATGTTGATCGTAAGGGATGATGTTAAGCTTATTCCCCGGGGAACCGGCAGAGAAAAGATATTCCTTTTCCTGACGATCCTCATGATCCTTATTAATTTCATCGGATGGACGCTGTACTATATGGGTTACCAATATGGATGGCTGATCGCGATAAGCCAATTTGCGGCTGTGCCGCTGTACTATCTGTTCTTTGGACTCTGGAAGAGCAATTATCTTCTGGCAGGGACAGCTGTTCCGTTTTTTATAATTCACACCATAAATGGTATAATGAACTTTACGGTTAAGAAATAGAAGCGTGCTTCGCCGCAAAAAATACAATATTGTCAGAAGAGGTTGGAATCAGAAAACATGAAGATTAAAAAGAATTTATTTGCCGTTTCGGCAGCAGCAGTGCTCGCCGTTGCTTTTTTGATTACAGGTTGCAGTGCCCGGACTCACGAAGTCTCTAAAGCTCCGGTGGAACTGTCGGAAGCTTCTGTCGGAGATATCAGGTGGTATGTGATAGCCAAAACAGAGACCGGATACACTCTTTTGAGCGAAAAACCCGTGATAAAGCAGGCGTTCACAAAAGCCGGATATCATATATTTACCAGCACATGGGAAGAGTCCACTGTGCGGGCCTGGCTTAACGATAAGTTCTATAATACTTTTACGGAAGA
>JAILNV010000178.1 GCA_024691125.1 Lachnospiraceae bacterium | reverse complement strand
CAAAATGGAGGTCATTACATATTGTCTATTGAATCATAACATACAACGCAAAGGTTGGCAAACATTAGACTTTTATCTGTTGCGTAAGTAATTAAAATGAACTAGAATAGCTATATATGAATAGTGAGGAGGATCTAAATATATGATAAGGGACTTTATCAGCGAGCTTGAAAACTGTGGAGATACTGATGGCAGATTCGAGATTATATGTAAGTTTGCTAAGGCGTGCGCTTCTTCCGATCAACGTAGAAAGCATTTTATAAAAGAGCATTTTCCTTGCATCGTCAAAGACGGATCAGGGAATATATAAATGACGGATGGTATGTAAGGCTTGTCTATAATTTTTTCATAAGACCTATAAAACCGATTGGCAAGATTATTCATCCCGATTGGAATGACGAATTTTTTAAAGGCAAAGCCTTTTGGTATTACTATTGCACGACATACAGGGATTTTGTTGAAGATATTTTTGATAATATAGACCATTACCGTGATGTATATAATGCTCTGAATGATGATAGATCCCGAGAAGTCCTAGTTGGGGTTTTAAAGGGACGATTATCGGGAAATAAGGATGATTTTATCGCTGTAATGGATCCGGTTGAGGAACAGTATCTTGATGAGGACGTTATCGGTCATAAGGATAGGGAGATTTTTGCCGATATAGGAGGATTTGACGGACAGTCTACGGTTGACTTTTTCAAATATGCCGATGGATCCGATACAAGGCATATATTTTTGAGTTTAATCACAATAATGCCGAAAAGATAAGAAACCGTTTTAAGGATGACGAAAGAGTAACGGTAATTGAAAAGGGCTGTTCGGATAGAAAGGACAAGATCTTCTATGAGGGGAGTGGTGCCATGTCAAGAATCGTTGAACATATGACCGATTGGAGTGCAGAACTTACAACGCTTGATGATGAAATAAGTGATACTCTCACCTATATGAAAATGGATGTCGAGGGAGCCGAATCATTCGTTGCACTGTCCACTTCATCGATAAACATGACTATAGGACGTTCAGACCTATTACACCATCTTTCCCCTATCCTTAATGTCATTATCATTATCTATATATTAACTATATCGGATCCTGTAGGTCAAGTATGCGACAGGATAACAGCACATGTCTATATACACCACACAGCATACAGCGGAACCGATCTGATTCCGTCTGCTTCGCCGAAATTACGCTCGGAAATACGTAGGGCATATGGTGGTGAGTACTTATCAATGTAATTCTTAAGACTGGTCGAACGTTTATGACGTCCCGACTTGATCTCAACCGGAATTATATCTTTCCCATCATCATATATAAGATCTATCTCCATACTCTCGGATGGTTTGAAATAATTCAGGTTCTTTCCCTTGGCCATGAATTCCTCAACCACATAATTCTCAACCACTGCACCCTTATACACATTATCTGTTTGGGGAAGCAGATCACGATATTTAAGGCCGCACATTGTACTTAATAGCCCGACATCCGAAACATATATCTTCTCTCCACTCTCACTAATATAGCCCTTTAGCGGAGATAACGGAGCATCAAGCTTCTTAACAGAAATTACAAGTCCCGAGGCAATAAGCCAGTCAAGCGGAGCAGTAAAATCACGTTTATTTGCACGTGGTCGCACCTCATTATATTTAAACTTCGGGTTTGGTTTAGCCAATTGTCTTGGAATCGAAGCATATATCTCCGTAATCTTAACTCCCTCTGCTGCGCTTGTTGTGTACTTGGTCATATCCGCAAGATATGCAAGCTGAAGATTCTCGTGGATCGAATCATTAAACAAGACTACTTTCTTCTGATTCTGAATATAATTGAGTACAGCTTCAGGCATTCCTCCTATCATTAAGTAATCATGGTATATCCTTAACGCCTTCTCATGTACTCCCCCCGGCAATGGAACATATGACAAATAAGCATCTCTGATTCCTTCAAGCAGTCTCTCCTCACCACAGGCGATAAGAAATTCATCAAAGCTCATAGGATGCAGTGATCTTATATCCACTTTTCCGACCGGAAATGAACTGTTAAAGCGGGAAAGCTTAACCCCCAAAAGGCTTCCTGCACCTATAACTCTGAAATCCTTCTTATCTTCACAGAAATATTTAAGGGATGTGATTGCCCGTTCACTTCGTTGTATTTCATCTATAAACAAAGGAATTCCGGAATCTATGCTTCGACCAAACAGTTGCTCCAAACCTCTTATTATCCGATCCGGATCTGTAGACTCCTCAAATATCGATGCAACATCATCCTGCTTTTCAAGATTTATATAAATATAATCACCATAGGTATCCTTAAGATATTTATTGACAATATATGTCTTACCTACCTGCCGGACTCCCGTGATGAGTAATGGCTTTCTTTCATTGTCGAGATCCCAAGCCTTAAGCTCATTAATAAAATGACGGAACATTTATTTCTCTCCTTTATGTGTTATGTGTTACAGATGTATTATCGGGTTATAACTGCTTAGAATTATATCACATACACTCATAACATTGAATATTTCTTGATGAATTTCATTTATTTTTTATATTTTTGTTGAAATGTCTCATTTTTTACGCAGGTAACCCTCGCTAAAAATACTGACATGTTACTTTGGAGCATCATTCATCCCAAAATAATGATTGAAATTATAAACATCAAGTAATATAATGATTGTAAATACGAGCATTATTCGATTTCGGAGATTTGAAATGGGAAAGAACAAGGTGCTTTTATTACCAAAAACTGCTAAGAAGTTACAGACAGTTGGGAATCAGATCAAATATGCAAGATTAAGAAGAGGATGGACGGCACAGGAGATAGCAGAAAAGGCGGCCATAGGACGATCAACAGTAACGCAGATTGAAAAAGGCTCTCCGTCTGTATCAATGGGGATGTATCTGGCAGTATTAAATGTATTAGGATTAGAAGATGACATACTATTATTGGCCCGCGATGATGTAATGGGTAGAACATATCAGGATCTGAACTTAAAGATACCAAGGAGGTCACGAAAGAATGGGGCAGAATAAAATATATGTGTATGCCGGGTGGGAAGATAACAAAAAAATAGGCACCATATTTAGCGATATGTTAAATGGCATAGAAGTTGTTTCTTTTGCTTTTGTGAGTATACCGATTAAAATAAGCAGCCTTTTCGGTAAATGGTGACACCCTTTTCCGATAAATCTTACAGGTAATTCCGATGAGGTTGCAGTGTCCGATATAGTTTTTATTACTTACATCTGCCGGGCAAGCATAATACCTGCCCAGCTTTAGATGTATATTCAATTGTTATTAGTGAAAGCAGGGCCATTCACCCTTGCACGCTTTACGTACCTTGACAAGATGCTCGTGGAATTCCAATGGATCTCCACCGCTGTATATGATGGTTTTAAAGAGTTCGTATGCCGGTTCACCCGAATAGCGGGGAGCCAGGTTCGAAAGGATATCCATCCGTAAGGCTTCGCCTCTTTCCTTATCCAGATATTGGCTAAGGAGATGCCTGGTGCTGATACATTCCAGTTCAAGGAATTCTACATCAGACACCAGTTTATTGATCAGTTCACAAAGAGCGATCACAACCTCGCAGGTATCGGCACAGTTCACTTCATCAAGAAGGTCATAGTAATCGAATTCACTTGCCATTGCCGGTCACCCCCTTTACTGCCTTAAGTCCGTGGCGCTCTCTCATAGAGATATTTCCTTCTATTAGGATCTCATAAGAGTTAGGGCGGATGCGGTCAAGGATCGCTTCAGCTACAGTTGCTTCCTCGCCGGTTCCCATGCGGTCTATCCAGCCGTCCGGTTCAAACTGTGTACAGAAGATCACGGAACCCTTAATACTTCTGGCTTCAATTATCTCAAGCAGGTCGTGACACTGTTCGCTCGTCAATGGCATAAGAAGGAACTCATCAAGTATAAGCAACCGTACCCTGTGGTATGACTTGAGAGTTTTAGTGAAAGTCCCCTCTCCGTGTGCGATTGCAAGTTCATCCAGCAGTTCAGGAAGCCTTACATACTTTACGCTAAGATAACCCCTGCATGCGGCGACACCAAGTGCATTGGACAGATATGTCTTACCACTTCCGGCAGCACCTTTCAGGATCACGTGGTGGTTCTCCTGAATGTACCTGTTAGTGGATAATTCCAGAAGAAAGGATTTATCCAGCTTCCGGTCGGGATAATACTCAATGCCTTCCACACAGGCGTCAGGATATCGAAAACCAGCCTGTTTCCGGAGCTTAGCCAGTTTGTTGTTCTTCATGTTCTCCCACTGGCGGTCTACAAGCATACCGAAGCGGTCCTCGAAAGGAAGGCCCACATAATCATCACTCTGGCATTGAAGCTCAAAAGCATCTGCCATAGGAGAAAGCTTTAAATCGTGTAGCTTATCGATCGTTGTCTGCCTGATCATCAGCGGTCACCTCCTTTGTAGTAGGAGCTGCCCCGTGTGATCCCATAATGACTGGTATTCTTATGCACAGGCTTCTCGTTTTTCAGTTTATCCTGACCATTCTGAAGAATGGTAGTGACATTCTTGAGACTGGGCTGAGGCGTATAGGATAAAGCACGCTCACAGGCATGTTCCAATCGCTCCGGTGTATATTTATCTGCTAGCTTCATAAGACCTGAGCAGGATTTATATCCCTGCTGCTCAACCTTGTGGCTATACAGAAAGCCTCTGATAATAACCAGTGTGGAAGAACCTATTGATTCTGCCCACTCCAGATAATGCTCAGTGCCGTACTGCATATATTTCCTGTGATTCATCGGCATATGCTCCAAAATATATACAGGATCAGGAGAGTATGCGACACGGACATGCGACGCGACACGGCTCTGATGATAAAATACCTCTATGACCTTATCCGTGGCACGGATATCGACCTCTTTACCAATCAGGTCATGCGGAACGGAATATTTGACATCCCCGACATTTATGAGATAATCGGGTTGTATGGTGGCTTTTGACCAGACAGCCGACTCATACGGGGTAGCAGGCAGAGGCATAAGGTAGATCTTTTCTTCCTCTTCAAATGCGGAAAGCCTGCTCCCTTTCCTTTTCTGGAAAGGACGCTCATTGTATTCCTTCATCTTATCGCGTATCGCTGTGTTCAACTCCTCAAACGAGAAGAACTTGCGGTTACGTAGCGATGCAAGTACCCAGGTTTCAATTACGCGAACAGAGCCTTCAATGGCTCCTTTGTCCTGCGGGCTCAGAGGTCTGGCCGGAATGATGGTTGTTCCATAATAATCAGCCATTTCGCGATAGGATTGATTGAGAATGACCTCTGTCCTTGTATTCTTGATGGTACTGGTCTTGCAATTATCCGGCACGGTGATCCTGGGAACACCACCAAAGAACTCAAGGGCGTGGATATGACCATTCAGCCAGCTGGGCGTCTTCATATCCGGAAAAGCCTCGGCATAACCATACATGCTACACGGAAGACATGCAGCAAATATGTATGCCTTGGTGGTTTCCTCTGTAACAGGATCAATGATACGTAAAGTATCTCCGACCCAGTCCACCTGCATCTGATCGCCGGGCTTATGCTTCAACCGAAGCGTTGCCTTATGAGTGGCTGCATAGTTGTGGTAAAGCTCATTAAACTGTGTGTGCTGGTAGGGGATCCTGCCTGCTTCTTTACAGGAACTGCAGTACTCTGACCACAGAAGGGTCAGTGTCACTCCCTGCTTGGCAAGTTCGGCATGGATGTACTCAAAATCCGGTGGCATCCGCAGGGTAGTATCCTGTCTCTCGGGGTAGAGAAGCTGTTTGAGCATCTCATTTGTCAAGGTACTCGATAAAGGCCAGGAAAAACCATATTTCTTGGCTCGTGCCCAGACTTCGGAAACTGTACTCCTACAGTTCCCGGTACTGGAAGCAACTTTGGTGTTGCTGTAGTCCGCTGATTTCAAGCGGATGATTTCACGGTAATCAATCATGATTATCGTCCTCCTTAATGATAGTCACGCATAAGCGTGCCGTTATCATTATCGGAGGAATAATCGGCTAACTGTAAGCACTCCGGAATCACCTGTAAGATTTTCCGGATTGACCTGACACTTTTTACCGAAAAGGGTGTCTATTTTAATCGGTATACTCACTTTTGAACATAACTGGCTTCAAGAACACCCATATCTTATTTTAGATCCTACTTTTGAGCAATCTCCATATAGATTTTACTCGAAAGATCGAATGCTGTTTGGTTCTTTTCAAGATTCGTGTCCTGATAGATGGGGAAGAAAACTTATCGATCGTCGTGAATCTTTGTATGCAGAAAAAGAAGGAAGAAGACCACGAAAATTCACGGATACAGAATATTGTAAGTGGTAAACTATATTCCATAGTACGCGGCACTT
>JAILNV010000130.1 GCA_024691125.1 Lachnospiraceae bacterium | reverse complement strand
CAGATCGACTCCGGAGGATAAGGAGAACGCCATCAGGCTCCTTGACAGGCTTTTGGGACTGTCGGATGCGGATAAAATGATAAAGGAAGGAGTGGTTGATTCTCCTGGTCTTGCCATTTGGACTGCAAAAGAAGCGGGTATTGATATATCCGAGGAGCTGATGAGCCAGCTTAAGTATAATTTTATAGGTTATTACAAATACGGTTATTACTTTATGGAAAATGATATATTGGTGGATGAATTCCTGGGTATCTGTGAGAAGAATCTGGCAGGCCTTGACTACAGGGACGGAATGGGTATGGAAACAGCTCCCCCGGATTCGGCACAGAACTGGCAGCTTGATATCGTGATACAGTATCTTGCGAAATATCCGGGCAAAGGCGTGAAGCTGTTGACAACAGCGCTTAGCTCGGCTGTATACCGCTACAGGCTGGTGGCATCGAAGGTTCTAAAGGACTGGGAGAAAACAGAGAACACGAATATTAAGAAGTTCAATCCCGAGCTTCTGAAAGCTGTTAAGAAGGTTAAGAAGAAGGAAGTGGATAATTCACTCAAGAAGGCATGGGATGACATACTGGAGTATAAGTAAAGTGCCAAGTCTTATGCTGACAGTTACGGACAGAATGTGGTATGATATGATTTGAGGGTCAAAGGACTGACAACGCCATGACCCGTTGATCATATATAAGGAAACAAAAAATTTTAATATATGTAAAGGAGAAAAACGATGAATCTTTCACCTCTTCAGAAAGCAAGATACGAGTACACGCCCAAGCTTCCGGGAATGTTAAGGGGCGGTATTTCGGAAATCTGTGTTAAGGACGGCGCAGCTACGGAGAGCGTAGCGGATCAGGATAAGATCAAGGCTCTGTTCCCCAACACTTACGGAAAGAACGAGATCACATTTGTAAAGGGCAGCAATACTTCTGAGGCTAAGAAGCAGGTTGTCGGAGTGATCCTTTCAGGCGGTCAGGCACCCGGCGGACACAACGTGGTATGCGGTCTGTATGATGCGATCAAGGCTACAGACAAGAATAATGTTTTGCTTGGCTTCAAGGGCGGTCCCAGCGGTCTTATCGAGGATGACTTTATCGAGCTCGATGATGAGTACATAGATGCTTACAGGAATACAGGCGGTTTCGATATCATCGGTTCGGGACGTACCAAGCTGGAGACAGAGGATCAGTTCAAGATCGTTACCGAAGTAGCAAAGAAGCATGGACTTACGGCTATCGTTATCATCGGTGGCGATGACTCAAATACCAACGCAGCTGTTCTGGCTGAGTACATGGCAGCACATAACACAGGCGTACAGGTAATAGGATGCCCCAAGACAATAGACGGCGACCTTAAGAATGAGGATATCGAGGCTTCGTTCGGTTTCGATACCGCTACCAAGACTTATTCGGAGCTTATCGGCAATATCGAGAGAGATGCGAACTCAGCCAAGAAGTACTGGCATTTCATAAAGGTTATGGGACGTTCGGCTTCCCATGTGGCACTTGAGTGCGCGCTTGAGACACAGCCCAACATCTGCCTTATCGGCGAAGAAGTAGCAGCAAAGAAGATGTCTCTTGCACAGATCACCAATTACATTGCAGATGCTGTTGAGAAGAGAGGAAATAACGGAGAGAACTTCGGTGTTGCCATCATTCCCGAAGGTATCGTTGAGTTCGTTCCCGAGTTCTCGGCACTTATCGCAGAAATAAATGAGCTTCTTGCAGGCAAGAAGACAGAGGAGTTCAATGCACTTCCCGACTGGAATGCGAAGTATGAATTCATAAAGAAGGGCCTTACCGCTGATTCATTCGCAGTATTTGATATCCTTCCGCAGGGTATCCAGCAGCAGCTTTTCCTTGAGAGAGATCCTCACGGTAACGTTCAGGTATCACTTATCGAGTCAGAGAAGCTCTTCTCCGAGATGGTTAAGAACGAGCTGGCAAAGAGGAAGGAAGCAGGAACATACAAGGGTAAGTTCGGTTCACAGCATCATTTCTTCGGATATGAAGGAAGATGCGCATTCCCTTCGAACTTCGATGCTGATTACTGCTACTCACTTGGATACAACGCATTCATGCTCATCCAGTACGGCTATACCGGATACCTTTCGAAGGTTTCGAACTTAAGCAAGCCTGCTGAGGAGTGGAATGCAGGCGGTATGCCGATCACCAAGATGATGAACATCGAGAGAAGGAACGGCGAGGACAAGCCTGTTATAAGGAAGGCTCTTGTAGAGCTTGACGGAGCTCCGTTTAAGTATTTCTGCGAGCACAGGGATGAATGGGCAGTTAAGACATGCTTCACATATCCCGGAGCCATTCAGTATTACGGACCTGCCGAGGTATGCGATATCACAACAAGAACACTTGCTCTGGAGAAGGGTGAGGCATAAGATAAGGCAATATAATCTGTAAGTTATATTAAGGAATAAATGGAATCTGTCCGGCATCTTAGGACGGGTTCCTTTTATTTGTCGGATTGAATATGTTTTTGATTTTGATTTTGTTTTTTCTTAAAACATATGTCGCAATATTTTATTGGATGTGTTATAATCAACAGGACATAATAAGTCAAATGTGACACGAAAGCAGCATAGGACAAAGCATAAAGGAGATGAACAGTCATGAAAGAGTGTTATGTATTTCTTGCCGAGGGCTTCGAAGAGATAGAGGCGCTTACAGTAGTTGATATATTAAGAAGGGATAATATTGTGGTACAGACCGTTTCCGTCACAAAGGATGCGATGGTGGAGGGAGCCCACAGAATACCGGTAAAGGCAGATAAGCTTCTTAAGGATATCAAGCTGAGCGATGCAGCATTACTGGTGCTCCCGGGAGGAATGCCGGGTACACTCAATCTTAAGGAATGCGAGCCGCTTATGGAAATGGTTAAGGAATTCGGAGCGACGAACCGCCGTATTGCAGCCATATGTGCAGCACCAACGGTTCTCGGGGATCTTGGCCTGCTCGAAGGCAAGAAGGCGTGCTGTTATCCGGGAATGGAAGGTCAGCTTACAGGAGCGCAGGTAAGTATGAATGAAGTCGTAACAGACGGAAATATCACTACTTCCCGCGGACTTGGAACAGCAATACCGTTTGCACTGGAGCTTGTAAGGATATTCTCATCGGAAACAGAGGCGGGAGCTCTTAAGCGTAAGATCGTATATAATCACTGATGAAATAACAAGAAATTATTGTTCAATTAAAGACGATCCGGTCCGATAACTTCGGACAGGGTCGTTTTTATAAGGTTTATAAGGTAAAACAGATATTTATGTAGCAATTTTAAAACGCATGTGTTATACTTGCGTTTGGTATGTTTAATAATCAGTTATTATTTGCTATTTAGGAGGAGTCAGTTAGAAATGAGTTTACAGGTTGAGAATTTGGAACACAATATGGCTAAGCTTACCATAGAGGTACCTGCCGATGAATTCGCCAAGGCAATGACCGAGGCATATAAGAAGAATAAGAATAAGATCAGCGTTCCCGGTTTCAGAAAGGGTAAGGTTCCACAGTACATGATCGAGAAGATGTACGGACCTGAGGTGTTCTATGAGGATGCTGCCAATATAATCATTCCCGATGCTTACGAGAGAGAGATATCAGAGCATAAGGAGGTAGAGGTTGTATCCCAGCCTGAGATCGATGTTACACAGTGTAAGAAGGGCGAGCCTTTCATCTTTACCGCAGTAGTGGCACTGAAGCCCGGAGTAGAGCTCGGAAAGTATAAGGGTGTCAAGATTGACAAGATCGACAGGGAAGTAACGGATGAGGAGATAGAGAAGGAGATCAACAGAGAGCGTGAGGCTAATTCACGTACCATAACCGTTGAGGACAGACCTGTTAAGGATAAGGATATTACGATAATCGATTTCGAGGGATTTGTTGACGGAGAAGCCTTCGAAGGCGGTAAGGGAGAGAATTATTCTCTTACCATCGGTTCGGGCGCGTTCATTCCCGGATTCGAGGAGCAGCTCATCGGTGCCAATAAGGACGAGGAAAGAGAGATCAAGGTTAAATTCCCCGAGGATTATCATGCAGAAGAGCTTAAGGGAAAGGATGCCGTATTCAAGGTAACTGTCCATGAGATAAAGGAAAAAGAGCTTCCGGAGCTGGATGATGAGTTCGCAAGTGAGGTGTCCGAATTTGATACCCTGGCCGAATACAGGGAGGATGTAAAGAAGAAGCTTACGGAGAAGAAGGAACAGGAGGCTAAATCCAAGAAAGAGGATGCCGTTATCGAAGCGATCGTAAAGGACAGCAGGATGGATATTCCCGAGGCCATGATAGAGACTCAGACAAAGCAGATGGCTCAGGACTATGCCGGAAGGCTTCAGCAGCAGGGTCTTTCACTTGAACAGTATTTCATGTTCACGGGCATGGACAAGGATAAGTTCCTCGAGCAGATGAGGCCCGGAGCACAGAAACGTATAGAATCAAGACTCGTGATGGAAGCTGTTGCGAAGGAAGAGAACTTCGAAATTACGGATGAAGAATATGATCATGAAATAGAGAGAATGGCTGAGATGTATCAGATGGAAGCCGACAAGCTTAAGGATATGGTCGGAGAGTACGAGAAGGAACAGATCATCGAGGATCTTAAGATACAGAAGGCTGTTAATTTCGTAGTTGATAACGCAAAGGAGAAATAATATGAGCTTAGTACCTTACGTCATTGAGCAGACCAGCCGCGGCGAGCGTTCATATGATATTTTTTCAAGACTTTTAAAGGAGCGTATCGTATTTCTGGGTGAAGAGGTAAATGCAACCACATCCAGCCTTATTGTGGCACAGATGATGTTCCTTGAAGCAGAGGATCCGGATAAGGATATACATTTCTATATTAACAGTCCGGGAGGTTCTGTTTCGGACGGATATGCGATTTACGACACGATGCACTATGTTAAGTGCGATGTTGCGACCTACTGTATGGGCATGGCTGCCAGTATGGGCGCATTCCTTCTTGCAGGCGGAACGAAGGGCAAGAGATTCGCACTTCCGAATGCAGAAGTCATGATCCATCAGCCGCTTGGCGGAGCCAAGGGTCAGGCTACAGAGATTGAGATAGCCGCTAAGCAGATACTCCGTACCAAGGAGAACTTAAACCGTATTCTTTCCGAGAATACAGGAAAGCCTATTGAGGTTATAGCCAGAGATACAGAGCGCGATAACTGGATGACAGCGCAGGAAGCGCTTGATTACGGTCTTATAGATAAGATCATAACTACGAGGGCATAGTTACGATAATAAGATAATTTGGGGAGAAGAAAATGGCAGGAAAGCTGGATGACAGGATCAGATGTTCATTCTGCAACAAGCCGGAAAATCATGTCCGCAAGCTTATAGCGGGTCCGGCAGGGGCATATATATGTGATGAGTGCGTTGAGATATGCATGGATATCATAAGGGATGAACTGGGCGAGGATCCTTATTATATTGATGATGAAGATGACGGAACAGACGGAAGCCTTCATATCAATCTGTTAAAACCGAGGGAGATCAAAGATTTCCTTGATGAGAACGTAATAGGGCAGGAAGAGGCCAAGAAGGTATTGTCCGTTGCCGTTTACAATCATTACAAGAGAGTGACTGCTAAGGAGAACACCGATGTGGAGCTTCAGAAGAGCAATATCATAATGCTGGGTCCCACAGGTTCCGGCAAGACTCTGCTGGCACAGACACTTGCAAAGATAATAAACGTACCCTTCTGTATAGCGGATGCAACGGCACTGACAGAGGCAGGATATGTAGGTGAGGATGTGGAGAACATCCTGCTTAAGCTTATACAGGCTGCTGATTATGATATAAAGAGGGCAGAGCTTGGTATCATCTATATTGATGAGATCGACAAGATTACAAGGAAGGGAGAGAACGTGTCCATCACACGTGACGTTTCGGGTGAGGGTGTTCAGCAGGCTCTCCTTAAGATAATCGAAGGTACGCAGGCTTCGGTTCCCCCTCAGGGCGGAAGGAAGCATCCGCATCAGGAGCTTATTCAGATAGACACTACCAATATCCTGTTTATATGCGGCGGAGCATTCGAGGGTCTTGATAAGATAGTCGAGAACAGACTGGATAAGAAGTCCATTGGTTTCGGCGCTGAGATAAAGAACAGGAATGAAACCGATGTCAATGAGCTGTTAAGACAGGTTCAGCCTGAAGATCTTGTTAAATACGGTATCATTCCGGAGTTCGTAGGACGTGTTCCCATCGGAGTATCACTTCAGGGACTCGACGAGGATGCGCTGGTAAGAGTCCTTACCGAGCCTAAGAATGCTATAATCAAGCAGTATGAGAAGCTGTTTGAAATGGATGGCGTTGAGCTTAAGTTCGAAGAGGATGCGATAAGAGAGATCGCAAAGAAGGCTCATGAGCGTAAGACGGGAGCGAGAGGATTGCGTTCTATACTCGAAAAGCTAATGCTTGAGCTCATGTATGAGATACCTTCGGATACAAGGATCCACAAGGTGGTTATTACAAAGACTGCCGTGGAGACAGGCGGAGAGCCCCTTATTATGCGCAAGGGCAGCAAGCTTAAGAAGGCCGAATAAGACAGTATAGAGTATCAAAATGCCGCCGGATAAAGGCGGCATTTGTTAAAGAGGAGCATTTATGCCTGCAAGAGCATATAAGAAGAAGCTTCCCGTGGTTACCCTGAACGGACTTGCGGTTATCCCGGGGATGATAATACATTTTGATATAGTAAAGGGTGGAGCGATAAAAGCCATAGAGAAGGCCATGGTATCCAGGGATCAGCAGATATTTATCGTTATGCAGAAAGAGCATGAGGATAATGATGAGCCCGATTATATGGAGCTTCACAGGATGGGAAGCATTGCCGTTGTTAAACAGGTCTTAAAGCTGCCCAACAAGACCTTAAGGGTTCTTGTGGAAGGCGTCAGGCGTGCAAGACTTGAGGAGATCGAGGAAAATGAAGAAGGCTTAAGGATCGCAGTGATACGTCCGTTGTCTGAGAGTAATTCTGTCAGCTATGATGAGGAAACGGATCCGGATCGTGTGGCCATGATCCAGACCTTCATGGAAGCGATGAAGGAATATCTTAAGTATAATCCCAAGGTAGAAAAGGTGCTGAGCAAATGTAAGGCTGCTCATGTTCCTTTCTCCAAGCTTATGGATATGTATGCATCACATCTGCCCATGTCCGCCGGAGACAGACAGCATCTGCTTGATGCGGGAGATGACCGTGAGCAGGCCGTTATATTCTGTACGATACTTGAGAATGAAATAAATATACTCAGAGCCAGGAATGATCTTCAGGAACAGGTACGTGAGAGAGTAGACAGGAATCAGAAGGAATATTTTCTGCGTGAGCAGCTTAAGGCAATAAAAGAGGAACTGGGCGGAAAGAAATCTATGTCCGATGAAGAGGAATATCTGGAAAGGACAGAGAGGCTTAATGCTCCCGAAGAGGTTAAGGAGAAGCTCAGAAAAGAAATAGACCGTCTGTCACAGGCTGTATCCTATTCATCCGAGAACGGAGTTATAAGAGGATATATAGAGACTCTTCTTGATATGCCGTGGGATAATGTATCTTCAGACAGTGATGATCTTGATGAGGCTGAAAGGATCCTTAATGAGGATCACTACGGACTCGAGAAGGTTAAGGAAAGAATGCTTGAATTCCTTGCGGTAAGGAACTTTACCAAGAACAGCAGCGATGAGAAGGCCGGAAAGGATTCACCCATAGTATGTCTTGTGGGACCTCCCGGAACCGGTAAGACCAGCATAGCCCGTTCTGTGGCAAGAGCGCTTAACAAAAAGTATGTAAGGATAAGCCTTGGCGGTGTAAGGGATGAGGCAGAGATAAGAGGTCACAGGAAGACCTATGTAGGGGCTATGCCCGGACGCATTGCGGTGGGCCTTAAGAACGCAGGAGTAAAGAATCCGCTGTTCCTGCTTGATGAAATAGACAAGATGAGCAAGGATTACAGGGGTGATACGGCATCAGCACTTCTGGAGGTGCTTGACAGCGAGCAGAACAGCAGGTTCAGGGATCATTATATAGAGCTGCCTATAGATCTGTCTGAGGTGCTGTTTATAGCTACAGCCAATTCGCTTTCAGATATACCCAGACCTCTGCTTGACCGTATGGAGATAATAGAGGTTACCAGTTATACGGAGAATGAGAAGCTGCACATAGCTAAGGAGCATCTTATCGGTAAGCAGCTTAAGAAGAACGGGCTTACGAAGAAACAGCTTATGATCGATGACAGGGCCCTGGAGCTTATAATAAGAGGCTATACTAAGGAAGCCGGAGTAAGAAGCCTTGAGAGGAAGATAGGAGAGCTGTGCCGCAAGACAGCAAGGGAGATAGCCCAGAACGGTAGGAAGAGCGTGCGGGTTACGCCCAAAAACCTTGAAAAATATCTCGGGAAGATGCGATATGAATATGAGCTTGCCAATGAGGAGGATCAGATCGGTATAGTAAGAGGCCTTGCATGGACAGCGGTGGGTGGCGATACTCTTCAGATAGAGGTAAATGTAATGCCCGGAAAGGGGGAGCTTAAGCTCACCGGACAACTGGGAGACGTTATGAAGGAATCCGCACAGACGGGCGTGAGTTACATCAGATCGGTGAGCGCGAGGGCAAAGATAAAGGCGGATTATTTTTCCAAGCATGATATTCACATACATATACCTCAGGGTTCGGTTCCCAAGGACGGTCCTTCGGCGGGTATAACAATGGCGACGGCAATCTATTCCGCGATAACGGAGATACCTGTAAGAGCTGATGTCGCGATGACCGGTGAGATAACCTTAAGAGGCCGGGTGCTTCCGATCGGCGGTCTGAAGGAGAAGACACTTGCGGCGAAGAATGCAGGGATAAAGACGGTGCTTGTTCCGAAGAAAAATGAAAAGGATATAGCCGAAATATCCGCAGAGATCCTTGAAGGTCTTAAAATATTATATGTTGAAACCATGGAAGAGGTGCTTGGGCATGCACTGGTGAAGAAAGCGGAATGATATGAAGATTAAGAACGTAAGTCTCGAGACTGTGTGCGGTATAACATCCCGGTTGCCTGACAATAAATATCCTGAGGTGGCTTTTGCCGGAAAGAGCAACGTGGGAAAATCATCCCTTATAAATGCTCTTATGAACCGCAAGTCGCTGGCAAGAACCTCGGCACAGCCCGGTAAAACTCAGACTATTAATTTTTACAATATTAATAATGAGCTGTATTTCGTCGACCTTCCCGGTTACGGATATGCAAAGGTCTCTAAAGAGATAAAAGAGAAATGGGGAAGCATGATCGAGAAATATTTAAGAAGATCAAAGCAGCTTAAGGCAGTATTTCTGCTGATCGATATAAGACATGAGCCCACTGCCAATGATGTCGATATGTATGCATGGATAGTGAGTAACGGTTTTGAACCGATAATAATAGCCACCAAGCTTGACAAGATTAACAGAAGCCAAATAGACAAGAGCATTAAGATAATTAAGAATAAGCTGCGTGTCAGACCGGGTACACAGGTGATTCCTTTTTCGGCATTAAGCAAACAGGGCAGGGATGAGATTTATGATGTTATTGACAGACTGACCGGTGAAGAGGATACTGAAGAAGGAGACAT
>JAILNV010000218.1 GCA_024691125.1 Lachnospiraceae bacterium | reverse complement strand
TTGAACTCATTTATGAATTCCATCAAGGCTTCATCCCTGACCTCGTCAATTCCATCCTCCCAGTCATATTCATTATAAAACTCCTCGGGTACTTCATTAGAGATATTAAAGTGCGTCTCAAAAAAGCTTTCATTTCTCCATGCGTTTGTATAACCATAAGCCATACGAAATATAATATCGTGGTAAGCACTTACTCCGGGAAAGAAATTCTTTATCACATCATCTGCCATCAATAGTCCACCTGTAACTCTCGCTGCACTATTCGCCCACTTATGATACAGGTGAGCAATATAGTCCGCTTTATAATTACAAAAAATAGGTATTTTATATATAAGTGGTTTCCATTTGCGTAACTCTACATATTCCTCCATATCTCTTGCTACAGGCAATGACATTTCACTCTTTCCATTTGGTACAAGCATCATTTCGTATGACCTTACATTTGGAAGATATTCCCTGAGTTGCTTTGCATGATAATCGTCACTTACAAGATTCTTATAGGTGATTATTCCCTTTGCCGTAATAAAAAGATCATCGCGTTCTTCACCATATAAGTCGACATATTTGTCCCGGCTGCACATATCAAGTTCGGCTATCTTTCTAATCTCATGATCGACACGCTCTTTGCTCATACCATACAACTCATTCTCTTCAAGGTACTTAACTTCACAGCTACCACCTTTTTCAATAAGAACAAACAATATCTCCTTTCCGACCTCACCAACATTTCCTTCTTTATCTGCAACATCGTCTCTAAGATTCACACCCAAGGCTTTTGATATCTCTGCCTCCGTCTCAACTCTACTGATTCCGCTTGTTTCATAATTACTAATAGTTTGATCAGTTGTACCAATCATTTCACCCAACTCTGCCTGAGTTAACCCTTTCATTTTTCTATACTTTCTACACTGATCACCCAAAAATTTCGGTAAACTATTATCGTTCATTTTCTTTTCTCCTATCATACGATCTACCTGTTTTCTTATGGCACCCGGGATTCCATTACTTGTTCAGGATTGACTTGTTTAACTACAATCATATTATGAAGCAGAATTACAGATAATTACATCGAAGGATACTTGGATTTACTATAAATTTCTTTGGATTTATCCATAATTTATATATGCTTTGTATAGAAACACTTGATATTCAACCATATAACTCACACATCGTCATCATCTCATGCTTAAACCTCTCAACCACCTCTTCCGGCCCGGTGATCTTCACCCTTGTCCCTAATGAAAATATCCATCCAAGGAACTGATCGCTAAGGGCCACATCCACATTTGTTTCCGACCAGCCTTCACTATCTGATTTATGTATTATGATATCCTTCCCGAACCGGTCGAGTATAACTCCGACAATATCATTCCGGAACCGGAGTTTCACCCTTACCTCTTCACCGCCGAACATCCCGAAGTTCATCCTGGAATATGCCGCCAGATCGAACTTCTTGAAATGATCCCTTCCCTGCCGCTTTTCATCGGACAGACGGATATTATGCATTTTATCCACACGGTAATGCCTGATCTTATCATCCTCGGCATCGAAACCTATCAGATAGTAGTTCTCATCATCCCATGTAAGCGCCCAAGGACTTGCCTCATAGAGCTTATCGCGCTTGCGTTCCATCTTTTTATCGAGGTTCCACCGCATATACTCGAAGCTTATCTTCCTGTTATTGGTTATGGCATTATGGATCTCATCAACGATATAATATATGCTTTCATTCATCGTTTTGATGCGTCCCTTGACAACAACCTGTCTCTTAAGCTGTAAGGCCTCGTATTTACTGGCAAATCCGGTTAGTTTCTTTATAAGCTCATTGGATTTCTTCTCTGTTATGAACTTAGAGGACTGTATTGCATCCACAAGGAGCTTAAGCTCTGCTATCTCAAACTGCTTCTTTCCTATGTGGTAAACAAAATCCCTGCCGTATCTCTGGCCTAGCACATCAAGGCCCAGAACCCGCAGCGATTCCATATCGTTATACAGGCTCTTACGGTCTGCTGTTACCCCGTAATCACCCAGCAGTTTCTTGATGTCATCTATATTCAGATAGTGGTCATCGTCTGTTTTTTCAACCAGTATTCGGGCAAGATAATACAGTTTAAGCTTCTGATTGGTTCCCTTCGGCATAATAGGCATCTCCCTTCACAGTCTTTACATAGTATTGTACCATGTTTAACTGCTCTTAGACACTACTAAGGGAAATTTATTGTACAAATTCAATCCATCCCGCCATCACGCTTACACCTCTCGTAATACTCACACGTAACACAGAAGTGCCAGCATTTGCTGTTATTGCCCTTAATACATCTCCTTAACCAATATAAGAACTTTTTCATGATACTCTTATCCTCCCACCTTTTTGCGTGATTCTTGCTTCACACCCCTTGCTTCACACCTTATATTTTTAGTATGGCACAAACCGAGTCCCATATGCAGGACTTACATATTGAATACCTGCGTTTTAGTACAATTCGAGCTTAAAAGTCTGCAAAAAAATAACGGGTAACCGCGCCGAAACGCAGCTACCCGCTTTTCCCCCTGCCTTTAGTCCTCTGAAAGACAGGGCTCATGTTTTTTTGCCTTGTCTGCCTCGTTTGCCTTCCCGTCCCTCGCATGGATATATGCCATCTTTTCAGCAAGCAGTTCCTTCATGGATACCCGGCCTGCAAAGCTCTCATGTACCTCCTTTACAGACTCTTTCGGCTTGCTCTGCTCTTCTGTCTTATCTTCCTTCTTTGGCGGCAGGTTATTGATCACGTTATCGATCAAATTATAATTCTGTTCCTGCATTTCCTCTACCTTGGCAAGAGGCTTATAATCATTCAGCTTTTTCAGGATTTCCTGTGCCTGCTTTACATCGTCACGGCTGCTTGTTTCATCTTCCACGATACCCTTCAGCACATCCTTAAGATAGCCGGTCTTATGGTTATCAAGATCCTTCTGTATATTTACAACATTTTTATTTCTGTCATGAACGCTTTCATTGTATCCAACCGTATCATAACTGTATGCAAAATCATCTATCTGCTTTGCAAGCTCGGCAGATGTCGGCTGCTTCTCTGCCCTGTCTGTATCCTCTGTCCTGTTTATCTGCATTTTCCTGTATTCATCCGGGAATATGCCCGTAATATCAGCCTTGGGATATGCATCCGCAAGCTGATGAAGTGCCTCACAAACCTCTGCATTCTGGCTCATCTCCGGTATATATCTTAATGCATCAAGATCTATATGGTTATCTGATAATACATCGCATGACATATCATCACGCACGGAAGTCCCTCTGGTATGTACGTTAATACCGATAGCCGGTACTGCGAACGGTTTTTTTTCCTTTAATATCTTCTCATACAGCCTGATAGCATCCTGAAGAGTCGGGATTCCCTTATGTAATGCTCCTTTGGAGTGGTATTCACCATTCTCTGCAACCGTAAAGGTCACTACCTGGGCTGATTTATTCTTTGTCATTTCCAAATGATGATCTTCCATATATCGGATCGCCGCACTCAGCTGTTCATCCCCTATCCCAAACGGTATAACAGAGTTATCACCCGCCAGTCTGTTTTGCAGTGTTCCTATGTCATATCCATTAACAAGCCTGTCAACATCCCGGAAATAGTCTCTTATCATACCAAAGCTGTCAAATCCGAAGATCTCTCTGTCTGCCAGAGATTTAACGAGAATATAATCCTGCTCTTTGCCCTGTTCTGCCACCGGCTCATATCCGTACTTATTAAGCAGTTCCAACGCAGGCTCCTTATATCCAAGATCCTTCTCTTTCATCTTCTTAGCAAGA
>JAILNV010000077.1 GCA_024691125.1 Lachnospiraceae bacterium | reverse complement strand
CGTGAACTTTGTCTTCGCATCGGGATTAGTGAAATCCTTGGTACCAAGCTTCGTTCCTCCGTAGTAAAGCAACGGTGCTGCAGTCTTCCCGCTTGAAATATTTACTTCTTCTGCCAAAACAGATGTCTCATCTCCGATATCCTTGCGATATATATGGAAAACAGCCTCTGCCGTAGCCGCAACAGTCTTGCCCGTTACGACTGCTTTGGGTGCCTTCTTTTCATTGCTGCCGTCATTTGCATTTACATTATTACTGTATTTAACCGTGTAATCTGTTTCCTGCATCAGGAGTCTTCCGCGGTTATATACTCTTATAAGAGGAGTTACCGGCTTGCCTGTATAGATATAATCAAGACCATCGGCGAATTCCACATACAACATATCATTATCATCAAACACAGTAATATCCAGCGTTGCACTGACTCCGGAACCATCGTTTGCCTCTGCGGTTATCACTGCGGTTCCGATAGCTGCCGCAGTTACCAAACCTGTACTATTCACTGTAACTGCATTTGTATTACTACTGCTCCATTTAACTGTTTTATCTGAAGCATAAGAAGGTGTTACCATAACACCGAGTTGGATTTCATCTCCTTTCCTGATTGAAACAGGATTAACAGCACCTGTGATATTCAGATTTGAAACTTTAATTTTGCTGATTGTAAATGCGCATGTCTTCTGATCATCCTGCAGAGCATAATTCCCGCTTGCCGCTCCTGTAAGAGAAGCTGTTGCTGTATGTGTTCCCGCCTCAGTCTGTTCACCTGAAACGCTGACTGTACAATCATCACCGCTTATAACTCCCGTGACCGTTGCCGTTGGCTTATGGGGTGCGCCGTCATAGGTAAAGCTTGTATTGCTCCAGTTAAGTTCGAGTGTTTTCATTCCTACATTAAGTGTTACGGATGCCTCACCCACTGTTGTATCCGACTCATAATGTGCCTTTAGAATGCTCTGACCCACTCCCTTGATCGTTATGGTACCTGTTGTTCCGGAACCGGCCACAGTTGCCACATTTGCATTTGAGCTTTCCCATGTCCACTTACCTGTGCCCGTGCCGGGAACAGCTGCTGATGCATTCAGTGTAAATCCACTGTCTCCATATGTCTTCGTAACAGAACTGCTTCCGTTTATTGTAACAGCAGCATCTGATTTAGCAAGGAGTGTGACCACTACATTTACTGTGGAATCAGCATAATTGATCGAACTTATTGTTACAGGCAGGGTGATCACATCCCCGGCAGTTCCGTTTGTTACAACAGCTGATATAATTCCTTTATCATCCACAGTAAAATTGCTTACCGATGTGGTACTTCCGCTTACCTTCGTTATTGTTGCTGTACCTGCCGTATACCTAAGCGTTCCTGCATCCGAAGGCATTTTTCCTGCAACCGATGCGGAAACAGATGTTCCGGTATAGGTCTGCTCAATTGAGATATCTTCAAGAGTCCCGGCTGATGCCTTGTTTATTGTAAAGGTCTGCGTTACAGGCGAGAAACTGTAATTACCACCTGATGTTGCGGATACTGTTATCTTTCCTGTTCCTGCGTTTGTGTTATCGCTTAATGATACCGTATAGTCGCCCGTTGCAAGTGATGTACTTCCATCCTTCACTGTGTAACTCGGGGTTATGGCACTGCCGGTAAATGTATAGGTACCTGAAATCGTAACTGTCGGAGTTATGCTTTTCTTTGATATTATAAACGCCTGTGTTTTGGAGCCGGTGTAGTTGTTTCCTGCCGCTGTAACCGTAAGATTATAGCTGCCTGCATTCGTTCCTTTATTATTTGTTACCGTGTAATCCGTTGAAGCCAGCTCTTTACCGTTTACGGTTACCTTTGATACAGTCTGGGTCTGTTCACTTCCTGTATAGGTTAATTCCGTACCAAGGGTTACCGCTGCTCCGCTTATCGAAGCCTTATTTATCGTAAATGAGCATGTCTTCTGATTATTCTGCAGAGCATAGTTCCCGCTCGCTGCTCCACTCAGAGATGCTGTTGCGGTATATGTTCCCGCATTGGTCTGCTCACCGGAAACAGATACTGTACATACATCTCCGCTCTTGACTCCTGACAGTGTTGCTGTAGGCTTATGTGCACTACCGTCATATGTAAATGAAGTATCGTTCCATGTAAGGGTTAAAGTCTTTTTGTTAACAGTCAGAGTCACAGATGCCTCACCTACTGTTGTATCCGACTCATAATGAGCCTTGATAGTGCTCTGCCCGACTCCCTTTATCGTTACTGTTCCGGTTCCTGATGTATTTGTCACTGTAGCAGTGTTTGTATTGGAACTTGACCATGTCCATATCCCCTGACCCGATCCTTTATTTAATGCAGAAGCACTCAAAGTAAAGCTGCCGTCACCATATGTCTTCGTAACAGAACTGCTTCCGCTTATGGATACATTTGCAGATGATTTTGCTTTAAGCGTAACCACTACTTTTATTATAGAATCGTTATAATTGGTCGAACTTATTGTTACCGGAAGGGTGATCACATCCCCGGCTTTACCGTTTGAAAATGTAGCGTTCACGTTTCCTGCTGTAGTTACACCGAAGCTGCTGACTGTTGCACTTCCCACCACGCTTGGATTTCCCTTTGTGTAAGAAACAGTTCCTGCATCCGAAGGCATTTTTCCTGCAACCAATGAGGAAACGGATGTTCCGGTGTAGGTCTGCTCAATCGATATATCTTCAAGAGTAATCGCTGATGCCTTGTTTATTGTAAAGGTCTGTGTTACAGGCGAGAAGCTGTAATTACCACCTGATGTTGCGGATACTGTTATCTTTCCGGTTCCTGCGTTTGTGTTATCGCTTAATGATGCAGTATAATCGCTCGTTGCAAGTGATGTACTTCCATCCTTCACTGTATAAGTAGGTTCTATCGCACTTCCTGTGTATGTATAGCTGCCTGTAACTGTGACAGTAGGATTCACCGCCTTCTTTCCTATGGTAAATCCTTTGGTAACCGAACCGGTATAAGCTGATCCCGTTCTTGCAGTTACGGTAAGTGTATAGTTCCCGGCATTCTTTCCCGTACTATTTGAAACAGTATAATCCGAAGATGAAAGGTCGGTACCGTTAACCGTAACCCTGGATACCGTCTGGCTTTGGATCTGACCGTTATATGTAAGTGAATTCCCAAGGGTAACAGTCGCACCCGAAATATCGATAAGTGTTTGACTTTCCTTATAATCAATTGAATTTATGGTTCTTTCACTGAGTGAAAAGTCTCTCAGGGTATTTGAATCATATGTATATGTTAATCCGTCAACAACATATCCATTGGTAATTTGACTTTTATAACCTGCAAGGAACAGACTGAAACCGGTGTCGCAGTTAGTAACATCCACAAGATAATTCTTAACGTCGTCCATATGGACTACGTTCCACATATGCGCACCTGCACCACTGCCACCCTGCCCCGACATTGTACCTGACACAAGATAGCAGTCGGCATCGCTGTAATCAAAATCCGAAAGATCGCAAAGGAGCTTAAAAGCCTTCGAATATCCTTCACATACAACTTTTGTATTCGGATCATCATCAAACACCCATATCAGCTGCCATGGATTGCCATAAGGCGTTCCTTCTTCTAACGCATCATCATTGTAGGATACATTTTCACAGATATAATCCTTATAATACTGCATCTTTTTGTAATCGGTATTATTTCCTGCGGTTATTGCATCTGCAACAACGGCCTTAGCTTTAGTTACGGCAGCTTTTGCTGCTCCTGTTTTCTGCGTATTAATATCGGTTGTCTCAAAAGCCCCTGTACTGCTGTATTCTTTTGATACATAAAATTTGATAACAAAATACAAATCCGAAACGCTTATACTACTCTCACTATATGAAAACCTACAACCATATAAAAAACTTACTGCGCCACTTCCGGTTTTATCATACCAGTATAAATCATAGGGCAGATCTTCGAGTAATGCATTCATGATCTTTGATGTACTAAATCCCGAATCGGCGATGAGCTTCGACAATGCCTTCTTACGATTTTCCTGACTGTTAAAATCAGAAACACCAAGCTCTTCCTTTGTAAAAGTCGTCTTGGTCACACCTATGTCTGACATATTAACGGTTCCGGTACTAAATTCAGATGACGAAAGACTTCCGTCTGCGACTTTTTTAATATTCGGTACCAAAAAGTCATACATATATTTGTTTATATCTTCATCCAGTAATTCGCCTCTGGCTATACCTTCCGGTTCAATATGCTTCTTTCCTTCGGTCTTATTCTCTTCCACCAGCTGATTCAGATATCCCTCAAGCAGCTCATCGGAACCGGTCTGTCCGTCATCATGCCATTCCGTGGACATTGTAATTGAACCTGTACCGGTTACAGCTTGATCGTCTTCTTCATTATCTGACAGAAGTTCGGTCACATTTTCCTTATCTGCTGATTCCGAAGTAATTACAGGAATGGAATCATCGATCGTTATACCGGGATCAACAGTAATGCCACTATCGATACTTAACTGTATATCTGTATCCTGAGCAGCTGCAGCATTTACAGGCATTAAGGTGAGTACCTCAGCCGCCGTCAGTAAACATGCCATCATTTTCCTTAAATTCTTATTCATTACAACCTCCGTTTCCATAGTAAGCAACAGGTTTATTTCAGTGTTATGCAAACCACATTTCTTTTTCTAATATAAAAAAATTGTAGCCATTCAGAACAGGCTCAAAATATATGTGCTGTTCTGAACAGATACAAAAATTTTATCACATTTGGGGGCTAATGTCGACTCGAGGAAAGGATTTAATCAGCATATAATCAGCTTATCCTTTTGATAAGCATTTCAAAATACTCCGGCAACGGAGCACTGAATTCCATGTATTCACCTGTAGTAGGGTGAATGAATCCTATAACACCGGCATGCAGGGTCTGGCCCTGCAATGAACAAGGTGGCTTATAAGGACAATACAGCTCATCTCCTACGACAGGATAACCTATTGAGCTAAGATGAACCCTTATCTGATGTGTACGACCTGTTTCAAGCCTGCACTCCACAAGCGAGAACTTTTCGAAGCGTCTTATAACTCTGTAATTTGTAACGGCAGGCTTACCATTCCTGTAATTAACCGACATTTTCTTGCGGTCTTTCTCGCTTCTTCCTATCGGTGCGTTAACCGTACCTTCATCATCCTTGATCACTCCATGAGTCAACGCAGTATATATCCTTGTAATGGAATGTTCCTTCAGCTGTTCTGCTATCTTAAGATGCGCTTTGTCATTTTTACATACAAGAAGAGATCCTGTGGTATCCATATCTATCCTGTGGACTATACCGGGACGCATGATTCCGTTAATGCCGGACAGCTCATCACCGCAATGAAACATCAGTGCATTTACCAGAGTTCCAGTATAATGCCCCGGTGCCGGATGCACTACCATTCCCTTCGGTTTATTGACAACCAGAACATCCTTATCCTCATACAGGATATCAAGAGGAATATCTTCCGGTAATATATCCGGAAGAACAGGCTCGGGTGTGCTGAAGCTCACTCTGTCTCCCTCAGATACCCTGTAGCTTGATTTAACGGTTCTTCCGTTTACATATACCTTCTCTTCTTTAATAAGCTTCTGAATAAATGATCTGGAAAAATCCTCATACATGTCGGCAATGCATCTGTCGATCCTCTGATCGGAGATATCATCGCCGCATACAAAACTGTAGTCGGTCATTGAGCGGCTCCCGTCTTATCCTTCTTTAATACACTCTGCTCCAACAGCTTCATATCCTCTTCCTTGTATCTGAACAGGATAAGCAACGCGAGAGCAATGGTAGCAACCGTTACGTAACAATCAGCGACATTAAATATCGGAAAATTGATAAGATAAAAATATATGAAATCAATAACATATGTTAGTACAAAACGGTCTATCATATTTCCAATTCCGCCGGCAGCTATAAATATAAGTAGTATGCGGAGCACTGTAAATCTGCTGTCCATGGGAAGCCTTATCAGCAGAAATAAAATAACAGCCACTACTGCAGCGGCGATAAACAAAAACAGCACTCTGTGTCCGGACAGTATTCCAAAGGCTGCGCCCGTATTACCGCTTGGCAGATAATACAGCTGCAGCACACCTTTAATAAGTATGACCGGATCCGAATCCTTCAACGTATTAACAGCCCATTTCTTCGTAAGCTGGTCTATAAATACAAGAATTGCAATCATCAATATATCAACTGTTATTCTAAGCTTTCTGTTCATCTTCTCTTCTGCCTTAACTCCTGTTTTTATTCACCTGATTTGAAATTGATCTCTTCCAACGCTTCTTTTACATCATCATAGGAGACATCCTCAGATATTATTCCCTTGCCGATCTTTTTAAGCAGTATAAACCTCAGCCTGCCGGAGCTGTTCTTCTTATCGGATTTCATATACTCAACCACCCTGTCAATGTCTATATCCTCAAGCGATATTGGCAGTCCGAAAGGCACAAACATATCCCTTATCTCATAATATTCATCATCTGATAAGAATCCCTTTTTATAAGAAATAAATGCAGCCACAACACTTCCGAGAGCGACACATTCTCCATGATTATACTTAAATCCCGTATATTTCTCCAGCGCATGTCCTGTTGTATGTCCGAAATTAAGTATTGCCCTTTCATTAAGCTCCAATGGATCCTTTTCTACATAAAACTTCTTAATAGTAACGCTCTTTTCTATCATTTCCGAGACATATTCTGTATCACGGTCATTGATGAACGGGAAATTGTTTATGAGCCATTCATAAAATACTCCGTCCCGTATAAGGCCCGCCTTTAATACCTCTGCCATGCCTGATGCATATTCTCTTGCGTCAAGTGTTTTAAGAACCGAAATGTTTACATAGACCAAATGAGGCATCTTAAAAGAACCGATCATGTTTTTATAGTCTTCGAAATTAACCCCGGTCTTACCGCCGCTGCTTGAATCGACCATAGACAGAAGCGTAGTAGGTATCTGCACAAAACCTATCCCTCGCATGTACGTAGCGGCAATAAATCCCGCAACATCACCGCATATACCACCGCCAAGCGCAATAACAGCATCCTTTCTGTCATATCTGTGCTCTGTCATGAAAGAATAGCATTTTGAAACCGTGGCAAGGCTCTTATTCTCTTCTCCAAGCTCAAGTGAAATGCTGTCCACTGTCTCAAAGCTGTTTTTAAGCTCTTTCTTAAGTTCCTCTCCATAAATATCATACACATTCTTATCGGCTATTATACACAGCTTCCGCTCTTTCTCATATAATGACAGCAGACGTTCGCCCAGACTCTTAAAATTATCTGTGATAACCACATCATAAGGCCGGTTGTTTTTTACGTTTACGGTTATTATGCTTTCCATCTCTTCCTGTTCCTTTTCATTTAAAGTTATAAAAAAAACAACCCTTCCGCATCAGCAGAAAGGTTGCTGTCTTCTATTCTTAATACTTTGTGTTTAATGCGGGTACGTCAAAAGCTCCTGATAAGATCTCCTGGAAATCACCTGATATATCCACATTTCTCGGTGTGATTATGAAGATATAATGTGAAATCTTCTGAAGATTACCTCCCACTGCATAGGTCGAACCGGATGTAAAATCTATTATCCTCTGAGCAACATCCATGTCCAGCCCTTCCACATTAAGTACTACTGTCCTGTTTGAAAGTAATGTATCCGTTATCTCTCTTGAATCATTAACGTTTGTAGGCTTGATAACGCATACCTCGTTTACATTCCCTGCCGGTCTCACGTTCTTACCCTGTGATGCCCTTCCGCCTATTGAAGTAACCTTATTGGATGCCCTTCCATATGACCTGCTGTCATCTTCATCCTCGACGGTTGCCGACTTCATAGATCTGCGCTGAGTGACTGACGGATCATCATATTCGTCTTCTTCGTCAAAATACTCATCATCAAAATCTTCGTCGTTATACTTCATCGACTTAAGTAAATTGTCAAAAAATGCCATGTTCCCACTCTCCTTATAATATATTATAATTCCTCTCACCAAATATGGATGTTCCAACACGTATGTACGTTGCCCCTTCTTCAATGGCGACCTTATAATCGCCTGACATACCCATTGAAATAAAATCCATGCTTACATTATCAATGTTTTTTTGCATTATGTCAACAGTAAATTTCATAATTTGTGCAAAAAATTCCCTGTTTTGCTCAGAATCCACAACATATGGTGCCACAGTCATAAGACCTTTTATGTAAATCCCCGGCAAAGCCGCTATTTCCTCTACAGTTTCAATAAGCCTATCGGGTGATACTCCGAACTTGCTTTCTTCGCCGGATACATTTACCTCAATAAGAATATTGACGTTCAGCGAGCGTTTTACCGCTTCCTTACTTATTTCCCTTGCAAGCTTTACCGAATCGACACTGTGAATAAGATATGCTTTGTCTATTACATATTTCACCTTATTGGTCTGAAGATGGCCGATAAGATGCCATCTTATATCCCGCGGAAGCTTATCATATTTATCGACTAACTCCTGAACCTTATTCTCACCGAAATCCCTTATTCCGAGATCATATACCTCCTGTATCATGGAAACAGGCTTAGTCTTGCTAACTGCTATAAGGGTTACATCTTCGGGATTACGCCCTGATCTTTCTATGGCTTCTGCAATATTGTTTTTTACCGACTGCAGATTATCTTTAATGGACATATCGCACCTCACTCATATATGAACTCATCATTCTCTACCGTATCACCCTTCAGCACTATGTGGTCGTAGACGCTTAGGCCGTACTGGGTGTTGGATTTAACTATCGAATACTCCTCATTCTGATACAGCACCGTGATCTGTTTGAAATCGGCATAGCCCTTGTTTATATTATAAACACCCGTAAGCTTGCCCTGCTTGCTTATAGGGTATTTCTCGTCGCTGTCGGGTTTTAATATATAATCTCCTATCTTAAAAGCCTTCTCATCAACATAGTACTGATCATCGTACAGAGCATATAATGTGGCATTTACGAATTCCGAAGTCACGCTTCCGTCTTCCGTATATGTCTCTCTTAAGAAGCCCTCTTCATTTCCGTTATCACCGTATGTAAGGTACTCTGCCGGTATAAGATAGAACGTTCTCTCCACTATCGCCGAATTAGGGATCTTAAGCCCTTCATCCACATTAGAAATAAGCTCTATCTCCACAAAACGGTCGGTTGCAAAAGTCACCATGGAATTATTGAAATCAAGCTTGGCAAATATAGTACCGTCCTGTCTCAGAATGGAAACAGCAGCCCATGATGTATAATTATTCTTAAGGAATCTGACATTTATATAATCAACGTCTTCAAGCTCGCGGCATTTAGCCTCATCAATCTCTATAAGCACAGACCATTCCTCAGCGGTGATGATCTTATATACCGGATCACCGTCAGCTATCAGATCATTATTCGCGAACTGTTTCTTCTCATATGCTTCATTATTCAAAAGCGCTTTGGTTATATCCTCTGCAGCATAATTCTCATATCCGTCTACAGAATATACCAGTATCCCCGAGGCCGGAGCATAGCCGAAATTAACGTTATCGGAATACTCACCGTTCTTATATGCGTCTATTCCCGACAGCACCTTATAGTTGGCGATCTTAAGCACGGTACCCTGAATATTATATTTAAAATCATAAGTATGGAAGTAATCAAACGGTGTGAAATCGGCGGAAAAATCAGACATTGCTGTTTTCAGTTCCGACATATCTTCCTTTGAAAGCACTACGTTTTCCGCGGAGTCATTATTAATAAGCTCATTAATCTTACCGGTAGCATCCACGGTATATACCATCGCGTTATTTGCTGCTTTTTCACCCTCTCTGGCATAATAATTGATATAACCGGCAAAGTTCGAGCTTACGATCTTCTCATCCCTAATAATCACACCGGTGTAGGTATTGTTTACAGCCAAAGACCCCAGACTGACCTCGTAAGGGGCAATATGTTCGGTTCTGAAATATGAAACTATAACTATAATTATGTATACAAAAAGAAATCCGAAGATTATCATTCCCGGATTAATATTGATAGGCGGTCTGTATTTAGTTACTTTACGTCCGGATCTTTGACTGTTTCTTCCGTCCGCTCTCCCGCTCCCTTTAGTCACGTTTATGAATCCCTTATTATTGGTAACCTGACTCTGTGTTTATACACGCAACAAACTTATAGGAGGGAGAATATCTATTCCCCCTCCTATTCTTACAGCTTTGATTATAATTCATTAGAGAGATACAATTACTTTTGACTGCATATACTCTGAAAGCTCCGATGAATCGAGGCTGACGCTGATGATGAAATCAACCTTGAACTGATCACTTATCCTGTCAAGCTTCTTCACAACATTTTCAACTCTTGTGCGATCCTTGATATAAGCCACATCCATAAAGCTGTCAAGGTATACCTGTTCCAGGTCGTGATCCTGTGATACTATACCGCAGACAAAACCTACAAATTCATCTTCGGATGAAATCGGGTACTCCGATGCATTAATCAGGCGAATCTTGTTGTTGAGCTCATACATATGTTTACTGTTTTTGTCAAGATAAACAATGTTTCCGTTGCTCGTTTTTGCCGATGCATTAACCTTTTCCAGCAAATGCTTCGTCTTTCCCTTCCCCTTTTCGCCAACGATCAATTGTATCATTGTAATCTCCTCCTTTTTTATAAAAACTATAATCTAATTATAGTTTATTTCATATCAAAAAACAACCGCAAATATCAAGGAACCTGTTCTATAAGCTTTGTCATCCTGTCATAGAGAACGTCTTTGTCATTTGCTTTTAAAATAACCGAAATATACTTACTTCCGTTTTCACCGTCGCTCAGCAGAATAAGGCACGAACCCGCAGCATTGGTGGTTCCCGTTTTACCACCTATCAGAGTAACATTTGACGGTGCGGTCTTATCCCCGGTAAGATACAGATTCGAACTCTTAATATTCATTTCCTTTGACCTTCCGTCTCTGTCACTATAGACGGTCGTATATTCGGCTGTACCTATTATTTCCCTGAACTTATCATACTTCATGGCTTCATTAAAGATAAGATACAGATCATAGGCCGTTGTATAATGATCATCATTGGTAAGTCCGTGCGGATTGGCGAAGTGAGTATTGGTAGCTCCGAGCTTAAGCGCCTCGTCGTTCATAAGATTGCAGAATTCCTCAACACTCCCCGATAAATATTCGGCAATGGCCACACCGGCATCATTACCCGAATAAACCAGGAGAGCATACAGAGCCTGTTCAAGCGTAAGCCGGTCTCCTTCCTTAAGGCCTACCATCTGCGCGCCTGATTCTATCTTTCCCACATTGGCTGAAGCAGTGATGATATCATCGATATGTCCGTATTTAAGTGCAAGCATTGCCGTCATCACTTTGGTCAGTGATGCGGGAGCCAGCCTTTCATGCACGTTAACCGCATAAAGAGTACCGCAGGAAGAAGTATCAAACAGTCCCACCGCTTCCACACCTGTAAGCTCTGTGCCGTTTGTAATGCTGTCCGAAGAAACCACACAAAGGTTTTTTGCGAACGGCGATGCAGTGTCTATTCCCATATGAGGATACGAAAAAGCAGACAGCCTGGAATTATAATCATAGGCATCCCTGAAGGAATAACCCGAGCAGCCTGTCATGATCATACTTATGATCACTAATGATAATACGGATATAATGGGCTTACTTGTACATTTCACGCCATTCCATATCTCCTCTGTCCAAAGATTTGATAAGAAGCTCTGCCGTAGCCAGATTGGTGGCAAGCGGAATATTATGCATGTCGCATAATCTGACTATGTAACCGACATCCGGTTCATGTGACTTGGGTTGATGCGGATCACGCAGAAATACCATAAGATCTATTTCATTATGCTCTATCTGTGCTCCTATCTGCTGTTCTCCGCCAAGATGGCCTGCAAGATATTTATGTATTGTAAGGTTTGTAACCTCTTCGATCAGCCTCCCGGTCGTTCCTGTTGCATATAACGTGTGTTTACTCAGTATTCCTCTGTATGCTATGCAGAAGTTCTGCATAAGCTTTTTCTTTGAATCATGGGCAATCAAACCAATATTCATATAATCCTCCTGAGTCATTTGAAGTATTTGGTAAACAGATAGTTACACTCTAAAGCTTAAACCTCACCTGTCCGTTCATATGATCGAATTCTCTGCCTGAAGCCTGACGTTAAGCACCAGCCCCATACCGATGAACATTGTTATCAGGGAGGTCTGTCCGTAGCTTACAAACGGAAGGGTAAGTCCCGTATTGGGAAGGATCATGGTAGTAACACCTATGTTTATAAAAGTCTGAAAACCGATGAAACCTGCCATCCCTCCGGCAATAAGCCTGCCTGCAAGATCATCCGCCCTTACGGCTATCCATATACACTGCATGGCTATCAGGAATAACAGTATGATGATCGCGCAGCTCCCTACGAATCCAAGCTCCTCACCGGCTATTGCAAAAATAAAATCCGTCTGTGCCTCTGAAATAAAATTACCGTTCTTAACCGAACCTATAATGTTATTGTTAAGGCCCTTGCCATGCAGCTGTCCCGATCCTATTGCCGTGATCGAATTAAGCTGCTGATATGCTTCCGTGGAGGCATATTTTTCAGGCTGTATCCATGCAAGTATACGCTTCTGCTGATATTCATTAACGATTGTCTGTCCCGGCGTGAGTATCATATTAAGAAGTATGACGGCAGCGGGAATCGCTATGGCTGCGGTAACCAGTATTACCTTGTAGCTCAGTCCTCCAAGGAACATAACCACGGCAAATATGACAAGGATCATAATGCTGGTAGACAGATCCGGCTGTTCGAAGATAAGAACGAACGGAGGAATTATCAGCAGGACACAGGTTATGATAATACGGAAAGTATTCAATGTATCCTTATGTTTCATAATAAACTGCGCATAAAATAAAATCAACAGAATTTTTACGAGTTCGGACGGCTGGAATCTGATTCCGAAGAGGACAAACCATCTGGCAGCTCCACCACCCTTATCACCGAAAAAATACACCGCAACAAGAAGCGCAATTGCAAGCGCATACTCAAGCCAGTAGAATTTCAGCACAAAATGATAATCTATAAGTGAAATGATCAGCATGAACACAACGCCTATGATAAGACCCTGTGTCTGTTTCCCGACAAGATCTGCTTTGGCGCTTCCGATCAGAAGTATGCCCAGGACAGATATTGCTACAGAAAGCATTATGAGAAAAAAATTATATTTTTTTATGCTGTATTTGGAAAACATTCTTAAGATATCCACTTTATTGCTCCTGTATCACCGTAAATGAAATCCTCCGGATCATCTCAGAAAGGAAGATTACTCAGCGTGTCAGATGTTATGGCACATGCTGTTATACGTTCATCCTTTACATAAACTATCTTCGGTACTGCTTTATTGCGTAGGAAAAGCCCGCTTTTCTCGGCGATCATTTCTGAATAATCCGCTATCCTAATACGTGTCGGCTTTATATCAAGCGCTGCCACAAAGCTGCCGGCATCACCGTAGCATCCGGCATGAACGTGTCCGTAAAGTGTCCCCAGTATGATTATGTTTCCGGACGCCGAAACATTGGCACCCACATTGACATCTCCAAGGATTATGACACTGCTGTCGGTTTCCAGGGACTCTCCCGCCTTTACGCTTCCCTTATAGAACTGTCCTCCGTGTGATCCGCCATTCTCCGCGAAGCTCGAGGCGGCTTTTACATACTGATGATCTTTGTTCTCATCCGAGCCTATTATACATGCTATGGTAATGTCCGTATTTTCCGTAATGCAGTTTATCAGGAATTCCTCTTCCTCTTCACTCAGGGTACGCCCTTCAAAAGCTATAACCAGCCTGGCCTTACCGAAGAATTTCGCCGAAGCATTGAATTTCTCTATAAGCTCGGTATATATCGTCTCAAAATCAGCCTCCGGATCAAGTTTTACCCTTATTCCATGTTGAAAGCTCTTAATCATTACAGTATTCATTGTTACTCTCCCCCATTTTCTTATAAATACTTTTAATCCTCTATATCCTCCTGATTCTCCTCAACTTTCGCAATACCGTTTATAAGCTGATCCTTATCCTCCAGATCAAAATAATACTTCATGACATCTCCCGCAAGAGCTGCCGCATTGGCCGATGTGTATCCATATGCTATTCTTACCGCAACCGCTATCTGCGGAGCCTCATAAGGCGCAAAGCCTACAAACAGCGCATGATTGGTTCTGGATGTCGAAGTCTGCGCCGTTCCGGTTTTACCGGCCACATTTATCGGAAAATGCTTAAAAGCATCGGTCTTGTTGGCAACCAGCCGCATTCCGTACTGTACCGCATCCCAGTATTCACCGGGAACCTCAACATTATTCCTGAGCACAGGCGAATAATCCTTTACAATATTCCCTTCACTGTCAGCTATCCTGTCAACAAGCGTCAGCTCATAGGTCTTACCCCTGTTCGCTATGGAATCCACATAGCGGGCAAGTCCGATAGTGGTATAATTGTGCGAGCCCTGTCCAATAGCCGAGTCGATCGGCAATGTGTCCGAAAACTGGGGCTCATTTTCTTCCATTTCAATCCCCGTTTTTTCGGTAAGTCCGAACTGATCCGCATATACTCTAAGCTTATTAAGGCCGTTAGCCTCCGAATAGGATGTTGTATGGAGGTTAGTTGCCAGTCTGTATCCCACCTCGTAGAAGAAGCTGTTGCAGGAGTTCTCTATCGCATGCGTTACATCAAGTGAACCGTGAGCTCCGGGATATACCCAGCATTTCTTCTCAAGGTTAAGGCTCTCTATTTCATAAATTCCGCGGCACTGAAGCGGCTCACCAAGATTGATGATTCCGTCCTGAAGTCCGGTGATCGCGGATACCATCTTAAATGTAGAACCCGGTGCCGTCATCTGCTGTGTGGCATGATTATACATCGGGCTTGACAGATCGCTCATAAGCTCTGCGTAGTAATCAGCATCTATGGTGTTAGTAAGTCTGTTATTATTATATCCCGGATAAGATACACATGCCAGCACCTCGCCGTCCGCGCTAAGGACCGCACAGGACCCGGAGCATGGATCCAGAGCCAGCTGCGCCGGTGTGATCTCAATGTTCGAGATCTTGTTTATAAGGAAATCATACGGTGTTCTCGCTCCGCTCTCAAGAGCTTCTTTTTCCGCAGAGGTTCCGTAAATGACTCTTTGTTCAAACAGTATAAGACAAAGCTCCTTCCCAGAAACATAGCCATCCTTTATCATATACTTATAGACACGTTTTGAAAAACCGTTATCCTCTTTGAGGTCATTTATTATATAATCAACCAGCTGCTCATATACCTCCGATGTATCCGAATACTGGCCTTCTTTATGGAAACGTGAAATATCTATCCAGTTCTGTGCAAGACAGTAATTCAGATATTCCTTTAGGCTGATCGTTTCGTTTACCGTCCAGTCAAGGTATGTCTTATCATCCCTGTCAACCTTGCTGTTTATGATCACGCCTGTCGCCGATGACTGCAGCCTTACAACAATGTAGCTTTCATACACCTGCATTTCCTTACTCAGGCTGTTATACGGGTTCGCATCCGTAAGAAGCTCGTTTTTTAGCTGGTCGAGAATGACCGTCTGCCGCTCGAGGAAGCTGTCATTCACCTGTTTCTCATAGGTATGTGCTCCAGGATCATTGAATTTGGAAATATCTATCACATTATTGTTAATGAGGGCATAATATACATCATCGATCGGGATCATCATTCTGGATGATTTTACTTCGCTGTTGTTATACTCCTTCATATTTATTATTTTCGTGACGAGTATACCTGCAAGCTTCTGTTCGAGCATATTATAGATGGCCTTCTGAAGGTCGGCATCAATGGAAAGATACACATCTTCACCGGCAACCGGGTCCTCATGGCTGTCTGTTTCGAGGATCTTACCTACATTATCGGTAAAGACAACATCCTTCCCCTTCTTTCCCTGAAGATATTCCTCCATAGCCTTTTCGATTCCCGCCTTACCGACTGTGTCGGTAATATCATACTCATGCTCCGAGCCTGCCAGCTCCTCAAGGTCTTCCGTTGAGGCATTTCCCACATAACCGATGATATGCGAAAAATACTGTGTGTCATTATAACGCCTGAGCATGTTTTCATTAACGCTGACGCCCTGAAGCTCGTTAATATTCTCCATAATGGCGGCGACCGTGGTACTGTTCACCTGAGAAGCTATCACAGTCTGCACATATTTCTGATAGCTGTTGGTACTCATGGCATATCTGACCGTGACTATCTTCAGTATCTCCTCCTTGGAATAGCCCTTCATCGGACGGAATTCCTCTTCGCCCTCATCATTCTTCTCGATCGTACCCACCTGATACTTCTCACGTGAGCACAGATATTTAATTACGTCATCCGCAGTAGACTCACGTTCCTCTACTGTCAGTTCGTCAATCTTCGGATGTCCGTAAACATCGGCAAGAAAACGGAGAAGCTTTGTATCGCTCACTATGAATTCATAACGTCCGAACCTGCTTATGACTATGTTAAAATCATTATTAACCTCATCACCGCATTTTTCTATAATATTCACAGTTCTGAGTATAGTATCGTTAAGTCTTATATTCTTATCGGATTTGGACTCATAATTATCCTCTATGGTAACAGAATACGCCAGCTCATTGTATGCAAGGAGCTCTCCGTTCCTGTCATAAATATTCCCTCTGGCTCCCGGGAGTGCAATCTCTTTCTTTATGGTAAGCGTGAAATTATTCAGGTAATCCTGTCCATGGATGATCTGAAGGTAAAACAGACGGTCTATGAGTACAAAAAAAAGAACCGCTATTATTATAGACAGCAGGAAAAGCCGCGAAAATATTACGTTTTTAATCCATTCCTTAATATCTGTAAACAATTCAGCCTCTCCTCAGTTCATATGACTCAAGCGCATCATTCAAAAAAAGTATGCCTTTATAAAGAAGCAGTGTCACAAGAACGGTATATACAACATCAGGAAGCATAATATGAACAAAAAAGTATCCAAGATTCATTCTTCCGCGAAGCAGGAAAAGGAAGATATAGCAGATAAAGCAGTACAGCATCTCACTCAAGCCTATAAGTATCATCGGCAGCTTTATATCCTCCGGATAAAAGATCCTGCGAAACAGTCCGTTAAGATATCCGATCGACATGAAAACCAGCGCGTAAAAGCCAATTATGTCCATGAAGAATATGTCCGCAATAAGTCCTGCGCAGAAGCCTGTAAACATACCCTCATTTTTCCCACGCATAAGACCGAAGGATGATGTTATGATCATCAGTATATTGGGAACAATACCGGCTATCGATATGACTTTGAACAGAGTGGTCTGAAGAAGATATGCGATTATTATAAGCAAAAGCATAACTATCCGTCTTAGCATGTCTATTCGAAGGTCTCCTTTAGGTCTGTTACGACAAGTACTGTGCTCAGGTTCTTGAAATCAACCACCGGAGTTATATACCCGGATTTGGTAAGGTTATTGGCATCTGTTTCTATTTCCGTAATGTATCCGACCGATATCCCCGGAAGATACTTGTCACTTATGGAAGATGTCACCACTTGATCTCCCTTGACAACCTTATCCTCTTCATCTATGAGCTGTGAGAACTTAATATATCCGTCATCCATAAGCTCCAGATCACCGGATACTATCAGTGTGTCGGATGTTGACATTACCATACCGCTCAGATTGGATGTATCATCGATGATCGAGCGGACATTCGACCAGTTGGGACCGACCTTGGTAACTATACCTACAAGCCCCGATCCGGCCATTACATTCATATCCTTTTCCACACCGTCATTGCTTCCTTTATCGATGGTGAATTCCGAATACCAGTTTCCCGTATCCTTTCCTATCACGCGCGCTCCCATCTTACTGTAATCCGAATACTGCTCGTTAAGCAGGAACAGGCTTCTCAGTTCCGCAAGCTCATACTTGTCACGCTGAAGGTCGTTTATCCGTATCGTCATTTCATCGATACGTTCCTTAAGCTCTTTATTCTCTTCATTCAGTTCATTTATTCTGCGAATATTCTCAGATCTGCCCTCAAGCCAGCTTCCGGCCGCCGCGATACCCTTTTGAAAAGGTACGATCACATAACCGGCCACCATCTGAACGGGCCCGGTTACAAAGTCAGTGGTAAATGACAGAAGCATCATTGCCACACATAGAATTGACAATATTAAAAAAACATATTTAGAGGGAATAGAAATCCTGTTTCTTCCGTATCCTCTTCTTCCCATTTATTACACCCGAAAATTAATAATTTATATCCTGCATCGAGCTGACAACAGACCTTAAGCTCTCGGTCTTTATTATCTGTGACAGTCCGTATGCCACACTTTCCTCTCCGTTCACGGAGAAATTAACCTTGAGTCCGGTACTCTGTGATATAAGTTCATGCAGATCTCCAATACCTGCAGAACCGCCTGTAAGGAATATGCCTTTCCTGTATATATCTGCTCCCAGCTCAGGCGGAGTACGCTCAAGGATCACACGCACGCTGTCGATTATCGACTCAAAGTTCTCATTCATTGCCTTTTCCACCAGATTGGTAGGGATGCTTCGTTCAACCGGAAGGCCCGTAACTATATCCCTTCCGTATACTATCGCATCCTCTTTATTCTCTTTCAGCTTCGGCAGTGCTATTTTTACCTTCTCAGCAGTCTTTATCCCGACCAAAAGATTATATTCCTTACGGATCATGTTGCGGATGCTTTCATCAAACTTCTTACCGCCTGTCTTAATAAGCCTGCTGAGCACTATCCCGCCCATGGAGAGGATTGATATCTCTGTGGTTTCATAACCGATATTTACAACAAGGATCCCCTGTGAATTGACAACATCCACATCAAGGCCCACTCCGTCAGCTATCGCTTTTTCCACAATATAGATGCTTCTTGCCTTGACATTTGATTCCTTAACAAGATCATAAAAAGCTCTCTTCTCAACCTCTGTTATATCTGTCGGAACAGAAATATAGTAATCCGCTCCTCTTATATTGCCGTTCATGGCATCGTTTATAAAGTTACGCAGCAGTATCTGCATATGGTTAATATCTGCGATCACGCCGTTTATGACCGGGAACGAAACCGTGATGTTCTGCGGAGCCTTCTCATACATTTCAAAGGCATGATCGCCATAGGCAAAGAGATTCTTCTTGTTCATTACCTTCTGTATTGCGATCATATTCTTCTGCGAGCTGATCGTTTCATTAAATCCGTTGTATATCTTTATATTATATGTACCGAGATCGATACCGAAAGCACTGGTTGCCAAATTATACCTCCCATATTTGCAAGACACCTGATCTTACCAAGTATGAAGTTTTTATTTAATGTATCAGTTGAGATACCATCCGGTTAACTATGGCATTCTCATTACAGATATCCCATAGTGTTCATGCTCACAAACCTTCCGTCACCTATAATAAGATGGTCGAGCAGTCTTATATCAATAAGGCTTCCGGCTTCTTTGAGTTTATCCGTTATAAGGATATCCTCATGACTGGGTGTAGGATCTCCGCTCGGATGATTATGCAGAAGGATTATTCCCACTGCTCTGTATTCGAGGGCTTTAATAAATATCTCCCTCGGAGAAACGGGAGCACAGTTGACAGTTCCCCTCGTCATTACCTCATCGCATATAAACCCGTCGGCCCCGTCTGTGAATATGACTCTTGTCTGCTCGTGATCGAGATGCCTCATGACCTCCATATACATCGCAGCTACAGACTTAGGATCCTTAAGCCTCAAACGGTCTTTGTGCATTGTGATACTCAGCCTTCCGGCCAGCTCTGCAACGCATTTAAGCATTATTGCCTTAACGGTTCCGATACCGGCGATCCTGTTCATCTCCTTTATGCTTTTGTCATAAAGATTTATAAGAGAATAAGAGCCGTCCACCCCTGTAAGCAGCTCTCTTGCAATGTCTATTGAAGTCTTACCCGCGCATCCTGTTCGTATTATTACAGCCAGCAGCTCCGCATCGGATAAAGCAGACGGTCCGAACGAAAGGAAACGCTCATACGGGCGTTCCGCTTCGGGTAATTCCTTTAAAGTTAAATGTTTTGTATCCATATTCCTCCTTATAAGACCAAAGTGAATATGAATACCGGCCGGGTAAAGCAGTGCCTTTAAGCGGCGCCTGCTCACAGTCTTTATTTAAAGCTGTATTTATCATTTTAAGCACATAACGCGAAATGTCAAGACAGTTTTACCATCCCGTCATTTTTAAGCTGCTGAACAGCTCTGATTATACCGTATTTCGCATGCGGGAAGGTAAGTCCTCCCTGGAAATAGACATTATACGGTTCCTTTATAGGACCGTCGGCACTCAGTTCAATGGACGAACCCGAAACAAATGCACCGGCCGCCATTATAACATCCGAATCATATCCGGGCATTGCCCACGGCTCCGGCGTCACATGCGAATCAACGGGCGCAGCCGCCTGTATGCCTTTGCAGAAGGATATCACCGCTTCAGCCGAGCCGAGTGTGACAGCCTGTATGATGTCATGTCTCTGCGTATCTGCATCCGGATGAACCTTAAATCCGAGGCCTTCAAGCATGGCAGCTGCTAAGATCGCACCCTTAAGCGCGGAGGCGGTAACAGTCGGAGCAAGAAAAAGTCCCTGATAGAAGCTCTGTATAACATTAAGTGATGCACCCACCTCTTTGCCAAGCCCCGGTGAAGTAAGCCTGTATGCTGCATTCTCTATACATTCCTTCTTTCCTGCTATGTAGCCTCCCACGGGAGCCAGGCCGCCGCCCGGATTCTTGATAAGAGAACCAACCACCATGTCAGCACCCACATCCGAAGGTTCAATCCTTTCAACGAATTCTCCGTAGCAGTTATCAACCATACATATAACATCACTCTTTATACTTTTTATAAACGAAATAAGCTGTCCGATACCTTCGACCGACAGGGTGGGTCTTGTCTGATATCCTTTAGAACGCTGTATTGTCACAAGTCTCGTACGTTCATTGACCGCTTTTTTGATATTTTCGTGATCAAATGAACCGTCAGGAAGAAGATCCACCTGCGAGTAGCTCACCCCGTATTCCCTGAGTGATCCGCGTGAAGGTCTTATTCCTATCACCTCCTCAAGAGTGTCATAAGGCTTTCCTACAGGTGAAAGAAGCTCATCGCCGGGACGAAGATTGGATGAAAGCGCCACGTTAAGCGCATGTGTTCCGCAGGTGATCTGAGGGCGTACAAGCGCATCCTCCGTATTAAATATCTTCGAATAAACCTCTTCCAGGGTATCTCTGCCAAGATCATTATACCCATATCCGCTCGACGCGCTGAAGCAGGCATCAGATACCCTGCACTCCTGAAGTGCTCTTAAGACCTTAAGCTGATTATACTCTGCGGTTTCATCGATCCCTGCGAATCGGTCACGCAGTCCTTTAAGCTTTTTTTCCGAATAATCAAGCACATCATCTTCTATTCCCAACTGTCTGTATATTTCATTAATATCCTTTTTCATATAACCCTCATAAATATTTAAAGGGCATCCCGAACATCTTCGAAATGCCCTTTTCTTTTATAATCTGTTTTTACTTATTTCGCTTATGATCAATTCTTCTTTATCGGCATTATTTTTCAAATATACCGTTTATCAATACGCCAAGATACGAACCCTCTTCTGTTTTATACTAAATTTCAATGTATTGGTTCCTGCCCATTTTCCTATTCCGCGAAGAGTTACCTTGGCGGTTCCATTCTTGATATTATCGGTATAACCCACTACCTCGAAATCTTTATTTGGTGTCAGGTACACGGGTGCATCCGGAATAGCTTCATCCGTAACCTCTTCGGTTATAATGACATCGTCTTTCGTAGTGCTTAAATCTTCCGAAAGAAGGACATCGCTTTCCAGAGTATAGGCTGCAGCAGGCACACAATCACATAAGATCATTGTGAGTGCCAATATTATTGCAACCCGGCTCCTGATGTTTTTGATGGTTTTTTCGTTGTCTCCCGTTTCATCCGTTCCTCCTTGTGCGCAATCAGAAAACAGCAGGTGTTTTATATTCAAGTAAATTATTCAAGTTACAAGAAACATATTAAATTCTATCACATCAAACTCATTATGTCTATTCATCACAAATTTAAAATGCTTATTTAGGAAAACATTTTCTTGATTTTACCTAAATAAGCATATAAATTAATTAATATTTGAAATTTCTCCAAGCAAATAACTGATTATTCTTTCGTCATTATACTGAAATTCATTTTTATTTATCCATTTTGTGTCTTTTTCTCTTTTGAACCATGTGAGCTGTCTCTTGGCAAAATGTCTCGTATCCCGCTTTATTATTCTGACAGCCTCATCAAGCGTTATATTACCGTTAAAATATTCCAGTATCTCCTTATATCCCAAGCCCTTCATTGATGTCATGGATGAATCACACCCCAGCTCCATAAGCTTCCTGACCTCATCTTCAAGCCCGTCTTTAATCATTACATCAACCCGCGCATTTATTCTCTCATAGAGCTCTTCTCTCGGTATGTTCAACACGAAATAATTATGATCGTAAGCTGCTTCCTTACTTCTTTCTTTCATGTTATGAAGCGAGATCTGCTCTCCTGTCTCATGATAGTATTCAAGCGCCCTGCTGAGCCTTACAACATCATTCCTGCTAATGTATTCACAGGCTGCGGGGTCACATTTCATAAGCATATCAAACAGATATCCGCTCCCGCGCTCTGCAGCAAGGTCGATCAGCTCCTTTCTGTATTCAGTCTGAGCCTTATCGGTAAAATCAACATCATACAGCAGAGCCTGTATATAGAAACCCGTTCCTCCCACGATTATCGGAAGTCTTTCTCTTGAATGTATATCCTTAATTGCAGCCTGGGCTTCCTGTTTAAACCTTGCCACATTGTATTCCTCGGTGGGTTCAAGTATATCAATAAGATGATGCGGCACTCCCTGCATCTCGTCCCGGGTAATCTTGGCTGTTCCTATATCCATGTGCTTATATACCTGCATGGAGTCTGCGGATATGATCTCCCCGTCAAGCTCCCTGGCAAGCTTTATTGATAAGGAAGTCTTTCCCACGCTTGTCGGACCTGTAAGTATGATTATCTTTTTTCTTTCTGTTTTTCCGTTTGCTACCATAAATCCTACCGGGATCAGACTATCCTCTTGAACATTTTCTCTACTTCCTGCTTCGTGAAAGAAATTATAGTCGGTCTTCCGTGCGGACAGTTGAACGGATTGTCAAGTGTCAGAAGCTCATCTATGAGCGCAGCAGCTTCCTCATATGAAAGTCTGCTGTTTCCCTTCACTGCACTTTTACATGCCATTGTTGCAATCCGGTGATCCACTGCGTCTATATTTGCCGACTGCTTATCATTCATAAGCTCATCGAGCAGGTCATGGAAATATTCCTCCGCGGTCAGGCCAAACAGATCAGTAGGGATTTCTCTTATTGAGTATTCATTTCCGCCAAATGGTTCTATTTCAAAGCCCACACGTTTAAAGCTTTCCTCATACCTGATCATAACGGCTTCCTCCGCTTTACTTAACGTAACTATTATCGGCGGATTAAGCATCTGGGAATTCACCTCTCCACTCTCATACTGTTTTATGAGCCGTTCGTATTTTACCTTTTCATGGGCGGCATGCTGATCGATAATGTACATTTTATTGTCCATTTCTATGATCCAGTACGTATCGAATACCTGTCCGATGATACGGTGATGCTTAATTCCCTCTCTGCTCAGGAAACCGTAATCATACATGGTCAGCTGCTCAGTCTGATCTTCTTCCCTACGATCTGCCCTTGTCTCTCCTTCCGTATCGGATCCCGTTGTTTTTTTTCCACATTCTCTTTTGCCCTGTGCAGTATCTGTTTCCGTATACTTTGCATCTGATATTTCATTTTTATCCGATATTTCACTGTATGCCGTTTGTGATGCATCTGCGGATGCGTCCGGATCTATATTTATACTGTATATGGATACAGACGGAGACAGTGACCGCATCAGCTCCGACCGTCCTGAGGAATATCCTGATTCCTCCTTAACATATTGAGGTATCCCGGGATCATCCTGTTTGACCCCTGCATAATCATTTACAGTATTCTCTGCTGCATCTGACAGGCTGTGCTTTTCAAACGGTTCCGGTCTCACGTTTTCAGTAATGATATTATTGTCTTTCGCCGGTTTTCGGGTATTTATATCTTCGTTATGTATCTCTGTAATGAGTTCCTTATGAGATAATACATCCCTGATACTCTTTACAATAAGATCATACAGCTGAGCGCCTTCCAAAAATCTGATCTCTTTTTTGGCCGGATGAACATTTACATCAATAAGCTCGGGAGAAATGTCAAAATATAGAATTACCACAGGATACTTATGCAACATCAGATACGGCTTATATGCCTCATCCAGCGCACGTCTTATAACTGTGCTCTGTATATATCTCTGGTTTACATAATATATCTCGAAGCTTCTGTTTCCTCTTGCCAGTTCCGGCTTGCATACATAACCTCTTATACTTACATCTCCGTCTCCGGCTTCTATCGGCAGAAGTCCCTTAAGCATATCTCTTCCGTACAGACTGTATATGATATCCGAAAGCTCTCCGTTGCCTGAGCTCTGCAATCTGGTATTGTTATTTACGATAAGCTTAAATGCGATATCAGGGTGTGAAAGCATCACTTTCTCCATGTAGTCGGATATATAGCTGCCTTCCGTCTGCGGTGTTTTCAGAAATTTGCGTCTTGCGGGTGTGTTATAAAAAATCTGTCGTATTATGAAAGATGTTCCTTCCGGAACGCCCACATCGTCAAAGCTTAGCTCCCTTGAGCCCTCAATGCAGTACCGTGTTCCTGTGAAATCCTCCGCCGTCTTGGTAAGGAGCTCCACCTTGGCTATGGCAGCTATACTGGATAAAGCCTCTCCCCTGAATCCAAGGCTTCCCACATCGATAAGATCCTCTATCGTTCTGATCTTACTGGTTGCATGCCTGAGAAAGGCTGTCCTCACATCGGATTTCTTAATACCGCTCCCGTCATCGGTCACACGAATATATGAAATGCCACCGTCCTTTATCTCAACGGTTATTGCACACGCTCCGGCATCTATCGAATTCTCAACCAGTTCCTTAACGATTGAAACCGGTCTTTCAACCACTTCACCTGCCGCAATCTTGTCTATTGTATTTTTATCAAGTACCTGTATATTCCGTTCCATAATAACTCACTGCTATTTAAAAACCCTCTGTATTTTCACAGCCGCTACCTGTATTGCTCAGGACTGTTATTGGTTTCCCCACCTGTTGATCAGCTTGTTCTGAAGCTTACTCAGTGTATTCAGTGCCTCCATCGGTGTGAGGTTATTTATATCTATTTCCTTAAGCTCATTAATAATGTCATCATCGGTGGCCGTATCAAAAAGCGACATCTGATTAAGATCCACCTCGTCAAGCTTCCTTACACGCCTTCTTTTTTCTTCCTTCTTTTCTGCTATTGAGCGTACATTTACGGCGATGTCATTATCAGCAAGTTCCTCTACTATCTCCTTGGCTCTTTCTATAACCATATCTGGAACTCCCGCGAGCTTAGCCACCTGGATCCCGTAGCTCTTATCCGCTCCGCCCTTCACTATCCTTCTTAGGAATACAATATTATCTCCCTGTTCCTTAACGGCTATGCAATAATTATTCACTGAACCAAGCTTGCCTTCCAGCTCAGTCAGCTCGTGATAATGTGTGGCAAACAGGGTTTTGGCGCCTAGCAGTTTGGGATTCGATATGTACTCAACAACAGCCCATGCAATGGAAAGACCGTCAAATGTAGATGTTCCTCTTCCTATCTCATCCAGAATAAGAAGGCTGTTCTGTGTCGCATTTCTTAATATGTTCGCAACCTCAGCCATTTCTACCATAAAGGTACTCTGGCCGCTTGCCAGATCATCGGATGCACCCACCCTTGTAAATATCCTGTCCGCTATACCGATATTTGCCGACTCGGCGGGTACGAAAGAACCTGTCTGTGCCATAAGAACGATCAAAGCCGTCTGACGCATATATGTTGACTTTCCCGCCATGTTGGGACCGGTTATTATGGCAATCCTGTTTTCCTTATTGTCAAGATGAGTGTCATTGGTAATGAACATATCCTCGCTCATCATCTTTTCAACGACGGGATGTCGTCCCTTAACGATATCTATAACACCCCGTTCATTTATCTTAGGACGGCAGTATCTGTTTCGTTCCGCAACATGAGCAAGTGAAGCAAGTGCATCCAGCTGTGCTATAACCTTCGCAGTCTTCTGTATCCTGTCTATATTTGCCGCCAGGGTATCTCTTACCTCACAGAAAAGATCGTATTCCAGTGAAAACAGCTTCTCCTCCGAGTTAAGTATCTTATCCTCAAGCTCTTTAAGTTCATCCGTTGTATATCTCTCCGCGTTGGCAAGCGTCTGTTTCCTTATATAATCTTCGGGAACGAGTTCCTTATAGGAATTGGTCACCTCAAAATAGTATCCGAATACTCTGTTGTATTTTATCTTAAGATTCTTAATACCCGTTCTTTCCCTGTCTCTTGCCTCCAGACCGGCCAGCCACCCCTTGCCTTCCTTCTTGGCGTTTCTCAGCGAATCCACAGTATCATTATATCCTTCGCGGATTATCCCGCCTTCCTTTATCTGAAGCGGAGGTTCATCGGCTATTGATGATGAAATGAGCTCATACAGATCATCCAGGGTATCAAGATCCTCATAAAGCCCCTTAAGTATCCCTTTATTGAACTCGCCAAGCTGCTGCTTTATCGGTCTGAGCATTGACAGCGAAGAGCCGAACGCTGTTATATCACGGGGATTGGCTGATTTATAGACCACACGGCTCATAAGACGCTCAAGATCGTAAACCGGATTGAGATACTCTCTTATCTCTTCCCTTGTTATTGTCTTTTTAACAAGTGCTTCAACCGCATCCAGTCTTTCATTTATATCATTCTTGTCTATGAGAGGCTGTTCTATCATTGAACGAAGGGCACGTCCTCCCATTGCAGTCCTTGTTCTGTCAAGAATTCCAAGCAATGAGCCGCTCTTCTTTTTATCCCGCATTGTTTCCGTAAGCTCAAGGTTACGTCTGGTAGCCGAATCAAGGATCATATATCCCGAAACATCATATGTCTTAAAGGTCCTGATCTGATCCAGTGAATTCTTCTGCGTTTCATACAGATACTGAAGTAATGCGCCGGCACTTATCATCCCGCATTCACCGGGTTCCATTCCGAAACAGGATGTGTTCTCAACCCTGAAATGATCCCTTATCTTCCGTTCGCATAACGCGTCATCGAAATACCAGGCCTCCAGTGGATAAACAGCTACGGAAAGCCTGTATTTAAGCTCATCTATGTCTATTCCGCTTACCAGGAATGCATCGTTGCAGATGATCTCGGCCGGAGCATATTTATATATCTCATCCAGAAGCTTACGTCCTGAATCAACCTCTGTCGCACAGAACTCACCGGTTGTAACATCACATACAGTAATACCGAACCTGTCTTCAATATACGTGATGCACATAAGATAATTATTCCTTGCTTCCTCAAGGGACTGCATGTCAAGGTTTGTTCCGGGAGTAACTATCCTTGTGACCTCTCTCTTTACAAGACCCTTTGCTTCCCTTGGATCCTCAACCTGTTCACATATCGCTACCTTGTAGCCCTTTGAGATAAGTCTGTTAAGATAGCCCTCCACAGCATGAAACGGGACACCGCACATGGGTGCCCTTTCCTCCAGTCCACACTGTTTACCTGTTAGCGTCAGCTCCAGTTCTCTGGATGCGGTCTTTGCATCTTCGAAGAACATCTCATAAAAATCACCAAGTCTGTAAAACAGGATACAGTCCTTGTACTGCTCCTTTGTTTCCAGATATTTCTGCATCATCGGCGATAACTCAGCCATTTATAACCTCACTTTTCTCATTACTTCTTTTCATTACTTCTTTTCATCACTTTTTCTCATTACTTCGCTTCATTATGCTTTATCTGATCTTCCAGCGGCTGTCTGATACGCTGTCTGGTGATCTCAACAAGATTGAGCGCCGTCACATCATGAAACGTTGTTTTAACCGTATCCATGGCTATCAGCGACTTAAGCCTGTCAGTCACCTGTTTAATATCAGCCTCCTCCTGCATGTTGATATAGTCTATCAGTATTATCCCGCTCAGATTCCTGAGCCTTATCTGTCTGCATATCTCTTCCGTTGCCTCAAGATTGCATTTAAGAACGGCATCCTCTTTATTCTTGTTTACATTCATGCTTCCAGTATTAACATCGATCGTATGAAGCGTTTCTGTTCTTTCTATGTAGAGAAAGCCTCCGGATTTAAGCCATACCTTTTTATTCCTTGCATCCTCCATACCTGTATTGATCGAATACAGCTTATCAAGCGGCAGAAGCTTATCCGTATACATTTCAAGCTTAATGGACGGATTTATCTGTCGGAGGAATTTAATAACATTCGTATTCAATACATTATATATTTCCTCATCATCTGTTATTAATTTCTTGAGACAGGAAGCATCGGCATTAAAGCAGTGTTTCACCCATTTATTGTCTGTTTTATGAAGTACGCTTCCGCAGGTCCTTGAATCCTTGCTGTACAGTATTTCATCCATAACACCCGCAAGCTTATCCGCTTCCGACAGTACTTCGCCAAGAGATGCATTCTGGCAATTGCTGCGTAGCGTTATTCCATATTCAAGATCACTTAAGAAGGATCCGTATCTTCTTTTCAGTTCGGCCCGCCTTTCCTGGGTAAGCTTCTTCGACATAGCCAGATTCCTGTTGGCATTGGTAAGGACAACATACATTCCGCTCAATGTAAGATCTGCCGAAAATACCGGATCCTTATCCTTGGTGGCAGATTTTTTAAGCTGAAGTGGTACAAGCTCTCCCGTATTATACTTTGTGCTGTTAAGAAATCCTCTCCTGCCCTTACCGTAATTAACAAAGCACGCGTCTATTCCCTGCTGCTTTTCCTTTATTTCACACAGGAAAATATCACCGATATTATCTTCATTCTCATTGAAAAACTGATACTCAAGAGGTCGTTTTCCGTCAGTGCTCATAAAAAGAATGGCGTTATTATATTTGGTAAGTACAATTGTATTCTCGTTCATAATATATCGTCTCCTATCTTATCAAGGCTTATACGTACACCATCTGACTCGGTGTATATCTCTTTTCTTTTTATCAACAGGGCATGTTCCGGGAAATCCTTCTTCAGCCTGTCATATACAGCCTGTATAACAAGCTCGGGTTTTATGTTTAACGTACTTCCGCATGACAGACACATTCCTATCCTGTCATCATTTCCCCATATCCTGTATATACCAGGCTTTATATCAACATACATTTCACTTTTTTTCGTTTTCTTAAAAACAGATATCTGTGGTTCCTCATACATATCCTTAAGCATTTCAAAGCATGAAAAATCAGGCTTCATCTCCTCTCTGAAGCTCACCTCGTAATCTGCGGCCTTAATACTTGCCATTGCATTTACCGCTCCTTCGGGAAGCTCTCTGAACGAAAGGATTCTGATTCCTTCCACATTCTGCTCATTCATCAGTTTCAGTGCGGTCAAAGATGATATCCTTTCCGTTATCTCTATATCAACATACTCAGCATCACTCTCAAGCCCGATGCCAAGGGGCATCGCAAACGACATTATCTGATGCGGGCTCATTCCTGTTGAATACGCTATCGGTATATCCGCACGTCTTAACAGCTTCTGAAAATACCGCATTACATCCAGATGCCCTATGAACTTCACCAACCCGTATTTGGAGAATTTAATCCTGACCTTAACATTCATCTCCGTCTTCCTTAATCAGACAACGATATTTCAAACTTGTTGCTTTAACTTACTATCTGTCTGCCATATCTCAGGCGTTCTCGAAACATACTCCCCCTCCGAATACTCTTGCACCGCATCCTGAGCAGGCAGCCCTGCAGTTGGAAGTTACTCTCTCATTGATCGCATTATCCCATTCCCGTTTAAGGAATTCCCTGCTGACGCCTATATCTATCATATCCCACGGAAGTATCTCTTCTGTCGAACGCTCCCTTGCCGTGTAGAAATCAGGATCGATACCGCACGCATCGAAAGCTTCAAGCCACGGTTCCTCATGGAAGGTTTCTGTCCACGCATCGAAAAGCGCACCCCGCTTATATGCTTCCTTCAAAACCCTGCCAAGCTTTCTGTCTCCTCTTGCGAACACCCCCTCGAGAATACTAACATCTGCCTCATGCCAGTTATATTTAATACTCTTGCTGTTTAACTGTTCATGCATACAGTCGTTTACGAAATGCGCCTTATCAAGGAACTGCTGTTTGGTATTCATTGATGCCCACTGAAACGGAGTGGACGGCTTGGGAACAAAGAATGATGTTGAGGTTACTATCTGTACCCTTCCCTTTCGTTCGGATTTGGGTATAAGCTCATAATAAAGCTTAGCTATCCCGTTCGAAAGTTCTGCTATCCCTCTCATATCGTCTTCTGTCTCGGTAGGAAGCCCAAGCATGAAATAAAGCTTAACTCTTGACCATCCGCCAAGGAAAGCCTCCGACGCTCCTTTTAAGATATCCTCTTCTGTAAGCCCTTTATTGATAACATTCCTTAATCTCTGCGAGCCCGCTTCCGGCGCAAACGTCAGGGAACTCTTTCTTACATCCTGTATCCTGCTCATAACATCCAGTGAGAAAGCATCTATCCTGAGCGAGGGAAGGGAAATATTAAGTCTCTTTTCCTCCGCATACTCAACCAGGAAATCGACCAGCTCCTTAAGATGCGTATAATCGCTCGAACTGAGTGAACTTAATGAAATCTCCTCATGTCCAGTATTATTAAGCATTGCTACGGCATATGACTTCAACAGCTCCACATCACGTTCCCTTACGGGCCTGTAAAGCATTCCGGCCTGACAGAAGCGGCAGCCTCTGATGCAGCCTCTCTGAATCTCCAGAGTGACTCTGTCCTGGGTTACCTTTACAAACGGGACGATGGGCTTAAGCGGATAATATGTATCCGAAAGATGCATTTCTATTTCCTTGCGTATAACTGAAGGAACATCATCATATACCGGTTTGAAAGAGCTTATAAGCCCTTCCATATCATATTCCACATTATATAGAGAAGGAACATACATCCCTCCGATTCCCGATACCCTGTGAAGGAATTCCTCACGTGATACACCGGCCGATCTGCATTCCTTATACAGATCAATGAGTGCCCTGTAGGCTGTCTCTCCCTCACCTATATAAAAGATATCGAAGAAGTCCGCAAGCGGCTCAGGATTATAGGTACATGGTCCTCCTCCTATCACTATCGGGTGCTCCCATGTCCGGTCTTTTGAATCAAAGGGGATATGCGCAAGATCCAGGATCTGAAGTACATTCGTATAACACATCTCATATTGAAGGGTTATACCTAGGAAATCAAACTCGCACAGGGGATCCTGGGACTCAAGAGCAAAAAGAGGAATATTGTTTTCCTTCATGATCGCATGCAGATCTGTCCATGGAGAATAAACACGTTCGCACCATACATCATCGAACGTGTTCAGCATTGAATACAGTATCTGTATTCCCAGGTGAGACATGCCTATTTCATATACATCGGGAAAACACATGGCAAACCGTACGTCCACACTGTCTTTATCCTTGACAACACTGTTAACCTCATTCCCTATATATCTGGCAGGCTTCTCAACCGTTAATAATATCTTATCGCTTAATGCCTGTTTATTCATAATTCCTTCTTAACCCTTTTTACCGGCCGCAATAAAACATTATACTATACTCACTAAGCTTTTACAAATTTAAGCATCAGATTATTTCTGTTATCCTTCCTGCTGTAGATCATTTCATCCGAATACATACGTACCAGCATGATGCCCATTCCGCCGGTATCCAGATCCTCGAATTCCTTATCCGGAGCGGCAGCATTTACAGGATCGAAAGGAACTCCGTTGTCGGAAAAAGATACATAGCAGATATCTTCGGACTTTTCAAAAGAAAAATGTATGCTGTCAGCGCCTGAATAGCTAACGATATTCGCAAAGATCTCTTCGCAGGCAAGAACCGCATTCCTGCTGTTATCATTATCACCCATGACAGAAAGCAAAGTATTCCTTATAATAGCGAAGGATTTCATATCACGTTTAATCACAATACCATCATCTGCATCTTTTGAGTAATACAGAGCCGCACAGGTAATATCATCAAACTGTTCAAGTCCTTCCGCAAATGTCATGACTGAATCAACAACAGTTCTTACCACATCGCGAAGCCCCTCTGATGCGGTGTCTTTTTTCGTAGCAACTGTTTCATTCAATCTGGTTTCCCCGAACTGTATACTGTCACCGTTTATACTCTCCGTCACACCGTCGGTATAAACGAAAATACCGTCACCTTTCTTAAGCCGGAGTTTTTCATTCTCTGCAACAGGATCCGTAAACATTCCGAGTGGCATTCCTGTCTTCACTTCAATATATTCATTTCTGTTTCCAAACAGCAGAGGCTTATTATGGCCCGCGTTTGCATATGTAAGCTCTCCTGTATTCATGTCAAGCACGCATACAAAAACAGTTGCAAACATATTTTCCGGATTAGACCTGCACAAATCCAGATTGGTATTATTCAGCGCTTCTGCGGGAGACATTCCAGTCTGGAGATTCTCCTTTACATACATTTTGACCATCACCATAAACAGCGCTGCCGAAACACTCTTTCCGGATATATCACCTATGACCATACATACCCTTTTATCATCAATGTTAAATATATCATAGAAATCACCTCCTACAGACTTTGCCGGAAGCATTAGTCCGTAAGTTTCACAGGAATCGGACAGCAGGCTGAATTCTTCCGGAACGATCCCGTTCTGTATCCTCTTGGCAACGCTGAGCTGCGTTTCGTTCTGTGCCTTTTCAAAGTTAAGATTACCTATTTCCTTTAAATATCCCGATATATCCTGTGTCATCCTGTCAAAGGATTTCTCGATATCGGATACCTCATCCTCAAAATGGGAGTTTCTTTCAGAGTTTTCGTACTTATACTCATTATTCTCTATAAATCTGCCCATCCTTTCTGACAGCATAAGCAGAGGCTTGAGAACCGAAGCCTTTATAAGGATCCGTGATGCAACAAAAGCAAGTATGAACATCAGGACAATGATAATTATCCATGTTTCTACCGAATCACTTACCCTTTCATTAATAAAAGCCATACTGTAATCAACACCAACCAATGCGACTATGTCGCCATTCTTGTCATTTATAGGAATTATATATGACAATACATCTCCATATTTATTTTTTACGAATTCATAACCCCCCTCACTCTTTCCTTCCAATATTTCTTTCTCAATATCAAAGATCGGGGTGTCACTGGTCTTACCGAAGCCTCTTACTTTGCTGACGTACTCATCCTCAGCATCATCTCCGGCCGCAGTCATTATAAATTCTCTTATACCGTCATCTCTGAATCTGTAAATATATATATATTTCAGCCCGGCAGCCTTACATAAATCTCGGAATAACTCGTGAACATAATCTCTGAACACAATATCCGTTTTCATTCTTTTCGCAGCATCTATAGAACCTATTATCAGCTCCGCCGAGATTTCGGCGGTCCTGGCAGCCAATTCACATTTTCTTGCTTCATCCTGTACAAGGTAGCGTCTTATCAGTACAGCCGAGCAAATACCTGATACTACAGCGGCAAGCAGAAAAATCACGGATATACGTGTCAGTATGGATACTCTTCTCTTTTTTCTTTTGATTACTGTCCCGTTGGAATTAGTTCCTTCCATATAGTTACCTTTTATACTCATTCAAAACTTATCTTCTTATCAAGACCCGTTGCTTTAAATACTCCCATAACACCCTCTGAAGTATTTCTGATCACAAGTGCCCCTTTCATCTTCTTATATGCGCTTACTATCTGTCTTATTCCCGATGATGAAGTATACTGTAACCCGGCAAGGTCAAGAACAAGAGAGTCAATATTACTCTCAAGATTATCAAGCTCAGCCTGGAGCTTGGGTGATTCAACCGTGTCCAGCCATCCTTCAAGTGAAAGAACCGCTTCGTTTCCGTTAATTGTTTTTTGGATCGTCATTTTATTTTCCTCCGTTACCGGTCATAAAGCTTCGGATTCCTTATGACCATACTTTTTTATAATCCACTTTACACCGCAAATTCTGTTTTGTAACCCTTTGATCGTAAATATCACACTAAATCCTCAAAAAAATCAAGAGAATCAAGCATCTCGATTGAATGCCGGATATACTCCGCATCCGTCAGGGACCATTTAAAGCCCAGTCTGTAAAGTGCCCTTACAGTGAAGATGTTATCCGCGCCATTCTCAACACGCCGTTCATCATCGTCAAGATCATAATTTACAAGCGGCGACACATATCTGTTTTTGTTATCATCAGCCAGTGCTTCCTTAAGCCTTGTATCAAATTCACTTCTTTCAACAATATCTATATTTATGCCTGCGTTATTCATCGCATATACTATATCACCCATCTCAACGGAATGTGAATTGTATGGGTGGAATACCGTGAACTCGGACGGTGTGGATGCAAGCAGTAATATGGCTCTTGCCACCTCGTCAATCGGTGAGAATTCATCCTGTTCATGCATAAGATCGACAGGATAGCAGCCAAGCACCTGATAAGCCCTTAAGGTATTCATGAAATTGTTGGTCTCGAAATTAATCTGGAACTCACCGTCTTCATGTCTGCTCATAAGATTACCGACACGCATGATCTTGGCATCGAGCCCCTTCTTCTCAACAGCATCGATCACCAGTTTCTCAGCCAGGTATTTGGTGTAAACATATATGTTGGATTCAACCTCCTGACCCATGCTGAGTCTGGTCTCATCAAGGACTTCCGGGTGATTTCCTTCACCGACACAGTCACCTGCGATCGATGTTGTTGACACATGTATAAGCTTTGCTCCCTTCTTAATACAGAGGTCGGCGAGATTACCCACTCCATATACATTTACCTGTTTCATCATGTCTGCTTTGGCAAAATGCTTAACACAGGCAGCACAGTTGATAAGCATGATAAAATCATACTTTTCCAGTTCAACCAGACTTTCCGGACTTGTTATATCACCGTCAACAACCGTTATCCTTTTATCAAGTTCTTCGTTATGCGCACCCTCAAAATAATAGAAGAAGGTCTGTTTAAGCTTTTCCTTTGCATCCTCACCTCTTCCGTTGATCAGACAGTAAATCTCCGGAGCATCCGATTCAAGAAGCTCCTTAAGTACATGTATCCCAAGGAAACCGGCAGCGCCGGTAACCACAACATTTCCTGTAATCCTGTATTCCCCATGTCCTAAAGCAATCCTGTCGAGATATTCATCACAGTTGTGTGCAAGCGGTCCGTTCTCTCCCTTGCTTACTGCTCTTAAATCCATCTCTACAGCAGCCTCTCCGGCAGTATTTCCGCTTCCGAACTCTGCCCTCTGCTTTTCTTCAACCATTATCGCGAGCTTTTCCGGTGTCGGATTATCGAAAACATCCTGATAAACAACAGGCAGATTTCTTGACATTGATGCCATCATTACCTTCGCTGCAGTCAGGGATGTACCACCGAGCTTGAAGAAATCACTGTCTCTTTCCACCTTATCAAGTGACAGTACTTTTTTAAATATTTCACAGAACTCCTGTATCAGATCCTCCGATCCGGCTGTATTCCAATTGCCGGCTCCCTGTCTTGTCTCAGATGATGTACCTAAACCCTTTGCAGCTTTATCATTTGCAGCTTTATTTAAGGCTTTTTCCGGTATAAAGGCTCTGACACCTACGTCGTTAATTATCTCTGAAAGCTTATCTTTTGTTATCAGCAGTGATACAATATGATCCAAAAGGCTTACGAAGCTGTCCATTGTTTCCCTGCGATAAGCGGAAGGGGCATATTCGAATTCATATACAATTCCGTTTCCTTTAAGAGAAATATCAAGACCAAACAGCGCTTTAGCCTGTGACAGAGACAGCTCTATCTCCTCTGCATTTCCTTCACCTATCTTAATTTTTTCTCCTGTATACGGTGTTTCGACGGATGAAGTGCCCAGGTCACCCTGATAAGCAAACAGGACATCGGAATCTATTCCGTACTCAGTCCTTATTTCCGAGAAGCTTACCACATCATTGGCCATGGCATTCAGAAGAAGACTTCGTGATTCATCTACTGCGCCCACTGTTGTTTCACTGCTCTTTAAGCTTAAGATTACAGGCAGTGTCTTTACATACATAGCTATGCTTCTTAGCGTTCTCGGATCGCTCCTTCCGTTATATATTGTTGTAAACACGGCATCATCCAGTCCGGTATATATCTTAAGCGCCAGACCGAAGGCAGCCGTAAAGAATGCGTTCTCGGTAAGATCATGTTCGCTGCAGAAGTCGCGAACTTTTTCAGCGCCGGCTAAACCCGTATATTTAACTGTGCCTATATGTTCATCCTCATAAACGCTGTCCGGTGCGATAGAAGGAACGATGTTTTCTGCTTCAGCGATCACACCTCTGTCCCCGGGAACGGATATACCGCTGCATCCGCTGAATGTTGATTCAAGCCAATTCTTTGCCGTCTTAAATTTTCCCGATCTTCTGGCATTCTTTTCATCAAGTGCAGCCTCGTATCCGGTATAGGTCTCTGTGTCGGGCTCTTCTCCGTTATATGCTGAATCAATGTCCGAAAGCAGTATATCGAATGATTCACCGTCTGCAATTATATGATGCAGATCGATAAAGATATATTTACCATCCTTCGTATCATACAGGCTTATCCTGTAAAGTGCCTCTCCCGAAATGAGATCATAAGGACGGACGAGTTCATCCTTCGGAGGCAGAACACTCTCCACCGGCACGTTCACGGTGATCTCACCGGCATTCTTCCTGACTGCCACGACCTCGTCATCCTCTGTTCTTCTGAGAGTCATGAAGATGTAGGGATGCGCTGTAAGTGCTTTCTCCACAGCTGATTTCAGCCTCATCATGTCTGTGGCTACATCCAGTTTATAAAGGTACGGTATATTGTACACTGTACTTCCCGTGAACTTAATGCTCTCAACGAAAATTCCCATCTGGGTCATTGTAAGAGGATATTCCTCTCTTATTGTATAATCCTGTACCTCATTATCCCTCTTTTCATATATGAGGCTCTCGATTTCGCGTACGGTTTTGTTATCGAAGATATCGGATATAAGTATGTTTACTTCGAAACGACCCGACAGTATGGCACATAACCTTATACAGCCTATTGAAGACAGTCCGGCTCCGAAAAGATCGCTGTCTACTCCGAACCGCACATCTCCGAGTACTTCCTTAACAGCCCCGGTTATCTCCTCCTGCATCTCATTCTCGGGCTCCGTTATCTTATCTTCGACAAGGCCTGCCTGAGGAAGAGCCTTCTTGTCTATCTTCCCGTTTGCGGTAAGCGGCATTTCATCAAGCTGCATGAATACCTGGGGTACCATATACTCTGTAAGCTTGGCAGCAAGATGTGTCTTGAGATCGCTTAAGTCCACACGGTTATCAGCCGTAAAATATGCTGCCAGATATTCGGTCTCCTGCTTGACCACGATCACAATGCTTGATCTCACACCCGGATATGTATTTATCACGCTCTCTATCTCACCAAGCTCCACACGCAGTCCGCGAAGCTTGACCTGATTGTCGATACGCCCGTGGAATTCTATATTCCCGTCTTCCTTAAGCCTTACGAGGTCTCCGCTCCTGTATGCCGGTTTTCCAAACATGGTTATGAAGCTCTTGGCAGTAAGGTCATCCCTGCCTATATAACCTCTTCCTATACCATCACCGACGATCACCATTTCGCCAAGTGCTCCCATCGGCTGCAGCCTCAGATCACGATCTATGGTACATACCGAAACATTTACATTCGGAATACCAATCGTTATATCATCCGTATTCTCTATAACCTGCATTGTACAGCTTATTGTTGCCTCTGTCGGACCATAACCGTTCATAATGTATATGTCCGGATTAACGGCCTTTAATTTATCAAACAGGGCAGGCGGGAATGCTTCGGCTCCCATATCCACGCTCTTAAGCTTCTTGACAGCCCTGTTAAATATGTCCGTATACTCACCCATATCAAGCAGATTCATGAGGTAGCTCGGAGTACATGACATGACGTCAACATCATTATCAAGCATTGCCTGTGCAAGCATGACCGGATTCATTATCTGATCATGTGTGGCAAGTACCACCGTCAGGCCGTTTGCAATCGGGACGAATTCCTCCATGATTGAAAAATCAAATGTAAGAGCCGCTATGGCAAGACTCACGTGCCCCCTCTTCGTATAACCCTGTATCTCATGATTCTTCTCATTGTCGTCAACGAAATTCACAAGGTTCTTATTGGTTAACATAACTCCCTTGGGGCGTCCTGTCGAACCCGAAGTGTAGATCACATATGCAAGTGACTCATATGGAACGGAAACATTAAGGTTCTCTCTGTTCCCCTTATTTACGGCTGTGCCCTCTTCAACTATCGTAATTCCGGTTGTGGCAAGTTCATCGAAGAATGTCTTCCTTTCTGTAAGCACATCTTTTGTCGTAACAAGAAGCCTGGCTCCTGAATCCTCAAGGATAAATCTGATCCTGTCCTCAGGATATTCGGGATCTATAGGAAGAAAAGCTCCTCCGCTCTTAAGTACGCCCTGACGCATTACATAGGCATGGCTGTTCCTTTGTGCAAGAACCGCTACAATGCTTTCCGGCCCTGCTCCCAACCCGGCAAGAACATGACCAATGGCATTGGCTTCCTCATTTAATTCCCTGAATGTAAGTGTACGGTCGACAGCAACCAAAGCCTTTCTGTCGGGATATTTGTCCGAGGCATCCTGTAACAGCCTGTACGCCGGTCTTTCCTCAACCGGATATGATGAATCATAAAGGTTCTGTATCTTCTCTTTTTCCCTGTCTGTTACAAGGGCAATATCACCAATTTTCTCCTTTATAAGCATCTGCGAAGCAACGGTATCCGTCATTGTGATCAGTCCGCGAACAGTATATTCGCTGAATAATGTCGGATCATATTCAATCTCATATACAACACTGTTTCCGTCAAAGGTGATGTCTACTCCGAGCGGTGCTCTTGCATGAGAGAGCCCAAGCATTGTAAGAGAGGCATTCTTTCCTCCTATTACAGCTCCATGCTCGAAGTCACCCTGGAAAGCAAACAGAATATCTGCTTTGATATCATAAGCTTTCCTTATTTCCGCAAAACTGAAAATATCATTTGACATTGCCGAGAGGAGATAATTCTGACAGCCTACGGTGTATTCCTCTACTTTCTTATCTTTGTCGGGAGACAGGAATACAGGCATGGTCTTTACGAGCATTGATACACTGTTTTCAAGCCGCACATCATTCCTTCCATTGTATATTGTACAGAATACAGCCTGTTCCGAACAGGTATATGCTGTCAGAGCCAGCCCGAAGGCTGAGGTAAAGAACGCATTGTATGTCAGAGAATTATCCTCACACCATTTTCGAATATCTGCTCCGTTTGCTTCACCATATATCCTGTGGAAAGCAATATGCGGAGCATCGGGATTTCCATCCTTACCGGGAAGAGTCTCACCGCCGCAGCCTCTGAAGATTCCGTCATACCATGACCTGGCCTTTTCAAGACGGCTGCTTTTCCTTGCTGTCTCTTCATCCAGAGCAAATTCGTATCCGGTATAGTTTTCCTTTGAAACAGTTTCGCCCTGATAAGCTCTTTCTATGTTATTTATAAGAATATCAATTGAGCCTCCGTCGCTGACAATATGGTGGGTATCAAAGAAGAAATAATTCTTATCTTCCGTTTCATATATTTCGGCACGGAAAAGCTGCTCACCGCTCTTAAGATCAAACGGTCTTACAAGCTTATCCTCGGCAGGAAGCTCTTTACAGCTTACCCTTCTTACCTTGAATGGATACTCATCCCTTCTTAGCGCGTGCAATCTGTGTTCTTCATCCATAACAGGCTGCATAAGAAGATACGGGTGTGCTTTCACAGCCGTTATCACAGCATCTTCAAGTCTTTTTGTGTCAACGGAAGGATCAAGTGTGTAAAGCTCCGGAATATTGTATATAGTGGTATCCGGATATCTTTCACATTCGATATATATTCCCGTCTGAGTCATTGACAGAGGATATTTATCCCTCAGTTCATAGTTTACCGCTCCGTTTTCGGAATCCGAAAGCTTGTCACCTGTCAATTCTTCAATATCCTTAACCGTTCTGTTTTCAAATATTTCCGGAACCTTGTAATTGACTCCGAATTTCTCTGTGAGCAGTGCGCAGAATCTTATACAGCCTATGGAAGACAGACCCGCTCCGTAGAGATCGGTGTTAATACCAAG
>JAILNV010000049.1 GCA_024691125.1 Lachnospiraceae bacterium | reverse complement strand
GTCAGCTGTATGAACGCTTCGAGCAGCTGAAAAAAGAGCTTGAAGAAATGGGCATGTTTGACGCCCGGTATAAGAATCCCATTCCGGCATATATTAATACACTCGGGGTTGTGACCGCTCCCACAGGAGCTGCGATCCGGGATATAATAAATATTACCAGGAGGCGTAACCCGCATGTGAACATCATCCTCTATCCGGCCAAGGTTCAGGGAGACGGTGCGGTGCAGAGCATAGTTAACGGTATCCATGCATTGGAGATGGCAGGCGTGGATGTAATGATAGTCGGAAGAGGCGGAGGTTCCATAGAGGATCTGTGGGCTTTCAATGAAGAGGCAGTGGCCCGCGCGATCTTTGACTGTGAGGTTCCTGTCATTTCAGCGGTGGGGCATGAAACGGATACAACGATCGCAGATTATGTTGCGGATCTTCGTGCACCGACCCCATCGGCAGGAGCAGAGCTGGCGGTATATGACTATGAGGCTGTGGTTACGGCTTTTGAAACAATAAAGGATGAGCTTAAGAGCGCCCTTCTCGATAATATAGAGAGGAAGAGAAACAGGCTGGAGAAACAGAAGCTTAAGCTTATTAACTTAAGCCCCTCTCACAGGCTGAGAGAACAGCAGATGAGGCTTATACAGTCCGAAGAACGGATAAGAGAGCTTATCCGTATCAGGCTTGATCAGACAGAAGACAAGCTTAATATACGGACTGAGAAGTTAAAGAGCTTCATGCATGACAGCATCATCAAACAGAGACATTTATTGGACATAAAGATAGAGAGGATGGATGCCCTTTCACCGCTTAAGAGATTGAGCAGCGGTTATGTCTATGCGCAGGGCAGTGACGGCAGACCGCTTACAAGTATTGAGCGGATAAATAAAGGAGATGAGATCTCGCTATACCTTAGGGACGGCAAGGCGGAAGCGGTTATAACGGATACTGAGAGGAACCGCTGAGCGGATGAATAACAGAGAACCGTCATAAAGGATATGAGATCCGGTATTATGATAAAAGAAGAGGTGATCAGATGAATAAAGAGGAAATGGAGTCACTTACTCTGGAGGAAGCGTTTGAGGTAATAGACAAAACACTGGAAGAACTGTCAGGTGAGACACCGCTCGAGAGATCCTTTGAGCTCTACAAGGAAGGAATGGAGCTTATCAGATTCTGCGATGAGAAGCTCAAGGGAGTCGAAGGGCAGATAAAGATAATGGAGGGAGATGAGCTTAATGAATTTCAATGAGGAATTAAGAGACCGTGTGAGATTCGCTGAGGAAATGGTCATAAAGAACGGAGTCATGGAGGAGGAAGGCTATCAGAAAACGGTGTTTTCCGCGATGAACTACAGCCTTCTGTCAGGTGGTAAGCGCCTTCGTCCGGTAATGATGAGAGAGGCAAGTACGCTGTTCGGAGAAGAGCATCCATCGCTCGGAGCATTCATGGCGGCACTTGAGATGATACATACATATTCGCTGGTACATGATGATCTTCCTGCAATGGATAATGATGAGTACCGCCGCGGCAAGAAGACGACCCATGTCGTGTATGGTGAGGACATGGCAATACTTACAGGCGACGCCCTTCTCAATATGGCATATGAAGCTGCCGCAGGATCGCTTGACTTATGCGGTGATGATCCCGTACTTCTGAAAAGGGCGGTGAAGGCGCTGCAGATTCTGTCAAAGAAGGCCGGGATATTCGGAATGGTCGGCGGTCAGGTATATGATGTCGAGGCCGAGGATAAGGATGTTAAGCTTACAGAGGACAGTATTCTGTTCATATTCAGGTTAAAGACGGGCGCGCTCATCCAGGCGGCTCTTATGATAGGAGCAGTCCTTGGCGGAGCCGATGACAAAGAGCTTGAGATAATGGAGCAGGTGGGTGAAGCAGTGGGAATAGCCTTCCAGATACAGGATGACATCCTTGATGTGACGGGGAATCCTAAGATACTCGGTAAGCCCGTGGGCTCCGATGAGAAGAATCACAAGACCACCTATGTAACTATAAAGGGGCTTGAGACTGCTTCCGCAGACGTGGCTGCATATTCCAGAGATGCCATAGAGCAGCTTCAGAAGCTTGATAAGAGAAACGAATTCCTTGAGGAGCTTATACGATTCCTTATCAACCGTGACAGATAAACAGGGGCATATTATCAGGCTTTGATAAGTGGAAAGAAATAAACAGTAATGACAAAAAAGGGATCAGGCTGTGATACTTGATAAAATTAAAAAACCTAACGATATAAAGAACATCCCTGCAGATGAATATGATGATCTCGCCCAGGAGATAAGAGAGTTCCTTATAAACAAGATAAGCGTGACGGGCGGACATCTGGGTTCGAACCTGGGAGCTGTGGAGCTCACCATGGCGCTGCATCTTGTTTCGGATCTTCCGGATGATAAGATCATATGGGATGTGGGGCATCAGTCATATACACATAAGCTGCTTACCGGAAGACAGGCGGGCTTCGAGACGCTGAGAAAATACGGCGGAATGAGCGGCTTCCCCAAGAGGAAGGAGAGCCTCTGCGACAGCTTCGATACCGGCCATTCATCAACGTCCGTATCGGCAGGCCTGGGACTGGTAAAGGCAAGAGATCTTAACGGAGAGGATTTCGCCGTATATGCCGTGATAGGAGACGGAGCGCTTACCGGAGGCATGGCATATGAGGCGCTTAACAATGCTGCCAGGCTCGATACCAATTATGTGATAATCCTGAATGACAACAACATGTCGATAGCGGAGAATGTCGGCGGAATGTCGAAATATCTGCGCAAGATAAGGACGGCTGAGGCATATAAGGATTTCAAGATAGGTCTTGAGAATACGTTAAATAAGATCCGGGGCGGCGAGCAGCTGGTTGACACCCTTAAGCGCTATAAGAGCGGAGTAAAGCAGCTGGTGGTTCCCGGAATGTTCTTTGAAGATATGGGGATCACATATCTTGGTCCCGTGGACGGACACGATATAAAGGCCATGGTCAGGATGTTAAAAGAGGCGCGCAAGCTTCCTAAATGTGTTCTTGTACACGTGATCACCAAGAAGGGCAAGGGCTATCTGCCGGCAGAACGTCATCCGGCAAGATTCCACGGCGCGGAGCCCTTCGAGATAGCGACGGGGCTGCCGGTAAAGAAAAGAAAAAAGGCCAATTATACGGACATATTCTCCACGGTAATGTGTAAGCTTGGAGCCAGGAATGACAAGGTGGTGGCAGTCACAGCCGCAATGCCTGACGGAACGGGTCTTAAGCGGTTCAGTAATATGTATCATGACCGTTTCTTTGATGTGGGGATAGCGGAGGAGCATGCGGTCACTTTCGCCGCGGGACTGGCTGCAGGAGGACTCAGACCGATAGTTGCTGTGTATTCCTCGTTCCTGCAGAGGGCATACGATCAGATACTGCATGATGTATGCATACAGAATCTTCCGGTTGTGTTTGCGGTAGACAGGGCAGGCCTGGTGGGAGCGGACGGCGAGACGCATCAGGGAATATTCGATATTTCATATCTGTCTTCGATACCGAATATGACCATTATGGCACCCAAGAACAAGTGGGAGCTTTCCGACATGCTTAAGTTCGCCGTGAAGTTCGATTCACCGATAGCGATACGCTACCCGAGGGGTGAGGCATATGACGGCCTTCAGGAATTCCGGGCTCCTGTAAGCTTCGGTAAGAGTGAAGTAATATATGAGGAAAATGATATCGCGCTGTTTGCTCTTGGAAGCATGGTAAGATCTGCTGAAGAGGTACGCATGGAGCTTAAGGAGAGGGGATATCCATGCAGCCTTGTAAATGCACGCTTTGCCAAGCCCGTTGATGAGGATGTCATACGCGAAATGTGTGTAAGCCATTCTCTCATAGTGACTCTGGAGGAGAACGTACAGAGCGGCGGTTACGGTGAGAAGGTCAGGGATTATATATTCGAGCATAGGCTTGACTGTGATGTGCTTATAATAGCTCTTCCGGACGATTATATAGAGCATGGAAATGTTGAACTGCTTAAGAAGGAAGTGGGTATAGATACCGAGACCATAGTCAAGAGGATCATCACACAGTATGTCAGCTGGGGAAACAAGCACAGGAAGGAAACCCCGGTACATGAGTTCACGGTTCCGATAAGTCTGATGCAGGAAGAGACGGTATGAAACAGCGTTTGGATGTTATACTTATTAATCAGGGCTATGCCACGTCGAGAGAGAAGGCCAGGGCAATAATAATGTCCGGCAATGTCTTCGTGAAGGGACAGCGGGAGGACAAGGCGGGATCTACCTTCGAAGAGGAGGGTATTGATCTCCTGGTCAAGGGCAATCCGCTTAAATATGTAAGCCGCGGCGGGCTTAAGCTCGAGAAGGCACTGTCGGAATTCCCGATAGAGCTTGAAGGTAAGGTGTGTATGGATATCGGAGCATCTACGGGAGGCTTTACGGACTGCATGCTTCAGAACGGAGCGGCTAAAGTATATTCCGTTGATGTGGGCCACGGGCAGCTTGACTGGAAGCTTAGGAATGACGAACGCGTCGTATGCATGGAGAAGACCAATTTCAGATATATGAAGCCGGATGATATAGAAGATAAGCTTGATTTTGCCTCCTGTGATGTATCCTTTATCTCGCTTGATAAGATTCTTCCGCCGGCATATGAACTGCTGAAGGACGGAGCCGCAATGGTCTGCCTTATCAAGCCGCAGTTCGAGGCAGGCCGTGAGAAGGTGGGGAAGAAGGGTGTTGTAAGGGATAAGAGCGTTCATGAGGAAGTGATATTCAAGGTTCTTAAGCTTGCGGAAGAGACAGGCTTCCGGGTTCTCGGACTTACATATTCACCTATCAGGGGACCGGAAGGGAATATAGAATATTTGGTTTACATAAAGAAGACTAAAACGGACAATGAAAATGACAGGGACAATATCGGGGACAAGGACGACGATGCTGTCAGCGCCGCCGGTGATGGGAACTATGATCATGTTAAGTCTATCGTTAATGAGGCACATGAGAGGTTGACATAATCTCGAAAGCATTGCTGTTTTTACATTGTTCCATGTTAAGTGGAGACAGGTAAAGAGTTACAGGATTAGCGTGAGGAGACCCGATGAATAATTATCTTGTGGTATCGAATAAGGAAAAGGATGCCGACAACAAGGTCGGCGATATGATACAGAAATATCTTAAGAAGAACGGATGCAGCTGTACCTGTGTTTCGGTTACCTATGATAATGTGCATAAGGAACAGCTTGAAATGCATGTGGATGAGGGCGCGGAGTGTGTGATAGTTCTGGGCGGTGACGGTACGCTTATACAGGTAGCCGGGGCGCTGTCGGGGAAGGATATCCCGCTGCTTGGCATTAATCTGGGGAGGCTTGGGTATCTTGCGGAAGTGGAGAGAGATCAGGTCATTCCCACGCTTGACCGGCTGATAGAAGGAAGATATGAGATCGAGGAGCGGATGATGCTAAGCTCCGAGACCGGAGGCGTAAAAAGAGATGCCCTTAATGATATAGTGATAACAAGATACGGAGCCCTTCATGTGGTGAGGTACAGAGTCTATGTAAATGACCGTTTTCTTACGACATATGAGGCTGACGGAATAATAGTCTCAACGCCAACAGGGTCAACGGGCTACAGCCTGTCGGCGGGCGGCCCGATAGTGGAACCCTCGGCAAGCATCATACTCATTACGCCGATATGCCCGCATACCCTTAATACAAGAGCTGTGGTACTGCCGGCTGAGGATGAGATAAGGATAGAGATATGCGACAGTAAATACGGCAACGAATATGAAGCCTGTGTATCCTGTGACGGGTCAGCTGCCATTAATCTTTCGGCAGGGGATCTGGTTGACATAAAGAAGGCCACGGGTGTTACCAAGTTTATAAAGATGAGTAAGGAAGGCTTCCTGGAAGTGCTTGGAAGAAAGCTGAGAGCGATGTAATGATCACAGGATCGCAGTACGAAACAATCCATGAATCGCATCCGGGTTGAGATACGAAAGATGGAAACAAATATGTACGGCAGTAATGTCTGAGGGTTGGAAGAGGAACGAAGCAGGAAACATGAGCAGCGACAGACGGACCAAGATACTTGAAATAATCAGCAATGAAATAATACAGACTCAGGATGAGCTGGCTGACCGCTTAAACAGTGAGGGCTATGCGGTGACGCAGGCAACCGTGTCAAGAGACATAAAGCAGCTTAACCTCATTAAGGTGCCCGCAGGTGACGGAAGGCAGCGATATGCGAAACACCCTGAGGCAAGGGATGAGATAGATGAAAAATACGTGAATGTGCTCCGCGCCGGATTTAAGTCGATGGATATGGCGCAGAACATCCTTGTAATAAAGACGATATCGGGAATGGCCATGGCTGTTGCCGCTTCGATAGATGCTCTTGATTTTCCGCAGATAGTCGGGAGCATAGCAGGAGACGATACGGTGATGTGCGCAGTAAGGACTGTGGATGATACCTATAAGGTGATGAGCCGGATCGAGAGACTGTTGTAGAGATAAAGATCATATGATAACCCGTACTGCATATGATTTTTGATAAGAAAGGACAGATATTTCAGATGCTTTTAAATCTGCATGTTAAGAACATTGCGCTGATCGATGATGTGGAGATCGATTTCGGACAGGGACTCAACATTCTGACAGGTGAGACAGGTGCCGGTAAGTCACTCATTATCGATTCGGTGAATTTCGCGCTGGGAAAGAGGATGCCCAGGGATGTGATCAGGGAGGATGCGGAATACGCGCTGTGTGAGCTTATTTTCAGCGTTGATTCCGATGATGTAAGACAGAAGCTTGAGGAGCTTCAGATACCGCTTGAGGATGATCAGGTGGTGATGCAGCGTAAGCTTATGAAGGGCAGGAATGTTATCAGGATCAACGGAGAGACAGCATCCGCTTCGGCTCTTAAGGAGCTGTCATCCGTGCTTATCGATATTCATGGACAGCATGAGCATCAGTCTCTTCTGTATGCATCCAAGCATAAGGAGATACTGGACAGCTACTGTGGTGAGGAGCTGCTTACGCTTCTGGTACAGACTAAGGAAAAATATCACGAATACTCACAGATCCAAAAGGAGCTTAAGGAAGCCCGGTCCTCCGACAGGGATATGGACAAGGAGACTGCGCTGGCTCAGTTCGAGATAGATGAGATAAGGAACGCCGCGGTAAAGGAAGGTGAAGCGGAGGCGCTGGAGACCGAATACCGTAAGCTTTCCAATGCAAGGAGAATAGCAGAAGCGGTGGAAGGCGCGCATATGCTGACCGGATATGAGGGAGAAGCCGCCGGAGCACAGGTGGGACGCGCACTTTCAAGGCTGAGAGCAGTGTCAGAGTATGATGATGGACTGGAAGGACTTATCTCGGAGCTTACAGATATAGACAGCCTGCTTAATGATTTCAACAGATCGATCGCTGCCTATGAGAGTGAGCTGGATACATCTCCCGAGAGCTTCGCGGCGGTCGAGGAAAGGCTTAATACAGTTAATCATATAAGGACGAGATACGGAGATACGGTAGAGGAGATAAATGCATATCTTGAGAAGCAGGAAGAGCTTCTCATGAAATATTCCGACTATGAGGCGTATCTTGCAGGGCTTGAGAAGAAGCATGATAAGCTCAGGGAGGAGCTTCTTACGCTGTGCAGCCGCATTTCGGAAATAAGGAGAAGGGAGGCGTTGGTTCTTGCGAAGGCGCTAAAGGAGGCTCTCGTGGATCTTAATTTCCTGGATGTGCAGTTCGAGATAGCGGTTACGGGAGATGAGGAGCATCCCGGAGCTGACGGATACGATACGGTGGAATTCCTTATAAGCACCAATCCGGGACAGAAGGTAAGGCCTCTTAAGGATGTCGCATCGGGCGGTGAGCTCTCGAGGATAATGCTGGCGCTTAAGTCAGTGCTTGCAGAGAAGGACAGCGTCGGAACGCTTATTTTCGATGAGATAGATACCGGAATAAGCGGAAGGACGGCTCAGAAGGTTTCCGAGAAGCTTAAACAGCTGGCGGGAAGGCATCAGGTCATCTGTATCACCCATCTTCCTCAGATAGCTGCCATGGCTGACGATCATTTCGAGATAAGGAAATCGGTACAGGGAACCACCACGAAGACGGATGTGATCACTCTTGATGAGGAGTCGTCTGTTAACGAACTTGCCAGGATGATGGGCGGAGCCGAGATTACGGAAAGCGTATTTGCCAGTGCGAAAGAGATGAAAAAGCTTGCAAAAGAGCTGGTGTAGTGTTAATATATGTTATTGGGTTAACATAATTGTGATAAATTACTGAATTGCGCGATTTTTGTATCATTTTTTTGTTGATATTTAAGGAATGTATAGATGAGAAAATGGATGTTTTTATTTCTGATTCCAATAGTTGTCGCTATCGTCGGAGCCGGATGGTACGTGGTTGCCAATGCTACTCCGGGAGATACTCTTGTCCTTGCGGATTATTTCGAAGAGAGCTATGAGGGCTATAATAATCTGGGCAAGGTAAGGATGGTACGTAAGGATGACATGCTTTTTGATGAGGTGGATACCATCAGGCTTGCACAGAAGGAAGCGCTCATAACCAACAAGGCCGTTAAGAACGATGAATATCTTCAGTTCGCGGCAGGCATTGCGGCAATGATAGACAGGAACGACGACCTGAAGAACGGAGATCAGTTCAAGGTATCGTATTTATATGATAAGGATCTTGCCAAGAGGCTTCGTATCAATGTTGATGATACGGAGAGTGTATATACGGTTGAGGGTCTTACGGATGCAAC